>JBITAB010000097.1:0-46552 GCA_044439825.1 Phycisphaerales bacterium JB064 | reverse complement strand
GCTTCTACTCGATGCCCGATCGCTACCCCATCGTGAAGGTCACCGCCTTCACCCACCGCGAGAACGCGATCTATCCGACGACCGTCGTCGGTCTACCGCCGCAGGAGGACTACTTCCTGGGCAAGGCGACGGAACGGCTGTTCCTGCCGCTGCTCAAGACCATCGTCCACGACATCGAGGACTACGACCTGCCGCTCTTCGGCGCGTTCCACAACTGCGCGATGGTGAAGATCAACAAGGCCTACGCCATGCAGGGCCGTCGCGTCATGGCCAGCATCTGGGGCGCTGGGCAGATGGCCTGGACCAAGTGCCTGTTCATCGTCGATAGCGACGCCGACGTGCACGACGCCAGAGCCGTGCTGCAACTGGCCGCCGAGCGATGCGACCCCATCAGCGACGTCGTGCTCACCGAGGGGCCGCTGGACATCCTCGACCACGCCGCTCCGGCCCTGGGCGCGGGCACCAAGATCGGCTTCGATTGCACGCACAAGATGCCCGGCGATCGCCTGCATGACGATCCGCCGATGCGAACCCTGCCAGACCCGCAGCGCATCGTCTCGGGCGTGCCCGGCGCCGCCATGCCCGTGCCCGGCTGGCTCTTCATCGCCACCGACGCGCGGGCCGAGGCGGTCGAATCGCTGTGGACCCGTGTGTGCGAAGCCATCGGCGATGCCGTGCCCTACGTCGTCTTCGTCGGCCAGGGTGTCAACGTGCACAACCTCGACGAGGCCATGTTCCACTTCCTGGCCAATAGCGATCCGGGCCGCGATGCTTTGCGTGTGAAGGATGGCCTGCGCGTGCGAGCCTGGGACGCCACGCCCAAGACCACCGGCGCCCTGCGAGGCCAGAGCGTGCGCGCGTGGCCGCCGGTCATCCGCAGCGATCCCGCCGCGGCCCAACGCGTCCGCCCGATCTCGGCGAAGTTCGAGGATATCCGAGAAGTCGTGGGCCCCGGCTGATCAGGGGGCGTCGGGCTCGACGACCACCGCGCCAGCGCCCTGGCCCGCACCGACGCGATCGATGATCCGCACGAGCTCGTTACGAAGCTCGCGGCTGCGCAGGCTCTGACCCGCAGTAAAGTCGTTCATGAGGATCGAGAAGGCCACCGTCGGCTCGCTGCTGCCCTTGGGCATGACATAGCCGGTGATGGCGCGCACGCCGTTGAGGTAGCCCGTCTTGGCCCGCACGTCGCCGCGCAGCTCGCGGGTCGACAGGAAGTTGCGGCTCAGCGTGCCCTCGCCAGACTGCGCGAGCGACTCACGAAACAGCGTGCGCACGCCCTCATCGCTGACGATGTTCATGTGCGCGAGCAGCGCCGTCAGCGTCGCGGGCGCGACGGCGTTGTTCCGGCTCATGCCGCTGCCGTCCGAGATCCGCAGCCCATCCAGACTGCCCGGCCCGATCGCATCGACCAGGATCGATCGCATCGACGCGGCGCCAAGCGCCCAGCTGCCGCTCTGCCCCGTCAGCGCGTGCCCCAGCGTCTTGAACAAGGCCTCGGCGTGCAGGTTGTAGCTATCGGTATTGCAACGCCGCATCACCTCGGTGATGGGCGTCTTGATCACCAGCACGGGCCGACCCTCGTACGTCTCGCTCTCACCGATGCGTCGCACGGCGTCGCTGGGCAGGCCATGGGCCAGGCCGATCACCACGCCGCTCTTCTCCAACCGCTCGGCCAGCATCTCGCCAAAGAGGATGGCCGTATCGCGCACGGCGGTGGGGGCGCCCTCCGACCTCGACACCTGCCCCGACACCAGCAGGTGGTTGCCGTTGCCCTCGCGGCGGATGTGGATCGCGCTGGCATGGGCCCGGCCGGCCGACGTGCGCGACGGCACCGTCGTCGTGGTGTTCTCGATCTCGACACCGCTCGCGTTGGGCTCGATCACCACGCGCGCCGGCTGGTTGAGCGTCGTGGGCCTGGCGTACACGTTGACGACGTTGAGATGGAAGTTCAGCCCGCCCACCTCGGCGCAGTAGTAATACTGCAACTGGTCCCTGGGCCAGCTCGGGTGTACGGCCTCGCGATCAAACGCCCGGTCATCGATCACGACCTCGCGGATGGTCTTGGCGCCAGACTGTGCGATCGCGTTGGCGATGAAGTCGACCAGCGCCTCGATGTCCATCGGCTCGGGCAGCGCGCTCAGCAGCGTCGGGTCGCCCAGCCCGGGGTCGCCCGAGCCCACGACGATCAGCTTCTCGCCGTCGAGGATGAACCGCGTGTCGAACACGAAGTCGTCGCCCAGGCTCAGCAGCGCGCTGGCGCTGGTCAGCAGCTTCATGTTGCTCGCGGGGATCAGCGGCTCGAAGGCGTTGATCTCCGCCAGCCGCCGGCCAGAGCGCAGGTCCACCACGCTCACGCCGATGTCCATGCCGTCCAGCCCGGCGTTGGCGATGGCCCGCTCCAGGTCGCGCTGCAGGTCGCCAAAGACCGGCAGCGTCGCCACCAGCACCAGCAACGAGGCCAGCAGCCCAGTCGCGGTCCGTCCAAGCCCAAACCCCCGAGCCACATCCACAGCCATTGGCGCCTCCGTGCCGCTTTCGTCGCGTTGCCGAATCCAGATGATCAAGCCCACCATCGGCAGGCCGAGCCTTCGCATGTGAGCGATGGGCGTCTACGCTCAGGTTAGTCCGTTCTCGGCCCCTGGCCCGCCGGCCACGCCGCTCTCCCGGAGGCGCCCATGACTACCCAACCCGAGCCCACCCCAGCCGCCTCAGACGCCGGCCCGCTCACCGGCCGCGTGCTCGTGGTCGACGACAACGCCCAGAATGCCGAACTGCTCGAGGCCTACCTCGATGACCTGGGCGTAGACGTCTCGGTGGCCCACGATGGCCAGGCCGCCCTCGACTCGGTGGCCGCCGACGCGCCAGACCTGATCCTGATGGACATCATGATGCCCCGCATGAGCGGCTACCAGGCCACCGAGCGGCTGAAGAACGACCCGAAGACCAGAGACATCCCCATCATCATGGTCACCGCCCTGGGCGAGGTGGGCGACGTCGAGCGGGCCGTCGATTGCGGGGCCGACGACTTCCTGACCAAGCCGGTCAACAAGCTGGAACTGCTCACCCGCGTGCGCTCGCTGCTCCGCGTCCGCCAACTCCAGCAAGACCTCAACAAGGCCCAGGCCCAGCTCCGCAAGTTCCTGCGCGAGGATTGAAAAACCCACGCCGGTGGGCGTGGGTCGCATGTTCAGTCGAAGCTCTTGGTTTTAGAAGCGTTCAGGCCGCGGCGGGCTTGTACTCGCCCGGGTTGCCGGCGGTGGTGTGCTTCAGGGCGGTCTCCACCAGCGTGTCGAAGAGCTTGGGGTCTTCGATGGCCACCTGGCTGAGCATCTTGCGGTTGAGCGTGATGCCGGCCATCTTGAGCCCGTTGATCACCACGCTGTAGCGCGTGCCGCGCATCTTGCAGGCGGCGGTGATGCGGGTGATCCAGAGCTTGCGCATGTCGCGCTTGCGGAGGCGACGGTGCTCGTAGGCGTACGCGCCGGCCCGGACGACGGCGTCCTTGGCCAGGTAGCGGTGGTTGCCGCGGGCGCCGTAATAGCCGCGGGCGTCGCGGAGGATGCGCTTGCGGGCACGGTTACGAGCAGAGCCGATACGAACGCGGGGCATGGGTCAGAACCTCCTGCTCTCGACACGGGGCGGCTGGTGCATCCAGCCGGCTTATGGCCCGGGCCGAGGCCAACGTGTTTTTCGATTCGATGTTCCGAAACAGGTGTCGGGTGGGCTTAGCTCTCGGCCGCCGCCGCCTCACGAGCCGCGCGACGCTGCTCGGGGCTGGGGCTGCGCTTGAGCGTGGCGCGGGCCTGCGTCCGGCCGCGAAGGCGACGGAAGAGCAGCTTCGCCAGACGCTTCGCGTCGGGGTTGCTCAGCTGGCGGTCCCTGCGGAGCTGACGCAGCCGCTTGCCCGACTTGTGCGAGCTCAAGTGCTTGTGGTTGGCCGAGCGGTGGCGGACCTTGCCCGTCTTGGAGATCCGGATCCGCTTGAGCGTGCCCTTGTGGGGCTTGGTCTTCGGCATGGCAATCAACCCTTTCCAGTCTCCCCAGGCCAACGGGCCCATGGGAGCGGGGATGCTAGGCGCAGGGCTCGCTTCTGAAAAGCAAGCCGCTCTCGAGTTCGAGCAAGGGATGCCCCTTAAGGCACCAGGAACGCGTCCTCCACCCCATCGGCCGTCTCGCGGCCGGTGAGGGTGGCCTGGCCGTCACGGGCCAGGTCGCGTTCGATGCTGCCGGGCAGCCAGATGTTGTCGCCGTTCTTCAGCACGGGGCTGGTCAGCCACAGCACCGAGCCGTCGCCGAAGAGCACGTGCTGGCCCCGGCCGGCGAAGTTCATGGAGTTCACGTCAGCCCGGGCGGCCTCACCGCGACGCGAGCGGGGCACGATGGGCGAGCGGTCGGCCATCAGCACGCTGGCGGGCGTCAGGGCGAAGGCGTCGCTGCCCCCGCCGAACATGTTGCGATAGCTATACGAGACTTCCTCGAGTGAGCCCCAATCGCTGGCGTCCTCGCCCTTCACGGCGGTGGGGGCCACGGGGTTGGTCGGGCTGGCGAGTTGGGCGAGCTCCACGAAGCCGTCGCGGGCCAGCGTGAAGAGGTTGGCCGAGTTGGAGTGGTCGGGGTTCTCACCCACCTCCCACCAGGGGTCGCCCGCCAGAGACGCGCTGGCCTGGGGCAGGGCGCCATAGCTCGCGGCATACGCGGCCATGCCATTGCCCGCGGCCGCCATGCGGGCCGAGCTGACGGTGCGATAGTGGGCCTCACGCATCGAGGTCAGCATGGGCCAGATGACCGACACGCCCACCACCAGCACGGCCGCGATCGACAGCAGGTCGGCCAGGCGGATGCGGCCGGCGATCTCGGGCTGGTCGGCCGCCCCGCGCTTGCTGGGCGTCATCGCCACCTGGGTCATGATCTTGTCGACGACGTCGCCCGAGAGCGCCGGGGCGGGCCCCGCGCTCACCATGTTGGCCAGCGCCTCGTGCCGGGCGGCACGCTCACGCATGGCCGACGGGACGCGATCGACCCGGCCGCCCGCGAGCATCCACGCGTCGAGCGCCTCGGCGTCCATGGGCGTCAGCTCGGGGGTCGCGTCCGCGTGTGCATCAACGGATACCTGCGAGCCGCTGGCACGCAGGATCCGCAGCATGGTCAGGTCGGTCAGGGTCGAGTCGGCGGAGATCGCGCTCTCGGCGTTCAGCATGCCGAGCAGGCTGGCCAGACGCAGGTCGCGGGCCGTCTCGGCGGGCTGGCCGTCCATCCAGCGATCCACGGCTTGGGCGTCGGCCTCGTTCAGCCGGGCCTCGGGGCCGCCATCGGGCGAGTTGGGCAGATCATCGCGCGTCGGGTTCAAAGCGTGCTCCCCTTCGAGTCTCGATCCGAATGGGCCTGGCCGGTCTCGGTCAGATTGCGCTCGTGCATGACGGCCTTCCAGTGCTTGGCAAAGGACGCCACCGCCGCGTGCAGGCGGCTCTTGACCGTGCCCAGGGGGATCTCCAGGTCGTCGGCGATCTGGGCATAGCTCAGCCGCTGGAAGTACGCCAGTAGGAGGATCTCCCGTAGCGTGGGCGAGAGCCGTTGCACCGCGTCCTGCACGAGCCGCTCCAGTTCCTGGCGTTCGAGCCCTGAGTCGGGCGCGGGCACGTCGACCTCCAACAGGTCGATGAACGTCGTGCCCTCTCCGTCGCTGGCGATCGGGGCGTTGAGCTCCGAGGCCGGCCGCCTGCCCTTCTTACGCAGGTAGTCCCGCCCCTTGTTCGCCGCGATCGTGAATAGCCAGGGCTTGAACCTCCGAGAAGTATCAAAACTGGCCGCAGAGGTGTGGACCTGAAGGAATGTGTCCTGGAAAACGTCCTCGGCGGCGTGGGCCGAGCCGGTGAGGCGGTAGAGGAACCGCGTCAGGTCATTCCGATAACGCTCGACAAGCTGCCGGAACGCGTCCAGGTCGCCCGCTCGATACTGCTCGAATAGCCGCTCGTCTGAGTTGGGCACGCGGGGCTCCGGCGGGCGTGTCGTGAGAGGCCAGTGACGTGAGGATCGGGTGTCTACGGATGATCCCCGCCACCCGTTCGGTCATCGGGCGATTCGAGGCCATCCGCACGGGTACCTATCGGACCACCCCAGCCTCCACCACCACCTCGCCCACTGTGCGCACCAGCTTCAGCGGTCCATCGGGCGGGAAGAGCTCTCGGCCCTCGGCCCGCAGCGGCACAGCCGGGCCGTTCTCGTAGGCGGCGAAGGCCTCGGCCGACTCGAACAGGTAGCGGCAGTCGACGACGATGGGGTCGCCGGGGGTCTTGGGGTTTATCCGGACGATCTGGGCGCTGTGGCCGCCCGAGCTGACGACGTCGGCGGCGTGGCCTGCCGCGCCCTTGGCGGGGTCTGGAGAGAGCCAGTCGATGAATCGCTGGGCCTCGGCTGGGTCGGTGGTGGTGGCGGTAACGGTGAAGGCGAGCATGGTGCCGAGGCTATGCGGTTGCCGATGCAATGCGGGCCGGCCCGTCGGCGTTTGGTACGGGCGGGGAAGCGAACCGGGCATGCCCAGCCACGAGCACGAACAGCAACCCGAGGCCGGCGGCCCCCTCGAGCACGAGGGGCAGGTCCGCCATTGGCTCAGCCAGGCGGCGGGCGGAGACGAGGACGCCTGGCGCGCCATCGTCGATGCCTACGCCAGGCGGGTGTATGGGCTGCTCCGCAGCCGTGGCTGCGACCGCTCGCGGGCCGAGGAGATCACCCAGAGCGTGTTCGTGACGGTCGCCCGAGTGGTGGGCCAGGGGCAGTACAAGGAGCAGGGGCGCTTCGACGCCTGGCTCTTCCGCGTGGCCATGAACCGCCTGCGCGACGATGCCCGGGCCCGCAAGCGGCGGCAGACCCACGAGATGGGCGACGCGGCCGAGGCGGTGCCCGTGCAGGCCCAGGCGCCCGCTGATCCAGCCGGCTTCGGCGACCTGCACACCGCGTTGGCTGGCCTGGCGCCGGCCGATCGCGAGGTGATCGAGCTGCGGCATCGGGCCGACATGAGCTTCAAGCAGATTTCTGAATTGCTGGGGCAGCCGCTGGGCACGGTGCTGGCACGCCACCACCGGGCCTTGCGGAAGCTGCGGAGCGTGCTGGAGGGCGCGTCGCAGTCGACGGCGTAGGGTATTTTGAGGGGTTCTTGGACGTTCGGGGTTGCATTAAGCAGCCAACTCGGGCGTTAGGCCCCTGGAGCGAGTGAGAGCGAGCGAGTTTCGGAGGGGTTTCATGGCACGGCACGAGGACATCTCAACGGACATCCCGAGCGAATTGCAGGACCTGGCCAGCCAGATCCGCGCGATGCCGGGCGATGCGCCCGAGGGGTTGGAGGCCCGCGTGTTCGACTCGTCGGTGCGGGCGCTGCGAGAGGGATGCGCCCAGCCGGCGAGCGTCGCGGGCAAGATCGGCCCGCTGCGCTGGATCGCGCCGGTGGCCGCCGCAGCCGCGGTGGGCCTGCTGGCGTGGGCCGGCGCGGCGTGGCTGGTGCCGTCGAACTCGGCGCAGCCCGATCCGGGCCGCGTGAGCACGGTGGCCCTGGACGATCACGTGAGCGACGTGCTGGCCTATGCCGACCTGTTCACCGATTCGTCGTGGGGCACGACGCTGGCCGAGGACGCGCAGGAACTCGACGAGGGCTGGGAGCCCACGGTCGAGGCGTGGTCGCTCGACAGCGAGACGGGAGCGAGCTGATGGTGGGGCGTCGCGGCAAGGCGTTGGTGTTGATCGCGATGGCCGGCGTGTGCACGCTGGGCTCGATGGGATTGACGCAGGATGGCCCGCCACCTCCCCCGCCTCAAGAGCGCGGCGAGGGCGACCCCGGCCGGCTGCGCGGCCTACTCGAACGCCGGCTCGAGACCGTCCAGCGGCAGGAGCAGCGCCTGCAGGAGATCATGGACCGGCTCGACGCCGGAGAGTCGCCCGCCGAGATCATCGCCGAGCTGCGCGATCGCGGCGAGCTGGCGCTGCTGGGCGAGTTCGGTCGCGGCGCCGGCGAGCGCGAGCGTGAGGGTGGTGGTCGCGGCATGCGCGGCAACCAGGAAGGCCCACAGTCGCCCGAGGCGATGGATCCCGAGGACTACGCGCTCTGGCGCAATCGCATCTTCGCGTTCTTCGACGAGCACGCACCGGAGATGGCCAAGCGTCTGCGCGAGGGCGGAGACTCCGAGGACGTGCGCCGCGCGGTCTTCCGCCTGCGGCGCGAGGTCGAGCGACTGATCGATCTGAAGGAGAAGGGCTCCGAGGAGTTTCGCCCCGCGCTCGAACGCCTGCGAAACGGCATGCGCATCGCCGACGTGCTGGGCCGCGTGCGTCAGGCCGCGTCGGCGGGCACGCTGACGGCCGATGTGCTGGCCAACCTGCGGCGAGAGCTCACGGCAGTGGTCGCCGAGCAGTACGACGCGCAGCTCGATGGCCGCGAGCAGTTGCTCGACCGCATGGGGCAGCGGCTGGATGGTGCGCGTGAGAAGCTCGAGCGCGAGCGTGCCGAGCGGAGCCAGCGCATCGAGGCCGAGGTGCAGGCGATGCTCGACCGCGCCACCAGCGACCGGGAAGGCGCACGCCCCGAGGGCGGGCCTCGTCGCGGGCCACGGTAAGCACCTGATTCAGGCAATCAACTGACGGTTGAGCCCGGGGGCAGGTCGCCCATCGGGCTCAGCAGCACCACGGTGCGCTCTTCGGCGCCCTTGGCGGCGTCGCTGCCGGCCAGCAGCATGCCGCGGCTCTCTTCGCCTCGGAGCTGGCGCGGGGCCAGGTTGGCCACGACCACGATGCTCTTGCCCACGAGCTGCTCGGGCTGGTAATACGCCTTGATGCCCGCGCAGATCTGGCGGGGCGTGCCGCTGCCGTCGTCGAGCTTGAGCACGAGCAGCTTGTCGGCGTTGGGGTGGGCCTTGGCCTCGAGCACCTTGGCGACGCGCAGGTCGACACGGGCGAAGTCCTCAAAGACGATCTCGGGCTTGAAGAACGACTCGCCCTCGGCTGGCGTGCTGGCGTCGGCGGTCGGCTGGGGGGCATCGGACATGGTCTTGGCTCCTTAGGGAGCCAGTCTATGGGCCGGGAGCCGGCTCTGGCGCTCCGTCGGCCGATGGATCGGGTGCGGGTTCTTCAGGCTCGCTCGTCGCGGCGGGCGTGCTGCCTGGCTGCGCCACCCATCGGCCTTCGCGCCACAGCCGCTTGCTGGTGTCCACCCCATAGCGGGCGAGCAAGAGCTCGGGCACGCGGTCGGGGTCTGGGTCCAGCAGCGGCGCTCCGCCGTCGGCGGCGATCTGCGCGCCCCAACTCTGGTGGATGCCACGCAGCAGCCGGCTCTCGAAGCGGAGATGGCTGAGGAACTCGGCCTCGCTCATGGGCGGGCCGGGGTTGCCACGGCAGGTCGGGCACAGGAGCGTCTCGACGCCGTCCTCGCCGCGTCGGGTGATCACACGCGAGCCGCCGCACTCGAGGTCGGGCCAGTCACGCAAGGCACGCTCGAAGCGGCTGAGCCCGCTCAGGCCGCCGCTGCCGCCCAGCAGGCTGCCGTAGCGCTCGAACACCTGGTGGACGGCCGGGTCTTCGTAGATCCTGCCCGCACGCCTGCCCTCGCCCGAGCGTGCGAGCCCGAGCGCGTTCGCCGCGGCCAAGGCGACCTCGGGCGCGACGGCGATCGTTGTCACGCCCGCACCCGCGCCCCGCGTGGCGCGAGGGTCGACGAGGCCCGCGACGGCATAAAGCCAGGCCGAGCCCTCGTCCGAGGCTTCGAGCGATGCCAGGCCCAGGCACGCGCCGGCCATCACTTCGGGCCGTGCGCGTGTGGTGCGTTCGAGGTCATAGGCCACGGCGTAGAGCTGGCGTGCGAGGTCTCGGTCTTCCGGCGCCCCGGTTTCAGAAGAGACCTCTTCGGCCAGTTCGATGTACGCCATCGCGTCGGTGGCGTCGAGCGCCGTCAGGCGTTCGCGCAAGCGCGGCACGCGCTCCATGGCGGTGCGCAGCGGATTGGCTTCGGGTTCTGGCTCGGGCTCGACCTGTTCGGGCTGCGGCTCGGGTTCGGGCTCTTGCACGGGCGGGGCGAACTCTTGGGCGAACGCCACGCACGGCAGGGCGATCGCGAGGATGGTGCACAGCACACGGTTCATTGCGGGCCTCCCGCCGTGGCTTCGGAGAGCTTGAGCAGCCAGGCTTGCAGGCGGGCGCGCTCGACGATGGCGATCTGCTCGAGCACGCCGCGGGCCTCGCGACGCGCTTCCTGCATGGTCTTCAGCTCGTCGCTCAGCCGCAGCGCGAGCGACGGACGCTCGGCGGCGGTGTTGTAGAGCTCGATCTCCGTGAGGGCGGACTGGTACGCCGCGAACCACTGCACGCGGCCGTGCGCCAGCCGCGTGCGTCCGGCGAGCCGGCGATCGACCTCGCCGGGTGTCCAAGGCCACACCGTCGGCGGCACGAGGCGGTCTGCACGCTGGCGGGCGCGGTTCCAGAGCAACTCGGCGGCCAGTTCGGTGGGGTTATCGTCCTGGGCCGAGGCGTCGCTCGAGGTCGAGAGCGCGCGTGAGTAGGCCTCACCCAGCGCGTCGGCGGCGCGGTCGATCTGCGCGAGATCGCCCTCAGCGGCGAGCAGCTCGAGCAGACGCTCGACGAGCGATCGGCGTGCGACGAGCTCCCAGTTGTCGCCCGATGGCAGGCGCACGCCCGTCACCATCTCAACCATCTGGCGGCGCCGCTGGTCTCCGCCGGGTAGCGGGAAGGTCTCGAGCACGGCGGCGATCACCACGGGCTTGCTGGCGTGGCCCATCAGGATGTTGCCCGCCCGCTCGCGGACGGCCTGCGTGGTGCCTCTCAGGAATGCCTCGGCGACGAGCTCGGCCTCGACCGCGTGTGTGGGACCGTGGCGGACGAGCTCATCGAGCAGGTCGGCCTGCAGTTCGGGCCTGCGCTGCTCGAGGTATCGCAACGCCCACGCGCTCGGGTCGCTGTGGCTGGCCATGTAGATAGATCGCGTGCCTGCGGCGGCACGCTGCTGGGTGGGGTCGAGGCCCGTGCGCAGTTGCACCAGCTGCGTGTCGGCGTCGTTGGCCTGGCCTTGCCACAGGAGCGAGGCCGCGGTGATGAGACGGGCCGAGACGGCCGCGTCGATAGCGTGCGCGACCTGGGAGTTCTCGGGAGGCGTCGAGACATGCCGGCGCGCTTCGCTGAGCCAGCGGGTGGCGACCGCGCCGTGCGCGAGCGTGGATTGCACGTTCCACGCGTTGGCGAAGCGGTCTCGCACCTGGCCGCGCTGCGACTGGCTGGCCAGCACGGGCAGCACCATGGTGGGATCGACGCCCGGCGCGCCTGATGCCGTCGCCAGCACGTTGGTGACGGCGTGCAGGTCGGCGACCGTGATGGAAGGATCCTCGAACCACGCGAGCAGGCGGGCGCGGCTCTCGTCCTCTGCCCGCCACTGCAACGCAACGACGAACCGCCGCACGATCTGGAAGACGCGTTCGTCGGTGGGTTCGGGGCCCAGCAGCAGCACGGCCTCGAGGCCCGCGAGGATCAGCCGCTGGCACAGTGCCGGGTCGCTGCTGGAGAGCCCTTGCGCGCACGCGATCCACGTCGCCCAGGCTTGCGGGTCGGCGTTGAAGTCGTCGGCCTTGGTGAGCTTGGCGAGCTCGCTGCGCAGCGCGACCGCCACGCCACTCGCGAAGTCGCCCGCCGCCCGCGCTTCGACCGGTGCGTCGCCGAGCAAAAAGGCTCGCAACCCATCAACCGCCGGCGTGGGCAGGTTCTGCTCCTTCGACAGCCGCACCACGACGCCCACCTGCCACACGCGGGCGGCCAGCGTGGGCTGGGCGTCACCACTCGCCAGCGGGCCGGTAAGAAAGCCCACGACGCGCTGGGTTTCGCTCGCGTTGTCGCGCACCAGATAGAGATGATCGATCACCAGGCCGAGCGCGGCCTGACGCTGGTCGGGACGCACGCCGGGCCAGTTGTTGGCCAGTGTGATCACCGCACGCTCGAACGTCGCCTGCGCGCCGGCCTCGCCCTTGCGGCGGCGCTCGGCAGCCAACCGAAGATCGGTCACGATCGTGTCGATGCGTGTGTCGGGGGCGATGGTCGGGCTGGACTCTTGCGCGGCCTGCCGCTCCGCCTCGGCGATGGCGCGGGCCTTCTCGTCGTCGGTGGGGCCCTCGACGACAGGCGTGGGCGGCGTAGTAGTCTCCTGCTGTGCAGCCTGCTGGGCACGCAGACTGCCGCTGCGCATGACCGGGATCGCGATGAGCACGGCGGCGGCCGCCATGAGCGTGAGGATCACGGCGATCGCCATCGCGCCCAGCAACGCCATGTCGTTGCCGCTCGATCGAACGACGCTGTCTTGCGGCGAGAAACGGCCAGGGTCGGAGATCGCGTCCTCGGCGGCCGCGGCGCCGTTGGCGGACTGGGCGATGGGCGGGCCGCTCTGCCGCGCGAGGCGCGTGAGCGCCACGGCTAGGTCGTCGCCCGTCAGCCCGCGCGCGTGCGCCAGCATGGTCAGGTGACGCATGGTCGTCGCGTTCCACCCGCCGTGCGCGCCCAGGGCCATCACGGCGTCCTGCTGCAGCGCGAGGTGCGCGGGCGGCAGGGCTTGAGGCTTGCTCCAACGCGCCGGGATGTCGGTGCTCGAGCTCTCGGCGACCGCGAAGTCCGTGCTGCGACGGCGGCTTCCAAGGAGCTGTGCGGCAGCGGCGTGCAGCGCGAGGCGCGCCTCGTCTCCCAGCGGGGTGCCGCCATAGCGGTGGGCGTTCACGCGCGCGAGGCGCTGGTTGAGCGCGGCGACGATCTCCGCCTCGTCGGTGTTGTTCGCGTCGACGCCGAGCAGGCCCGCGGCGTCGGCATCGGGCGCAAGGCCCAGGATGCCCGCGATGGCGGCCTCGCGTGGCGACGGGCGAGGGCCGTTGTTCGGTGGTGGGGGAGGCGTGCCGTTGGTCATGGCGCGTCCTCCAACGCTGGCGGCGGCAGGTCTCGCCCCTTCTCCATCGCCTCGAGCAACTCGGCCAGACGCGTGGCCCAGGGTTCGGGCGAGCCGGGGTAGAGCAGCAGATGCTGACGCAACGCGTCGATGGCTCGCGGCGTGTCCTCGGCCGCCAACAACCGCGCCGACTCGTACCGCGCACGCAGCGCCATCGACGAGCCCTCGGCCGCGCCGGCGAGCAGCCGACGCCACGCATCGAGCGCGTCGGTGTTTCGATCCGCGTGCTCGCTGGCGTAGGCGTACCGCACGAGGCTGAATGAGTCGGCGACGTCAGCCGCCACGAGCCTGCCATCGATGGCCAGCACGAGGTCGAGCATCTGCCACTGGCTCTGCCCGTCGCCATCACCGCGTGAGAGCAGCCATGCTGCCCGAGATACGGTCGTGTTCACGCCGAAGGCCTGAGGCGTCTTCAGCGTCTCGTTGTCGCTGCCAAGCTCGGCGATGACCGGCTGGCCAAAGTCGACCACCTGCCGTGCGTACTCGCGGTTCTCGGGCGAATCACGGAATTTTTCTGCGGCCCATGCGTACATCGCGCGAGCCGACAACGCCTTGAAGGCCCCATCATCGTTGTCGAACGTGCGCGCGAGCCGCTGGGCCTCGCGTGCGTCGTCCTTCGCGAGCGCGACCTGGAGGCGACGGAATGCGATTTCGGATTCGATGGTCGAAGGCGGCGCTCCAACACGAAGCCGAAGCTCCTCCACGATCTTGAGCAAGTCCTCGGCCCGCTGCACGTCGGGCACGGACGAGCCCAGGATGACCTGCAGCATCGCACGGGACAGAGCCAGCGCGCGATCGGCCGATTCGCTCGCGGCTGCCATGTCGCCGGTCGCCGCCCGCCGCCGCTCGATGTTGAGCAATTCGTCCGCAACGGTCAGGTATCGCAGCGCGGCCGCCGAGCGTGCATCGCCCGTGAGCGTGCGGAGCTTGGCGTAGAGCAGGCGTTCGGCACGGCGTCTCGCGGACTCATAGAGCGGCGAATCGGGCTCGACGTTCAACAGGATGTCGATCGCCTTGGGATCGTCATTTGAAGCTGCGCCCGCACGGGCGACGAGCAGGCGCGCGGCACGCTCGGTGCCGGGGAAGCTCTGCAGATAGAGCGTGACGAGGCGATCCCGGCGTGCTTCCTGCCCGGCGTCGCCATCACGGATCGCCGCGTCGAGCGCGACGATGGCGTGCCACAACGCCCGCTCGCCTTGCTCTGTGTCTTCGGCAACCTCATGGGCGCGCTCGAAGCGATCGGCCGCGTCGAGCACCTGCCCGCTTAGGTAGGCCGCCATCGCCGCGAGCTGCATCGCCTGGGCACGCTCGTTGGGAAAGCGCCGTGCGTCCTCCGCGTTGAGCGCGGCATCGAGCGAACGCACCGCGTCGGAATACAGGTTCGCGACGTTGTCGGCCTGGGCGATCTGCCCGTCCGTGTAGCCCGCGGCTTCATACGCGTCGGTCGCGCGTTCGTAGGCGTTCTGCCCACGCACGAACGCGAAGATGAACCCCTCACCCTCGAGCGAGGCCGTGCCGAATTGCTCGACGAGCGACCGCAGCACCTGCACCTGGTTCTGCCGCACGAGGTCCTGGATGGCGGCGTGGGCGATCTCTTCGAGCACCGAGCGATCGCGCGGCACGAGGCGCTGCTTGGTCAACGCCTCCCACGACACGTGCGCGAGGAGCTGAGACTCCAAGGGCTCGAGCCCGGGCTTGCCGTCGGCCCTGCGGCTGCGGCGCCTCAGGTCGCTGTGATAGGCAAGGTCTCGCCACCGGCCGGCCTCGCCAAAGACGAGCAGGCGGCACACGAACAGCCGGTCACGGATGCCCTCCGAGAGCGTGGCGGCCGACTCGATCTTGTCGAGCCAGCGCAGGGCCGTGTCGGCATTGCCAAGGAACGACTCGCAGAACGCCGCGGCGATCGCCGCATCGGCGACGTGATCGAAGCGCATCATGCGCTCGTCGGCCCGCTCGACGCTGGCGGGCCGGTTGGTCTCGGCGCCGAGCAGCACGCCAAGATCTTGCAAAGCGTCGCTGGCGAAGCGCTGCCCGCCGGTCATCACGGCCAGGTAATACCGCGACCAGCCCAGCAGGTAATGCGCCGTCGATCGCACACGTGCGGCCGTCTCGAGCTGGTCCTGCTCCTGCTCGTCGAGCCCCACGCTCGTGCGGCGGCGGTCGAGCCGATAGGCCGCGTCGCTTGCGGTCTGTGCGATGGACGAGAGCTCGGGCACGAGGCTCCGCAGCGTGCGCTCGGCTTCCTGCAGGTCGTCGGCGGGCACGACGTTCAGCCGCGCACGCTCGGCGACTTCCTTCGCCCATTGGTACCGGGCCCGCACGAGCGCCAGCCGCAGATCGCCCGAGGCCTCTTCAGGCAGCTGCCGCGTCAGCCGCTGCCCGAGTTGCTCGAGCCGCTGGCGTTCCTGGGGCGTCGTGGCCAGGCCCAGCATCTCGACGTACAGGTCGGCCAGCCGCTTGGCCAGCCGCGCACGCTGATCGACCGGGGCCGACTCGAAGCGATACCGCAGGTCGGCGGCCTCCACCTCGCGCAGCTCGTAGCGATCGAGATAGGCCTCGAAGCGCTGCTCGCCCTGCTGCGCGCACACCGAGCCGCACGCGCACAAGAGCGCCAGGCCCGCGGGCAGGATGGTCCTAGTCGGCCGGTACATAGGTCCTCTTGACGAAGCCGGCGTCGAGCGCGTCCTGCATCACGCCCGCGACGGCCGACCATGGCGCGCGGTCGGTCACACGCACGAACAAGCCGCCCTCCTTGGGGAGTTGTTCGAGGGCGGCCGACAGCGTGTTCCTGTCGGCGAACACGCGCGAGCCCAGGCGATAGGTCACCGTGCCCTCGGTCAGGTCGATCGTGACGATCTGGGGCTTGAGGTCTCGCTGTTGGCCCGCGCCGCGCTCGCCTTGCAGGGTCGAGGCCACACGACTCTCGGGCGGCGTGATGGTCGCCGTCACCATGAAGTAGATCAGCAGCAGGAACACCACGTCGATCAGCGGTGTCAGCGGCAGGTCGCCGCCCTCGTCGCGATTGCTCCGTGGCCTCACGCGCATGGCTCAGTTCCTGCCCGTCCGGTTGACGGTCGCGTGGCTCCACTGACGCACGCCCATGCGGGTCAGCCGGCGGGCGAGCTCGTTCACCGGGCCCGCGGCCGTGCCCTGGTCGGCACGCAGCAGCACGCGAACGTTCTCTGGCCCGCCCAGGCGATCGGCCTGCTCCTGCACGATCTCGATCACACGCTCCAGCGATCGGTCACGCCCATTCACGAGCAGCACGCCGTCGGAACGCACGTCGATCATGAGCGCGTCGGGATCGCTGGCGACGTCCTCGGTGCCGGGCTCGTCGGGCAGGTTCACGCTCGTGCGGCTGACCTCGGCAAAGCGCGCTGTGTACAGAAAGAAGATGATCACCAGCAGCACGACGTCGATCATCGGCGTCATGTTGACGGTAAAGCGGACCCGGGCTGGCTTGGCGCCAAACAGCATGCTCGTCTCGTCAGCGTGCGCCGGCCGTGGTGGGGGCGGGGGCGCGGCCCGCGGGCGTGGGCGACTGGCCACCGGCGGGTTTTGAGCTCTGGATCCGTGCGGCGAGTTCCTCGGTCAACTCGGCGATGCTCTGGGCGAGCGAATCGACACGGTTGCGGAAAAAACTGTGCAGGGCCGTGCTGGGGATGGCGACGATGAGCCCCAGCACCGTGGTGATGAGCGCCACGGAGATGCTCGACGCCAGCGCCTCGGGCCGCACGCCCTCGCTCACGCTCAGCGTCTCGAAGGCGCCCACAAGGCCCACGACCGTGCCCAGCAGCCCGAGCATCGGCGCGACGGCGGCGATCAAGCCCATCGGGTCGGTCTTGCGCTGCAACCGCGCGAAGCGTTCCTGGCCGGCCTCTTCCAGGGCAGATCGCAGCTCCAACAGCCCAAAGGGCGAACGCAGGCACCGCGTCAGCGCCGCGGCGAACATGCCGGTGAGCAGGCAGCGGTTCTCACTCGCCTGGCAGAACGCCAGCGCGCCACGCACGTCGTTGGCGGCCAGCAGGCGATCGAGCCCCTCGACCACGCGGGGCGGCGCGAGCCTCGGCAGGCGGATCTCGGCCGTCAGCCACACCGCGAGCAGCACGGCCGTGAACGACAGCAGGATGATGACGATGCCGATGGGCCCACCCGAGAGGATGTGCTCGAGCAGCGTCTTGCTCTCGTCGGGCGGCGCAGCGGGCGTCGGATTGGCCTGGGCCAGCAACTGCCAGGCGTCTGAAGAAACGAGCCGGGCGAATACGCCCACAACAGCACTCATGGCGGGCCTCCGACGGTGGAAGTGTCGTCTAGCGGAGCCTCTGTCGAAGCGGCGGGCGCGGCGCCCGCGAGCAACTCGGCCACTGGGGGCCACGATAGCACAGGCGACTGCGAGCTCGCGCGAGAAAGCTCGCGAGCAAGCCGACGGGCGGCATCGCCTTGGCCCATGCTCTCGAGCGTCGCGGCCGCTTCGGCCAGGCAGATGTCCGCGAGGTACGGCGAGTCCTCACGGTGCAGCACGTGCACGCGTAAGAGCTGGGCGATGCCGCGCAGGCGCAATTCTTCCTCGCTCTCGAGCACCAGCGATCGACCGATGGCCGCGCGGATCCACGCGCTCAGCCAAGGCGCGGTGGCCGAGGGCAGCGCCGCCTCCAGCCGGGCCCGCGCCGTCGTCCGGCCCGAAGCGTCGAGCACGCGCGAGGCCACGATGTCGCGCACCAGTTCGGTCGCCGCCTCGCGAGGGACGTCGGGCAACGCGGCCACCTGCTGCCCAAGCTCGTGCCGGGCGGCGGCCTGATAGAGCGCCCGCATGGCCGTTGCCTTGTCACGCTCACCCTCGATCGGCTCATAGTGCAGCGTGAGTTGCAGCGAGGGCGTCGCCAGCCACATCGGCGGCAACAGCGGGCACAGCTCGGTGGCCGGGTCGACCACCGTGGGCAGCCCGGCCTCCTGGGCCCAGGTGCGATGGGCGTACGTCGTGCGAGGCTGCCGCACGATGGCGGAATCGAGCCATGCCAGCCAGGGCTCGATCGCCGCCGCGCTCGCGCCGCGCGCCAGACGGCAACGCAGCAGCCCCTCCGCCACCACAAGCCCCGTCGGCCCGCGCAGCGCGAGATCGCCCGAGCGAGATTCCTCGAACAACCCCTGCAGCACCGGCTCGGCCAGCACCAGGTCTCCACGCTCGATGCGCGCCCGCGCACGCCAGCTTTCTCGCGAGAGTTCTTCGAAGGCCTCGCCCGCCTCCGCCAGCGCCGCGGGCAGTTGCAGCACGCGATCCCATCCAACGACCACAACATCACCCTGCGGCGAACGCACCTGCACGCCCTGCGGGCCCACGCCCATGGGCTGCCCGGCCGGCGGCTGCTCGAAGGCGCGAAGCACCAACGCATCGCCCTGGCACAAGGCCGGCGCGGCGCACGCGAGCAGGAGCGCTGCGGCCAGCCTCAACGCGGACCCTCGACGTGGGTATACGTGCCCCGCGTGGCGGCGGCGATGCGACGCATGACGGCCTCGCCCTCGCGGCTGCGGAACGTGATGCAGTGGATCGGGATGTTGCGGCGGCGCATCAGGCTCAGGATGGTGTCCGCCTGGTCAGGGTCGAACTCGCCGTCGGTCATGAAGTACACCGCGTCCGGCGGCGGCTCGAGCTCGGAAATGAGCTCGAAGCCAGGCAGCGGGTTCGTCCCGCCCTGCGCACGGGCGGCGAGGATGTGTGCGCGAGCCCAGTTCTTGCCGCTGTCGGTGGCCTCGGCCCAGACGATGCCGCGATCGCCCAGTGGCATCGCGCTCGAGCTGAAGAACGCCACGAAGAAGCTCGAAGAGTTGAACATCCCCGAGATCGAATTGATCAGCTCCTGCTGCATCGACTGCAGCCGCCCATCGTTGATCATCGAGCCGGACGTATCGACGACGAACGCGAAGCGGTTGCCCCGTGCCTCGACACCGAAGAAGCTGGCGCCCGAGCCCACGCTATCGCCCACGCCCAGGCCCACGCCCTCCAGGTCTCCGCCGCCCAGTTGCAGCGACACGTCGCCGCTCGTGTCCGAGAGCTCGGACATGTCGACCTCGAGCGCGCCCAGGTCGAGGTCGGCTTGCACCTCGAGGGCGCTGCTGGCAGAGTCAGCGTCGGGCGCTTCGAGCGCGAGCTCCTCGGCTGCAATCTCGGCAAGCTCGGCGTCTGTCATGACGGCGAACTCGACCTCGGGCGGCCCCGCGCCAAGCTGGGCCACCGGCTTGTTCATCTGGATGAGCGCCGCGATCAGCAGCACCACCACGTGCACCAGCAGAGACACCGCCGCGCTGCTTGCTGCCAGCGGCACCTTGTGACGATTCACCCATGCCAGCACGCCGGCGGCCTGGTCGTCCTGACCCATGGCGTCGTCGAGGTGATCGGGGCTGGCTTGCGGGTCGCGCTGGTTCATGCTCGTGTCTGTGGGAGGCTACCGCTTCCCGGCTCTCGGGGATGCGTCGGGGCGGCCCTGTTGTCGCCGCGTTGCCGGTTCATCGGCCAGCCAGCGGCCGGGGCCCGACCCAGCCGGGTGCCTACCCTGACTCCGCTACCGAGGGCAGAGGCCGGAGGTTGCAGCGAACGGGCCGGGACACTGGTTTTCCCTAGCCGTATCGCGGCCTGCGACCCACCTTCCACGAGGGCCATCGAGCCGCATGCATACCGCCGAGCAGACCAACCCCCAGCCGGCCGCCAACGCTCCCGGCTCCGATCGCGAGCCCACGAGACTGCTGCTGAAGCTCAGTGGCGAGGCCTTTGGCCGCTCTGGCGCGGGCGTCGACGCCACGCTCCTCACCGACATCTGCAAAGAGATCGCCCAGGCCACCACGCTGGGCGCCCAACTGGCCATCGTCGTGGGCGGCGGCAACATCATCCGCGGGGCCCAATTGGCCCAGGCCGGGCTGGTGCAGCGAGCCACCGCCGACCACATGGGCATGCTGGGCACCGTGATCAACGCCCTGGCCCTCCGCGAGGCCCTGACATCGGTGGGGGTCGACAGCCGGGTCATGAGCGCCATCGAGATCCGGGCGGTCGCCGAGACGTTCATCCGCAGCCGGGCCATCCGCCACCTCGAGAAGGGCCGGGTCGTGATCTTCGCCGGCGGCACGGGCAATCCCTATTTTTCCACCGACACCTGCGCCTCGCTGCGGGCCATGGAGCTTGGCTGCCAGTCGCTGCTGAAGGCCACCAAGGTCGACGGCGTCTACACGGCCGACCCCAACCGCGACCCCTCGGCCACCAAGTACGACCATCTCACCTTCGCCCAGGCCATCGACCAGGGGCTCGGGGTGATGGACATGACCGCCCTGGCCATGTGCCAGGAGCACGACATGCCCGTGGTGGTGTTCAACTTCCAGAAGCCGGGCAATATCGCGGCGGTTATCCGCGGCGAGACCATCGGCACGCGACTTTCCGTGCGATAATGCACGCGGCCATCGGCGCCCGCTCCGACGGCCTGGAGGATGCTTTCCATGTCAACCGATCCCGACACCATCTTGCTCGAAGCCGAAGACGCCATGGACAAGGGCGTGGAATACCTCAAGCAGGAGCTGCGCGGCGTGCGCAGCGGCCGCGCGAGCACCGCCCTCATCGAGTTCATCAAGGTCGACTACTACGGCGCCAGCACCGAGCTCAAGGCCCTTGCAGCGATCAGTGTGCCTGAGCCCACGCAGTTGCTCATCAAGCCGTTTGACCAGGGCGCCGTGGGCGACATCCGCCGCGCCATCGAGGCGGCCAACCTGGGCCTGAGCCCCGTGGTCGAGGACAAGGCCATCCGCATCAACGTGCCCGCGCTGACGTCCGAGCGTCGCCAGCAGCTCGTGGCGCGCTGCAAGAAGGTGGGCGAAGAGACCAAGGTCGTGCTGCGCAACGCCCGCCGCGACGCCAACAAGCACGCCGACGCGCTCGCGAAGGACTCCACCGCCCACGTGTCCGAAGACCAGATCGCCGACCTCAAGGACCAGATCCAGGAGATGCTCAAGAAGCACGAGGCCGAGATCGATCGCCGCGTGGCCGAGAAGAGCAAGGAAGTGCTCGAGGTCTGAGCGGTTCTGGTTCTGTCGCCGCCTTACGGCTCAAGCTCGTCGAGGCGCGATGCCCAATCATCCGCGAGCGCCGTGGCCTGCTCGATCTGGCCCTCGGTCAGCTTCGCTCCCACGGCGTCGACGCTCTGCATCGCCAGCGCGTGCCCGCCGCGGCTACCCAGCAAGATCCACACGTACGCCCGCTGATAGTCAACGGGCGTCCCTTCGCCGTTGTAGTACATCACGCCCAGGTTGTACTGCGCGTGAGCGTGGCCCTGCTTCGCGGCACGCCAATACCACTGCTGCGCCTGATCGAAGTCGGGCGATGAGGCGTTGTAGTAGATCGCGCCCAGGTGATTCTGGGCGTCGGCATTGTCCTGGCTGGCCGAGCTCTGGAGCAGCCGGATCGCCTCGCTCGCATCACGCTCGACGCCGTTGCCCTCCTCGTACAGCCGGGCGAGGTTGTACTGCGAGACCGGGTCGCCCTGGTCGGCGGCGACCCTGAACAACTCGGCCGCCTTGGCGGCGTCGGGCTCTACGCCCAGGCCCTCGTAGTACATCCGCCCCAGGTTCGCGTGCGCCTCGATCACGTCCTTCTCGACGGCCAGCGTGTACCAGAAGACCGCGTCCTCGTAGTCCTCTTCCCGCTCGTAGTACACGCCCAGGTCGAAGCGGGCCTGCGCGTCGCCGGCCTTGGCACGAGTGGTCAGGGCCTCCAGCCCCGCCTCATCGCCCGGCTCGACGCTCGATCGCGGCACGCCGCCATCGGCCTCGGGCACCAGCACATGAGGCGACTCGCCCGAGTCCGAGCACCCCGCAGCCATGATGCAGGCTGCGGCGATGAACGGGAGTGTCGTGCGTCGGATCGGCTTCATGTCGGCTCTCCGGGATGGATCGGCAAACGGGGCTATGACGCGGTGCGCAAACCGACCGGCGATCACGCAGCGAGCGCATTGTAAAACCCCGGAGAATCCGGGGTTTGCTGCATCACCAGAATTGTCGCGATTAGCGGAAGGTCACGATGCTCGGAGCCGTCAGCACGACGGGCTCCTCACGCAGCAGGCTGAAGGCATTGAGCGAGTGGGTCATCTGCGTCCACGTCTGCTCGCCCACGGCCGCACGCACGGCCCGCACCATCGGCAGGTGCGACGCGTCGCTCACGCTCGGTGCGCTGGCGCCCATGAAGCCGCCGAAGGCCTCTTCGAGCATCTCGGGCAGCGACTTGGGGCCGGGGTAGTGGCGCACGTCGTAGGTCGCCAGGCCCAGGTGCTGGCCCAGGTCGGTCACGGCGTCGTCGAGCGTACCGACCTGGTCGGCCATCTTCAGCGACACGGCGTCGTTGCCCAGGAACAGCCGGCCCTCGGCGGTCTTGGACAGGTCGATGCCCGGACGGCCCTGCGTGACGCGGCCGGTGAACTTGTCGTAGGTCTCGGACATCTTGTTGCGCACGACCTCGATCTGCTGGTCGCTCCAGGGCTTGGCCGAGGCGAACATGTCGGCGCGCGGGCCGCGGGCGCGGCCGACGACGTTGATCTTGAGCGTGTCGTACAGCTCGCTCATGCTGATCTTGCCGCCCACGACGCCGATCGAGCCCAGGATGCTCGACTCGTTGGCGTAGATCTTCTCTCCGCCCACGGCGATGTAGTAGCCGCCCGACGCGGCCATGTTGCCCACGCTCACCCACACGGGCTTGGTCTTGCGCAGGTCTTGCACGCCCTGCCAGATGATCTCGCTGGCCGTGGCCGAGCCGCCGGGCGAATCGATGCGGAGCACGACGCCCTGCACCATGTCGTTCTCGGCCAGCGCCTTGAGCTCGTTGCGCACGCTGCGGCTGCCGATGGATTGGCCGCCGAACAGCCCGCCCGATCCCGAGTCACCCGTCATGATGGTGCCCGAGAGGTGCAGCACGGCGATGGTGGGGCCCGTCAGCTTGGTGTCGGGCTCACGCGTCAGCATCTGCAGCATCGCGAAGGGGTTGGCGGTGTCGAACTCGCTGGCCTCGCTGCCGGCGGTGAGCGTCACCCAGCGCGGGTTCGAGCCCTCGCCGGCGATGGCCTCGCCCAGGTCGGGCAGGTCGATGGCCTGATCGACCATGCCCACCTTCACCGCGTCTTCGGCGTTGGCCATCCACAGCGTCTTCATGGCGTTCTCGACGCCGGCCTTGTCGGTGTGGCGGCCCTCGGCCAGCGTGCCGACCATGTGGCCGTACAGGCTGTCGAGCAGCCCGTCGATGTTCTGGTTCCACGCCTCGCTGGGCTGGGCGCGGGTCATCTGCTCGTTAGCGCCCTTGTACTGGCCGACCTGGATGAGCTGGGCCTTGAGGCCAACCCAGTCGAGCGTGTTAGCCAGGAACATCTCTTCCATGTAGAGGCCCGGCAGCGACACGTCGCCGGCCTTCTGGATCACAGCCTTGTCGGCATAGCTGGCGAGCATCAGGTCGGTCGGGCCCATCTGCTCGGCGAACACGGTGACGGGGATGTCGACCGTCTGGATGGCGTGGCCCAGTTCATCGACGTGGGCCCAGCTCAGCGCGGCGTCCTTGAGGCGCACCACGAGGTAGTCGAGGTTGTGCTGCGACTGGGCGCCCTCGATGGCGCTCACCAGGCTGCTCAGCGTGGGCTCCTCTTCGCCGAAGAGCCAGGCCAGCGGGTTGGGTGCGTCGGACGGGGTGCCGGTGATCTCGATCAGGCCGATGCGCTCGCGGGCCTGGGCCAGCGCGTGGGTGGCGCCGGCGGAGAGCATCATGAGGCCTGCGGTAACGAACGTGAGCGTGCGGGTCGAGCGCATGGAAACTCCTTGGGTCGGGCCGGAACACGGCCAATACACGGGATGCTAGAGGCGGCAACCACCGGCGTCGGCCCGGGTACTCGCCCGTTCAGGCGTACCCCAACTCGTCAAGGTCGTCTTCCTCGAGCCCGAAGTGGTGGCCGATCTCGTGTAACAGGGTTATGCGGATTTGCTCGGCCACCGTTTCGTCATCGGCTTCCCAGCCGCCCGCCATGAGGGCGATCCCTCGGCGGAACAGGTGGATCTCGTTGGGCAGCACGGCGTCGAGCTCGATAGCCCGCTCGGTGAGCATGAAGCCCGTGTGCAGGCCGCAGAGCTCCTCGGTGGCCGCCTCGATGTCCTGCGGCTCGACGCCCAGATCTCGGAGGATCGTGGGATCGGGCTCGTCCATCACGTGCAGGGGCACCTCGTCGAGCACCGCCAGCACGTGATCGGGCAGGGCGTCGAGTTCGGCTTCCAGCAGGCGGTCGAAGCGTTCTCGGAACGTGTCGGGCACGGCTTTGGGGCCGCTGCCGCCGTCGCCGCTGGTCATGGGGCCGCGTCCGCCTGACGCTGGGCGCGGGCGACATCGACCATCGAGACCAGGCTCGTGATGCGCCGGCCAGAGCGGAGCAGCGCGAGCGCGATGCGCGTGCAGTCGATCGTGGCGCCCGCCAGGCCCATGGTCACCAGGGCCGAGGCGATCACGACCAGCGACACACCGGTGATGCTCAACACTTGCGCGAAGGTGTCCCCCGCCTGCGTGGCGGCGAGGCGTATCACGTCACCCAGCACGCCCAGCGCCGCCGTCACGGCCACGGCGTACATGGTCTGGCGGTCGACACGGCCCGTGCGCAGGATGGCCGAGCGGGCGGCGAGCGTGCGCGCGTTCGTGCGCAGCAGCAGCACGATGGCGGCGACCAGAGACAACTCGCACGCGCGCACGAACACGCGTTCGGCGTCGGGATATCGCCCGAAGTACGGGCTGGCCATGCCCGCATCGAGTTCGGCATGCAGCACGAAGTAGGCCACCGCGAGCGGGAGATACAGCGCCGTGCCCATGAGCGCCATGCGTGAGCCCATGGGCGGCATGCGCCGCGCGGGCTTGAAGATCGCCAGCGAGCCGACGCCCGAGATGACGATGCCCACGACGCCCACCATGGCCAGGGCGCGCGAGCCGGTCTCGCCCAGCAGGTGGGGCTCGTTGTTGAGCGCGGGCAGTTCGGCGGCTCGCAGCAACCAGGCGCACAGCGCGGCGAGCAGCCCGCCGAGCGACCACGTGAGCAGACCGAAGGCGACGACCCTGGGCTTGCGGAGGGGCTCGAACTCCTGGGCCCGCGGATCGACGACGGCCAGGATGCTGGTGGCGATGCGCATGCCGCACTCGGGGCAGCGGTCGAGCACGCTCAGCCCGCGCAGGTCATAGCCGCAGGCGGCGCACGTCAGCCGCTCGGTGAGCGTGGCGGCGATGATCGGCTCGCCACGGTCTTCGGGTCGCGTTGGTGCGGGCGGGTTGCCCTGTGTCAATGCGTTGACCCCCGGTTCAGCCGCATGGCCGTCCGAACGAAGGCGGTAAAGCCGCCCACGATGCCCACCACGAGGAAGATGATAAGGAACCAGGGACCGGTGCCGGCAACATAATCGATGCCGAAGCCGATGAGCACGCACGTCACCGCCACGGCGGCGAAGTCGATGCCGGCCGACCATCCGCCCATGCGCTGGCGCCAGGCCGCGATTTGTCGGCTGTCGTGCTCGCCCACGCGAGAGTTTTAGGCCATCGTCGCGAGGGCCACTTCCTGGGCCTTGTCGGCGGCCGCGCGGATGCGGGCTCCCTCTGGCCCGCCGCCCTGCGCCTGGTTGGGCTTGCCGCCGCCCTTGCCGCCCACGACCTGGGCCACCTCGCGGATCCAGTCGCCCGCCTTCAGCCCGCGCGAGACGGCGGATTGGGGGACATCGGCGAGCAGGGCAACCTTGTTCTCGGCGTCCAGGCTCAGCAGCATGATGGGCGAGTCGGGCAGCCCCTTGCGGATCTCGCCAAGGGCAGACTGCATCGCGCCTCGATCGCCCATCGCGTCGATGATCGCCACGACCGGGTTGCCGTCGCCCGTGCTCTGAGCAAGTGCCTTGGCCTGCTCGACGGCTTTCTTGCTGGCCTGCTGGGCGATGGCCTTGCGGGCCTGCTTGGCGCGCTCCTGCAATTGCGCGAGCGACACGCGGAGCTGGTCCTTGCGCGCCACGGGCACGGTCGCTTCGTCGATGAGCCGGCCCAATCGCGCGATCTCGGGCTCGAGCGCTTCGTCGGCCAGCTTCGCGGCCTCCTGCAACTCGATCGCCAGCGCGTTGGCCTGGGCGATGGCCTTGCGGGCCTCCTGCCTGGTCACGGCCACGATGCGGCGGATGCCTTTGGCTACGCCTTCCTCGTGCACGATGGCGAAGCTCTCGGCCTGGGCCGTCGTCGCCAGGTGCGTGCCGCCGCACAGCTCGATGGAGTATTCCATCCACTCGCCGTTCTTCGGGTCGGCCACCAGCTTGTCGACGGGCGCGCCGATGGAGACCACGCGCACGGGGTTGGGATACTTCTCGCCAAACACGGCGCGCAGGCCGTTGATCTCCAGCGCCTTGTCCTGCGGCACCAGGTCGGCGTACACCGGATGGTCCTGCTCGATCACCTGGCGGACGATGGTCTCCATGCGGCCCAGGTCGGCCGGCGAGATCGGGCCGTTGGCGTCGAAGTCGAAGCGCAGGCGGTCGGGCGCGACCATCGAGCCGCGCTGCTCGGGCGGAGCGTCCCCGCCGACGATCTCGCGCAAGGCGTAGTTGAACAGGTGCGTCGTGGTGTGGTTGGCCGCGAGGTTGAGCCGGCGCTCGTGGTCGAGGTTCAGCGTCACCTCGTCGCCCACGCGCAGCTCGCCTCGCATCATGTGGCCCGTGTGCAGCACGTAGCCGCCATAGCTCTTGACGCCCTCGACGCGGAACTCGCCGCCGCGGTGCTCGTCGCGCACGCTGGTGCGGGCCTCCTTGCTGACGAACATGCGCCCATGGTCGGCCAGCTGGCCGCCCATCTCGGCGTAGAAGTTGGTCACGTCGAGCACCACGCCGATGGAGGCGGCCCGGCCGCTGGCCTCGGCGTGCTCGTCGAAGTCGTGGCCGTTCCAGATGGCCTTGACGCGGGCGCGGACCTCGCGGCCATGGAACTTGTCCACGTCGTCGGTGGGCTTGACCTTGAGGTTCTGCAGCCGGCTGATGGCGTCGGCGTCGAGGGCCAGCCCCGCGTCGCCCTGGGCCTTGGCCCCCGCGCGAGACTGCTCGCGCTGCTCGGCCATGGCGGCGTGGAAGCCATCGACATCGACCGTGAGCCCACGCTCCTCGGCCATCATCTGCGTGAGGTCGAGCGGGAAGCCGTAGGTGTCGTAGAGCTGGAAGGCGTCGGCGCCTGAGATCGTCTTGCCGCTGTTGCCGGTGATGTCCTCGAAGAGCTTGATGCCGCGCTCCATCGTGCGCCCAAAGCTCTCCTCCTCCTCACGGATGATCCCCGCCACACGGTCAGGGTTGCGTTTCAGCTCAGGGAAGGCCTCGCCGTAGTGCTCAACGATGACGGGCAAGAGCTCGCTGAGGAAGCCTGGCTTGGCGCCCAGCTTCTGCCAGCCGATGCGCACGGCCCGGCGCAGGATGCGGCGCAGCACGTAGCCGCGGCCCTCATTGCTCGGCACAGCGCCGTCGGTAAGCGCGAAGGTGAGGGCCCGCGCGTGGTCGGCTACGACTCGGTAGGCGAAGTCGATCTGGCCCTTGTCCTCGTGGCCCAGCTTGCCGGTGTAGGGATGGGCGCCGGTGAGTTTGGTGATCGCCTCGAAGATGGGCGTGAACAGGTCGGTGTCGTAGTTGCTGGGCTTGCCTTGCAGCACGCTCAGCACGCGCTCCAGGCCCATGCCCGTGTCGACGTGCTTGGCGGGCAGCGGCTTGAGCGTGCCGTCGCCCTGGCGATCGAACTGGATGAACACGAGGTTCCAGATCTCGATGACGCTCGGGTCGTCGGCGTTGACGAGCTTGCTCGCGTCGCGGTTGCCGACGCGATCAAAGTGGATCTCGCTGCACGGGCCGCAGGGGCCGGTGTCGCCCATCTCCCAGAAGTTGTCCTTGGCGCCAAAGGGCAGCACGCGCTCGGGCGGCAGGTATTGCAGCCAGATCTTCTTCGCTTCGTCGTCGGCGGGCAGGCCCTGCTTCTCGTCGCCGCCAAAGTAGCTGGCGTAGATGCGGTCCTTGGGCAGCCCCCACACGTGGGTCAGCAGCGTCCAGGCCCACTCGATGGCCTCGGCCTTGAAGTAGTCGCCGAAGGACCAGTTGCCCAGCATCTCGAAGAAGGTGTGGTGGTACGTGTCCTTGCCCACGTCCTCGAGGTCGTTGTGCTTGCCGCCCGCGCGGATGCACTTCTGGCTGTTGGCGGCGTTCTTGAGCTTGCCCAGGTCGCTGCCCGGGTCGGCCTGGCCCAGGAAGAGCGGCTTGAACTGGTTCATGCCCGCGTTGGTGAACAGCAGGGTGGGGTCGTTGATGGGCACCACCGGGCTGGAGGGCACGAAGGGGTGCGGCGAGGCCTGGAGGTTCTGGAAGAACTCGATGAACGAGCGGCGCACCTCGGCGCCGGTCCAGGTGCTGGGCTTTGCGGTCGTGTCAGACAAGGCGGGCTCGCTTGCTGTTCGGGGTCGGGCCGGGTGTCGGTACGAAGAAGTGGTGAATGGGATTGTTAGCCGGCCGAGTGTGGCGGTTTCTCGAACTCGGGCAGGTCCGGGTCGTTCTGGAAGAGGGCGCCAAGCCGCTGCTCCATGGCCGCCAGCCGCTTCTCGAGGGCCACCAGCCGACGCAGGGCCTCCTCGGCGGCCTCGCGGCTATCGCCCACGGCCTGCTCGTGGAACATGGCGGCCTCTTCGAGGCTGGTCAGGCGGCGATCGACGTGGCTGGGGTCGGGCTCGGTCATGGTGTATCCTTGACGCCATGCGCAAGGACGCGGCGAAACTCGGGCTGGTAATTCTTTTCGGGCTGCTGACGGCCCAGGTCGCATGTGGCCAGGACGCCGCCGGCGAGCGGCTGCGTTTCGAGTACCAGCCCTGGAGCACCCAGGAAGAGGCGGCCGAAGAGCCCAAGCTTCGCTATGGCGATGAAGGCTTCGCCAGCTGGGTGATCTCGTACTCGGCGGCCTACGACACCAACGCCTTCGATCAGGGGCTCACGCTCAGCTACAACCGCTTCCTGGTGAAGGACATCGAGTGGCTGCTCGAGGCGGGGCTCTGGAGCTTCTATGACCAGGGCAACGACGCGGCCTATGGCCTGAGCGCCGGCATCGGCTTCCGGTGGCACTTCCTGACGCGTGAGCGATGGACGATCTTCGCCGACGTGGGCATCGCGTTGCTCGGCGCGACCGACGCCGTCCCGCCCGAGGGCACGGAGTTCAACTTCATGCCACGCGTTGGCGTGGGCTTCACGCACCAGATCGACGAGAACATCCGCCTGATCGGCGGCGTCCGCTGGCACCACATCTCCAACGCCCGCACGCGCGGCGATGACCGTAACCCATCGCGTGATGCGCCGCAGCTCTACGTTGGTCTGGTGGTGCCGTTCTAGCGGATCAACTCGCGGCGGCGAGCTTGGGGCGGCCCTTGCCCAGCGGGCTGACGACCACGCGGTTGCGCCCGGTCTCTTTGGCCTTGTAGAGCGCCGCGTCGGCTTCCGCGAGCCACTGCTTTGGCGCCACGCCGGAGGCTCCCTCCGCACCGCACACGCCGATCGACACCGTGATCTTGCGATCGGGGTGCGCGGGCCACTGGCGGGCCTCGATGGCCTGCCTCAATCGCTCGCACAAGATGCGGGCCTGCTCGGGCGTGGTTTCGGGCATGAGGATGGCAAACTCTTCGCCGCCATACCTGCACGGGATGTCGGATCCGCGAGCCGTCGAGGCGATGACGTCCGCGGCCCCTTGCAGGGCGGCATCGCCCGCGGGGTGGCCGTAGTTGTCGTTGATGCTCTTGAAGTGGTCCAGGTCGAGCAGGGCCAGCGACATGGGGCGGTCGCTACGCTCGGCCGACAAGACCAATTGGGCGAGCCGCTCGTCGAGGTGGCTGCGGTTCCACAGCCCGGTGAGCCCGTCGAGCTGGGCGCGCTCGCTGAGCATGCCCACGAGCCTGTGGATACGCAGCGCCGAACGAAGGCGGGCGCGCAGCTCGGCCAGGTCGAACGGCTTGGTGATGTAGTCCATGGCGCCCAGGGCGAAGGCCATGATCTTGTCCTGGGAGTCTTGCTGCCCGGAGAGAACGATGATGGGCAGGTGCGTGGCGTCGTCCTTGTTGCCCAACGCGCGGAGCACCTCGAAGCCATCCATGCCTGGCATGCTCAGGTCGAGCAACACCGTGGCGATCTCTTGCGTGCAGATGACCTCGAGCGCCTCCTCGCCGCTGTGGGCGTGGATCAGTTCGATGTTCTCATCACGCAGACGCGCCTTGAGCAGGCGATGCACCAGGGGTGAGTCATCCACCACCAGCACGGCGGGCCTGGTCGCCTGGGGCTTCGGTTGTTCAGTCTCATGGCTCAATGGCGGCTCCGTGTGGTCGGTCTGGTGAACCTTCAGGCGGCCGCCTGGGTCGAGGAAAGTCGGACACGATTGCAGGCCTCGAGCAGAGAACTCGCCGCGGCGAGCAGTGCTTCGCAGCGGGTTGCCGATGGTGTGCCTGCGAGTGCGTGCAGCGCTTGCTCGGCGGCCTTGGCGATGTCGCCCAAGGTCTCGAACCCGTAGCCACCGGCGGCCCCCTTGAGTTGGTGGGCGATGCGGGTCGCGGCTTCTAGATCGCACTGCTCGATCGCTTTGCGCAGTTCGTCGGCTCGCTCGGGCATCTCGGCCACGAACAATGCGACGATCTCGCCCATCTCAGGGTCGTTCTCGAACACGCTTAACAATGGTTCAACCTTGGAACCAGCCATGTGCCGCTCCTCCACTGTCTCTGTGCAGGTCATCGGCGGTTTTCAGATATGAATCGAGGGAACTCTGTCGCGTTTCAGACACCGCGACTCCCGGATTTCAGGGAGTTTCCCGGAGTAATTTCGCATCGGTCTGGCCACGCATAGCCATCAGCCCCATAAAAAGGGCGGTGTTCGCCGACCAACGACGTATCGATTCACGATCACCGCTGAACCTGAAGCAGCGGGCGTGTGAAACAGATTTCGAATCGATACATCCGATCCAAACCGTCCCAACGGGCTTCTTGGACGTTCCACCGTCTGGACCGGCGATTCCCGTGATCGAAAGGGCCAGGCCAGCATTGGCCCGCGCTGCCGCGCCCTGGGCCATGGCGATCGCAACCTCGCGACTGACGGCGCCATACGACTCCAGTTCGGCCATTGGCACGCCGAGCTCGGAGGCCTTCATCGCGTTGCTGTAGGTGACCCAACCCCCGGTGTAGGCTTTCGAGCTGCCCGCCTCCGCGGTCAGCAACTGGCCAACGAGACCGCCTGTGCACGACTCCGCGGTGGCAATCGTGACACCGGCCTCTATGGCCTCCTTCAACAGCGTGCCCGCGAGCGTCTGGTTCTCGTGGCTGACCACGTATCCCTCGCACACCCGGCCGATGAACGCCATGGCTTCTTCGACCGCAGCGAGCGGATTCTTGGCCACGTATGGCCCGCGCACCTCGCGGGTCGGCTCGACGCGCACCCGGCACGTCACCATGCCGGATGACGCGGTGGTGCCCACCGTGGGGTTGTTGTCCCGACGCATCAGGTCGGTGATACGCGAGGCCAGCTCGCTCTCACCGAGCCCGAACACCTGGACCACACGCAGCTCGCCGTGGGCCACGCCGGGAAGCTGGCGGAGTATGGGCTCGATGTCGCTATCAAACATCGGCCGCATCTCGCGTGGCGGGCCGGGCAGGCATGCGATGATCCGCTGGCGGCCGGCCAATTCGACCCGGGCCAGCATGCCGGGCGCGGTGCCGTTGCCGTTTGGCACGCCCTGGGCGCCCTGGGGCCGCAGGGCCTGCACGCGGTTGGTCTCGGGCATCGCGCGCCCGGTGCGATCGAAATACCCCTTGATCGCTTCAAGGGCATGGGCGTCCTCGATCAGCGGCTGGGGCTGGCCCGTGAGGATCTCGAGTGCCCGGCCAAGGGCCTGGCGCGTCAGATCGTCGGCGGTGGGGCCCAGCCCTCCGCCGATGATCACGGCGTCGGCCGAGCCGGTCAGGCGCACGATGGCCGAGGCGATGGCGTCGAGGTTGTCGGGCGCCGTGCAGTGCTCGGCCACCAGCAGGCCTGCCTGGCCGAGCCGATCGGCGAGCCAGAGCGAGTTCGTGTCGAGCTTCTCGCCGAGGACGAGCTCGTCACCGATTGCCAGGAGTGCCGCCAGCGGTCGTGGATGCATGATGGGTGAGCGTAGCGGGCCACGAATTGCGGATGGCAACAAAAGCCGCGTGCCGGCGGGAAGCCAGCACGCGGTATTGGGAGCTACATGATGTCGGCGCTCCGTCCCGGGAGGGATGGATCAGAGCACGCGGCGGCGGCGGACGGCGGCGACGCCGAAGAGGCCAGCCATAGCGAGGGCGCCAGCGCCGGGAAGCGGGATGGCGGTGATGTAGAGGATGCTCTGACGGTTGGCGCCGGTCGTGACGCTGTAGAGGTTCAGGGCGCGAACGCGGCCGACGCCGGCGGTGGTGCCCCAGACCGAGTTGATCAGCGACTGGGCGGTAGCGCTCAGGTTGACGAAGTTGGCGCTCGAGGCGGCGGCGGTGGCGGCGTCGAAGTCGACGTCGCCCAGCTCTTCCTCGAGGTACCAGATCGCGTCCTGGAAGGCGTTATTGAACGCCGTCTCGCTCTGGCCGCCGGTCGGGCCCACCGTGCCAGCGACGAACTGGCGGTAGAGCTCGGCGGTCTCCGCGCCGATGAAGTCGGGGTTGCCGCCGCCAACGCCACCAGCGATCGCACCCTTGTCGATGCTGTAGGCGAAGGTGCTCTCGGAGATCGTCTCGTTGTACTCGAGGCAGAACGAGCTGAAGCTACCCAGCGAGCCGGTGACGTGGAACTCACCACCGCGGTTGCGGTCGGCCGTGCCGGGGGCGCCGGGCAACGGGTCGTGGCGGCTGCTCGCGCCGAATTCGATGGTGACGGTGCTGGCGCTCACGGTAGTGGCGGCCAGGGCGACCGCGAGGCCGCCAAGAATGGTCTTGGTCATTTCTAAAACTCCCTCCGGACAGAATCCGATAACTCTCTTTCGCTTTCGGTAGATAGACGCCACCGATTACCCGCAACAGTACCACAGCTTTGGGTACCTTTGCAAGCGCAAGTACATGTATTTAGTCACGCTTATCTCGAGCAGTGACGTATTTTCATATATTGTTTGCGTTTTGATCGGTCAGCCCGATCCGAGAACCTTTTGTAAGTCCCGATAGCGCGAGCGGTTGGCTTCTGTCCACTGGTCGGTGGGACGCAAGCGACCAAATTCTGCCGACGCCTCAGTGCGGCGGTTCGTCGCCAGCAGTGCTTCCACTCTCCCCAGATGCAGGGAGGGCGTGTCGGCCAGTTGCAGGCCGGCCTCAAAGGTCGCCAGGGCCGCCGAAGCGTTGCCGCTGGCAAGCTGGGCGACACCCAGTGTGTGATGGAAGACGGCTCGCTGGTCACGAGGGTTGCCAGCGGCTTGGGCACTCTCCACAGCTTCCTGGGCCATGGCGATTGCCTTGGCGTGCTCGCCCAGCTCGGCCGTGTACAGCCAGGCAGCGTTGTTGAGCAGGCCGGGGATGCGCACACCCACGAGATCAAGGGCACGCTCGTAGGCCTCGACGGCTTGCCGGTAGTTGCCCTGGGCGTGCTGGGCGGTCGCCAGAGTGGTCTGCAGCTCCCACGAGTCCACGTCGTTTTGGATGGCCGTCTGGGCCACGGAGATCGCACGAGCGGCGTACTCGTTGTCGCCGGTCAGCTCGCGAAGGGCCATCCACGCGGAAGCGAGATAGGCGGCGCCCTGCTTGTCGCTCTCGAGTTGGGGCGTGACCTGTTCGAGCCAACGCGAGGCTCGTTCGATGTTGGCCTGCGAGCTTGGCGCCGAGGCGGCGATGGACGCCATGAAGGCAGCCCATTGCGTATCGCTCGTGGCGAGGTCCTTCAGGATCTCTTCGGCGCGTTCCATGCGGTTCGTCGTGACGAGCGCCTCGGCCACCGCACGAATAGCTGGGCCGTTCGTTGCGGTGTCAGCCATCAGCATGTCCAGCCGGGGCTCGAGCAGCGAGATAGCGCGCTGGGCGTTGCCGCGGATGTACTCGCAATAGCCCAGCGCAATCTCGGCCTGGGCGCGAGAGTCCGGATCGGGCGCGAGCGAGAGCCAAGTGCCGGCAAGGCCCAGCGCTTCCTGGTACTGGCCCAGCTTCATCAGCAGTTGGGTCGCGTCGCGGACGACGCGGTAATCACCGGGCAGCGCATCCACCGCGGCCCTGGCTGTCTGAGCGGCCTTGGCGGGGTCGCCCTGCTGCTCGTACGCCGCGATCAGGAGTGGCCAGACCGGGTACAGCGTCGCGCGGTTGCGCGAGACGGCTTCCAACTCGCTGGCCGCCTGGGCCGCGGTAATCTCCTTGTTGAGGTATTGCTGGCAGATCGCGGCGAGCTCCTTGAGGCCGTCGGTGGCCTCGGCGCGTTCGCCGGACGAGACCGTGAACCGCGCCATGCGATCGAAGGTGTCGACGCCAACGTCGCCTCGGAGAGAGGCGGCAAAGTTCGCGATGGCCCGGTTGTCGGGCATGGCCGCGACGGCGTTGTCGAGCAGGTCGATCGCCTCGGGGACTCGGTTGGCGCCCACGAGCAGCGTGGCGGCTTCCATCCAGGCGTCGGCATCATCGTTGGCCTTGGCGTGCTCGACGAGCAGCGTGAGCGCTTCGTCGAGATGGCCATGGTCGCCCATATACCGTGCGATGACGAGCGTGCGCGAGCCGAGTTCGCTCGTCTCGGGGAAGCTCTCGAGGCGTGCCAGCCCATCTTCGTAGCGGCCGACGCGCGCCAGCAACTGGGCGGCGTACACCTGCCCCTGGGGCGAGAGGTCGGCGTCGACGGCTGCCCGCTCCGCGTCGGTCAGCGGCGTGCTCGAACCCATGGGCCGTGTGAGTACGGCGTTGCGAAGCACGTACGTGGGTTCGCCTGCCTCCGCCAGCGCCGCGATGTCTCGCATCGCCAGGTCTCGCATGCCCTGGCGCTCGAGCAACTGGTGCCGCACGATGCGCGTGCCCGTCGGAACGTTGCCCATCTCGACGAACTGACGCAGGCGTTGCGCGGCCCGCTCGCTGTTGCCCGTGGCCTGCAAGCGGTCGATCAGGCGTGGCAGCGCGGCCAGCGGATTATCGCCGTCGGCAGCGTATCCCAGGGCCTGGAGTTCCGACTCGGTGTTGTTCAACCGAGCGAACGCGTCCGCGGCGAGCAGCATGTTCCGCGTGCTGCGGCGGCCGGTCTCGCTACGGAAGATCGGCTCGAACAAGGCGGCCGCGTTGCGGGCGGCCTCGGGGTTGTCCGAGTCTGCCAGCAGCCGGCGAGCCTCGAACACGCGCCAATCGCTGGCGTCGTCGCCCTGGGCGTCGCGGAGGCGGCCGATGACCTGGCTCGTCAGCGCCTCGTCGTTCCACACGGCCGATCCAGACAGGATCTCCATCTGCACGCGCGGATCGGATGCTCCCGCCTCGGAAAGCCGTGCGAGCTCCTGCAGGCTCTGCTGGTCGTCGATCGTGTTGGCAAGCTGGATGCGGGCGAAGTTCCACGCCTGGGCGGCTGGCCCGGTCGCGCCTTGGGAGCGTTGCTCGATGAGCGCACGAGCCTCATCGGGTCGGCCAAGCGCGGCCATGCCGGTCGCGGCGGCGGCGATCTCCAGCGGCTGTTCTCCGGTCTGCGCGACGCGATCGATGATCGCCTCGGCCACGGTCGCGTCGACATCATGCAAACGCTCGGCGAATCGCACCGAAGCGACGGCCGCACGGGCCGCTTCCGCCCGGCTGAGTCGCTCGCCAAACTCGCGTGCACGCGCGGTATCACCCTGGACGAGGGCGGTGCGGCCGGCAGCGGCAAGGAGGACCGGGCTCTCGGGATGGTCCTTCAACTCGGCTTCGAGCGTGGCAAGGTCGAGCACACCCGAGTTGCCCGAGCGTTCGGCGATGGAGGCCAGCGCATCTCCGAGCAGCGCCTGGCCCGCGATCGAGTTCATGAGACGCTGGTCGCGCACCAATACGCTGTACGCCTCCTCGGGCCGGTTTGCGCCCATCAGCACCCGAGCCTGGCTCAGGCGAGCGCGTCGCCAACTTGGCTGCTCGCCCAAGACTCGCAGCCGGATGACGGCGTCTGGCGTGTTGTTGCGTTCGGCATCGCGGACGGCGTCGACGTAGGCGGTCACACCATCGGAGCCACGGGGTGAGTTGGTCGCGAGCGCGGCGGTTGCTGGCGTGGCGCTGGCGGGGGGCTCGCCCTTGCTCAGCCGTTCGAAGGAGTTGATCGCGGCGCGCCAATTCTCGGCGCGCGCCTGGGCATGCTTGGCGATGGCGGCATCGAACGCCTCGTGGAAACGCTCGGCGTCGTCGGGCCTGCTCAGTTCGAGAGCCGCGAGCCATCCCCACGCGAATGCCGCCTCGGTCAGCTTTGGGCCGCCGATGGCGCGGTTGGCCAGATCGATCGCACGCTGTGAGTCACCCTCCCGCCATGCACGGCCCGCGGCCACTTCGTAGAGGTGCGGCGCCAGGCTTTCGTCTTCGAGCCACGAGATCAGCCACTCGTCCTGGGACGTCTGGTAGAGCGATGTGTCGCCCGTCGCGGCAGCGATCTGCTCGACCGCGTCGAGCAACAGCCGAGCGCCCACGCCGTCGGTGGGCGTCGCGCTGCCGGCTTCCATGAGCATGGCGATGGCCCGGTCGCGCTGGCCATAATCGAATTCGACGCCCGCGCGGATCACCTGCAAGCCGGTCGCGCCCTCGTGCTCGGGCGCGATCTCGTTCTCGATGTACTCACGGAGTTCCCGTGCCGGGCGGCCGGCGCGGCTCATCGTGCTCACCATCTCGAGATGGGCCTCGATGGAGCCACTCTGGGCCTTGACCATCTCGCGGGCCGCCTCGATCGCCTGGGCCTCGGCGCCACGGTTCAGATTCGCTTCGATCCGAAGGCGCGCCGCATAGAGATTGTCGGGCTGGAGCTCGAGCAATCCGGACGCGACCTGGGCCAGTTCCTGCCACTGGCCGAGTTGCAGGTGGATGTCGAGCAGGATCTCTCGGGGGCGGACGTTTTCCGGGTCGAGGAGCACCGCCTGCTCGAGCATGCCGCGGGCGTTGAGCAGGTGCCGGGCGTTGGGCTCAGGGACGTACCGCTGCGCATCGCCCAGGGCCAGCCACACGTCTGGGTCCTGGGTGTTGTAGCGGGCGTAGATGCGTAGGTTGCGCAGCGCGGCCGGATAGTCCTGCTGCTCGTACGCCGTCATGCCCTGGGCCAGCGAGTTCTTGGCGATGCGCTCGCGGTTGATCTTCCGCAGAGCCGTCCCGCCCACGCCCGCCGCCACGATGATGCCGACGATCGAGGCCACCACGATCAGCCGTCGCTTGCTCCGCCGATTCATGGCACGATTCTCCCGTTCGCGATTCCTTGCGTATGGCTAAGTAAGAGCGTATCAGGCGCTCGCAGACATGGGGGGCGCCTGCTCGGCGGCCGGCCTCGAGGAGGCACGCGAGCGAACGCTCACCGAGGCCGCGCTCGTGCTGCGCTCGATGTCGGCGCGAGCCGCGCGGTTGAAGACCAGTCCGATGCGTCCGACCTGGAAGCGACGCAGGCGATCGATGGCGACTTTCACGAGACGCGCGTTCTGCCCGCGAGACACCACGAGCACGACCTGGTCGGCTTGCGGCACGGCGGCGTTGGCCTCCAGGCTGCCCAGGATGGGGCCGGTATCGATCACGATGGCGTCATATCGGTTGCGCAGCGCGTTGATCAGGTCTTCCATCGCCTGGCTGGAAAGCTGCTCGGGCTCGAAGCCCTGGGCGATGCCGGCGGGCATCAGGTCGAGGTGCGAGCGGCCTTCTACCTCATGGATGTACCCGTCGCTGATCGCGCCGCCATCGGCCACCAGGTCGGACAGGCCGGTAAGCTGGCGTGCCGACAGGCGGCTGGTCACGCCGCGTCCGATGAGGTCGCTGTCGATCAGCAGAGTGTTCCGCCCCGCCTTGGCCATCGAGGCCGAGAGGGCCGCGGCGAGCGTGCTCTTGCCCTCGGCAGCGGTCGCGCTCGTGACGACGATGACACGTGCCATGCCAGAGTGGGGCACCGACTCGAGCAGGCTGCGGATCTGGTGCACGCCCGCCTGGGCGGCCTCGTCGCCCTCGATCCGCCCCTCGGAGACTTGCGGCACCAGGCCGAGCACGGGCGGGGACGCGGACTCGTCCTCGAGGTCGGCCACGAAGCGGTACCGCGGACGCACGATGCCGTACGCGGCAAAGGCTACGAGCGTGATCCCGAAACCGCCCGCGGCGCCCATGGCGGCCAGCGGCATGCGGCGGTCCTCGCTCGGACCGACGGGCACCTCGGCCTCTTGCGCGATGCGCACGCGGCCTTCGGTGGCATTCTGACGCTCGGTGGTCAGGCTCTCGAGGCGCTGGTTGGCCAGATCGAGGCGTTCCTGCTCGTTCTGGGCTTGTGCTTCCAAGGAATCGATCTGGAGCGCGATGCTGCTCAGCAGCGCGGCTTCCTCGGCATACTTGTCCCTGATCCGTTCCAGCGCGGCCAGCCGCTGGCGATAGCCGCCGATCCCCGCGCCGGTCACCTCTTCGAGCCCCATCTCCTTGAGCTGACCGAGCCGGGTCGTGATGCGGCCGTTGACCGACTTCAGTTCGTCCTGGGCGGCCAGGAAGTCGGGGTGCCGCTCGGTCACGCGTGACAGCAGCGCGGTCATGCGCTGCTCGATCGAGCGACGCTGGGTCATGAGCGAGGCCAGCTCCGTGTCGAGCTGGGCATACTCCTCTGGCGTCAGCTCCTGCGGCGTGGTTTCGCTTTCCTGCGGGGTGGGATCTCGCAAGGCGGGCAGATCGATCGTGAGCGACTGGATCTGCTTGTCGAGGGCCTCGACCTGCTCCTGCACGAACAGCCGGCGGCGGTCGAGGTCGACCGTGCCCTGGGCCTGGGCCTTCTCGCGGGCGAGGCGAAGGTACGAATCGCGGTCGGTCGTCGAGGTGCTGATGATCTGCTTGAGCCCGTCCTCACGCGCCTTCCACGTGCTGTTGGACTCCTCGTCGGCGATCTCTTTGTACGCCTTCAGGATCGTCTCGGCGGCGTCCTTGGCCAGGCGCGGGTCGCGCATCGTGACGTTCACGATCATGTCGCGACCGCCTCTGGGCACGGATACCTGCGTCGAACGCTGCAGGCGGACCCAGTTCGACGGATTCGGAGACATCACCCCGCGTTCGGCCAGCCGCTTGGCGGCCTCCTGCATCACGCGCGGGCTCTCGAGCGTTCTGGCCTGCGAGCGCACGAAGGACTCGAAGCCCGTGATGGCCTCGTTCTCCTCGTTGTCGTACAAGAGCACGGGCTTGGTCGGGTCGATGGTGACCACGCCGGTGCTGGTATAGACCTCAGGCATGAAGCGGTAGCCGACGAGCGCGCCGGGGATCGCCAGCACGGCGCCGATCGCCAGCGCGATCAGGTACCGGCCGCGCAGGGCGCGATGCACCAGCAGCAGGGGATTGGCCGCCTGACCCTGGCCCTGCGGAGCCTCGGGTTCCATCCAGGCGTCCAGATGCGAGTCCTGCTGGCTGTTCACGTCCCCTCCCTCTGCGCCTGCTGCGTACCGGCTTCGCTGGCTACGTCGACCACCGCTCCGATAACCCGACCCAATTCGTCCGCCACGCTCTGCTCGATCCGCTGGCGGGTCGCTTCGTCCATCTCCGCGGCGGTGATGATCTGGACCTGGGCCGCCCCGAGCCCCGAGCTCCACCGCGTCCGAGTCACGTTGTCCAGGGCCTTGTCGTCGCGCCCAAGGGGGCTATCGGCTCGTGGAAGGATGAACGTGTTCGCGATCACGCGGTGGTACGAAATCGTGCCATCATCGCGGCTCACGAAGTACCTCGTGATGGGTATCGGACCCCCGTCGGAGCGTTCGATCGCCTCGGGACTCACGCGGTCCATGTCCCAGCCGTTGCTCGGATAGCACACCGGAGGGTAGTGGCCCATCATGTCCCGAACGTCCCCGCAGTGCACCACGAGGATGGAGAAGCGGTCGCCGGTGATGGGGTGGACGTACTCGCGCTGGAGCAGGCGGTTGGGCCTGAGCATGTCGACAGCCGCCGGCAGCGGCGGCTGGTCGTGGCCCAGATACCCGTCGATGTCTTCGGGCAGGGCGTCGATGGCCTGGCGGACCTGGGTGAAGTAGGCCTCGCTCGCGCCACCGGGGCGGTACGAAGCAAGGGTATACCCTGCCATCCCGCCAAGGATGAGCGCGGTCAATGGGGCCGCCAGCACGGCCAGGCCGGGTTTGCGCGTCGACGCGTTCACGATCCCTCCGCCACCATTATCGTGCCGCCTCACGCTCGGGTTCGATGGGAAGCTCCAGCCAGCGGCATAAAGCCACGAAACCCCACAGCACGCCCAGGGCCACGATGAGCACCGCCCAGCCGCTCACGTCGTGCGCGAAGTCGGCCAGTTCCTCGTCGGCGTAGCCGTAGAAGAGCACGGTGGGACCCAAGCGCAGCACGTTGGCGAAGATCGCCACCAGCGGGCTCATGACCAGGATGGCCACCCGGGCCCAGGGCCGAAGCGGCATGCTGAACACGAACGCGTAGGCCACGAGCGCCAGGGCCACGACCATGCGCATGCCGTTGCACGCCTCGGCGACGGCGACGTCCACGCCGTTGATCTGCAGCACGTTGCCCATCCGCGTGACGGGCTGGCCGATGAGCTCCATGACCCACTCGGTGATCCAGGCCGAGACCTCCTGGAGCGGCAGCGCGATGTTCTGCCGCACGCGCCCGGGCACGGGGATGAAGAACAGCAACGCGCCGAAGGCCGGCAGCGCCGCGAGCGGCCAGCGGATGCCCGTGACCGTGATCAGAGCGCCGACCGCCATGGCGACCATGCCCATGTCCTTGAGCAGGTCGATCTGGCTCGCGAAACCCACGAAGTCCATCGCCACGCCGGCCAGCGCGATGGCCGCGCCCCAGGGGCTGTATCGCAGGGAGACCTTGGCCAGCCGCTCGCGGCGTTGCCAGAGCAGCAGCCCGACGACGGGCAGCACCAGCAGCATGTGCGAGTACTCGTCGCTGCGCATCGCGAGCGTGGCGACGTTCTGCCACGATGGCAACCCCGCGACGACCGCCAGCACGAGGAGTGCTGTGAGCCAGCCGAGCCTGGCGGGCGTCCAGCCAGGGGCTTGCTCGATCTGTGGCGTGGGGGCCGAGGTCATGTCGCCCTCGAGCAACGAACGCCCTGGGACTCGAGCGCGTCGAGCACGGCGTCCGCCTTGGCCGTCCAGGTTTGCTCGCGCACGCGATCACGACCGGGGTTGGGGTCGAAGGTCTCGGCCAGCGCGGCGCGCACCTGCTCGGCGAACTGTTCGGCGGTCTCTCCCACGCGCACGAGCCCTGCATAGCGGGTGAGTTCGGGGAAGGGCGTGCTCACGATGGGCCGGCCCACCGCAAGATATTCCTTCAGCTTCACCGGGTTGCACGCGCGGATCCACTCGCTGCGATTCCACGGCATGATGAGCACGTCCGACGCCGCCATGTAGCCGGGCACCTGGTCGTAGGGCCGCTGGCCCAGCAGCGTGACGTTGGGCAGGTCGCACCAGCCCTCGGGCAGGCTGCAGCCGCCCACGAGCATAAAGGTGGCTTCGGGCACGGCCCGAGCGACCTGCACGAACAGCTCGGGATCGAACGTGTGCGCGTCGATGCCGCCGATGAAGCCGACGATCGGGCGCTTGAGCCCCTTGGTGTCTTCGGGCAGCGGCGTGTCGCCGAGCCCGGCGGCCTGGAACGGCGCGTAGTCCACGCCGTGATCGACGAAGGCCGCATCGCGCGGCTGGTCGCGTTCCTGCTCCATCAGCCAAGTCGAGCAAAAGAGCGTGACGTCGGCGCGATCCTTGAGCAGGCGATCGAAACGCGCGATGCGATCACGATCGACGCCCTTGAATTCCTCGAAGCGATCAGTGCGCTGGTAGACCACGCCCACGGGATCGAGCGCGTCGACCACGGGCTGGCCCGGAGGGCAGGCGACCCACACCAGCGGGTTGCGGATGCCGGCCTTGCGTGCGGCCCGGCGGACCTGCATGGTGAGCGCCTTCTCGTTCATGCTCGCGCCAAGCCCCGCCGGCGCGACGACCGGGCTGAGCACCCAGAAGGTGTCGCGCACGCGCGTCAGCCCATGGCTGAAGCTCTTGAGCTTGCGCACCACGCGCTTGGCGAACATGCCGCCCTTGCCCGGCCTGGGCACGCGCATGCCGATGGAGTTGACGTAGAGCACCGGCAGGTGCGCGCTCAGCTCGCGCATCATCTGCAGGTCGTAGTGCCCGCGATTGTGGTACCACCAATCGACGCCGCCGAAGCAGATGACGCCGTCGAAGGTGCGCACGGGTTGCGCGGCGGCCTCGGGGCCAGTGGGCCTCTGTGTGGTCAACGCCGCGGCCAAGGCTTCACGCCTTCACCAGTCGCGCGCCCATGCCATCGGCGTGGTGCGCCATGGCGTTGCGGGTGTCGACGACGAGCTTGGCGTGCTGGGCGACGGCGGCATAGTCGAACGCCTTGTGGTTGGTCACCACGATCACCGCGTCGAAGGCCTTGATGTTCTCTGGCGTCAGCGGCACCGAGTGCATGTGCAGGTCGTGCTTGCGCACGGGCACGGTCTTGGCCACGTGCGGGTCGCTGTATTCCACGGTGGCGCCGCGGTCGCGCAGCAGCTCGATGACCTCGAACGACGGGCTCTCGCGCGTGTCGTCCACGTCGGGCTTGTAGGCCAGACCCATCACCAGCACCTTCGACCCGCGAACGGGCTTGCCCTGCTCGTTGAGCGCTTCGGCCAGACGATCGACCACGTAGCTGGGCATGGCGTGATTGATCTCGCCGGCCAGCTCGATGAACCGCGTGACATGGCCAAACTCGCGGGCCTTCCACGTGAGGTAGAAGGGATCGATCGGGATGCAGTGCCCGCCCAGCCCGGGGCCGGGGTAGAAGGGCATGAAGCCGAAGGGCTTGGTGCTGGCGGCCTCGATGACCTTCCACACGTCGATGCCCATGCGCGTCAGGATGAGCTTCATCTCGTTGACCATCGCGATGTTGACGGCCCGGAAGATGTTCTCCAGCAGCTTGGCGGCCTCGGCCACCTCGGCGCTGTCCACGCGGTGCAGGTTCTCGATGCCCTTGGCATACATCTTCATCGCCAGGTCTGCGGCGGTGTCGTCGAGCCCGCCCACCAGCTTGGGGATGGTGCTGGTGGTGTGGCTCTGGCGGCCCGGGTCCTCGCGCTCGGGCGAGTAGGCCACGAAGTAGTCCTTGCCGCAGGTCAGGTGCACGCCGCGCTTGGCGGCCTCGCGCTCGATGGCCTCGAGGAACTCGCCCCGTGTCGTGCCGGGATAGGTCGTCGACTCGAGCACGATGAGCTGGCCGGCGCGCAGGGTCTTGCCGATCTCTTCGCCCGCGATGACGACGTAGCTCAGGTCGGGCTCGTGGTGCTTGCCGAGCGGCGTGGGCAGGCACACGATGATCACGTCGGTCTCTGCAAGGCGCGAGAAGTCGGCCGTGGCCTCGAACCGCTTGCTGGCCGACAGCGTGCGGGTCATGTCGTCGCCCAGGTGCTTGAGGTAGTTCTCGCCCCGCTCGAGCGACTCGATCTTGCTGGGGTCGACGTCGAGCCCGAGCACGGGCAGCCCGCCCGCGTGCAGGCTGGCCGCCAGCGGCAGGCCGACATAGCCCAGGCCGATCACGCCGACGAGCGCCGTGTTCGTATCTAGTTTGGAATCCAGCGCGGCTGCGTGGGTCTGATCGGTCGCCTTGTTCATCGTCGCTTGGCTCATGTGTGCGTCCACTCCCTGGGGTGTGCCCAGGGGCTATCGGCCATCTCCGGGGGCCGCATGATCGTACGTTCGGGCTATCGGGCCTGCGTCGGAAAGACCACGCCCCTGACGGCGGCGATGAGTGAATCTTGCGCATAGGGCCCGATGGCGCCGGTGGCGGTCAGCTCGTCAAGACGCCCCAGACGCTCCACCAGTTCGGTCTCGTCCATCGCCACGGCCACCTTGCCCAGCTCGCTCAGCCGGCGGGCGGTGGCGATCTGGTGGTCGTTGCGGGTCTCGCGCAGGTCGCCCTGGCGGGGCATTACCAGGATGGGCTTGCCCATCGTCAGGGCGGTGATGATCGAGCCCATGCCCGCGTGGGCCACGATGACGCTGGCGGACTTGGCCCGTTCGGCGAACTGCGGCGGCTCGAGGAAGCCCGTGTGGGCGATGTGCCTCGGGGTGTACTCGGCCGGCCCGATCTGGGCGAAGACGTCGGTGCGGCCGGCCTTGCCCGCCCATTCATCCACGGCGCGGATCATCCGGTCGAAGGCCATCTGGGCGCCAACGGTCACGAAGATCACAGCACGCTCCCGTGGCACCGTGGCCCGTTTTCGGCCGCAAGATGGGGCCATTGCGTGAGCCAGAGCGTCGCCTGGTCCTTCACCAGCATGCCGGTCATCGACATCTCCTCGACGTTGGCGATGCTGTCGAGCCAGATGGTGCGAGCGCCCAGCAGCTTGCCCAGGCGAATCGCAAAATACCCCGGGGCGGCGCCCGTCGAGACCACCACGTTGGGCCTGACGCGCAGCATGATCCACAGCAGCCTGAGGGCCATCTTGATGAGGCCCACCTTGTCCCAGCGGGTGGCGTCGTTGATGGCCATGAACCGCTCGCCCGGCACGTCGCTGGCGTAGGCGGGGCGGACGCTGACATAGGTGACCTTGGCCCCCTGCCAGGCCGGCCTCAGGCGCAGCAGCTGCACCCAGTGCCCGCCGCCACTGGCGATGGCCAGCACGCGAGGGTTTTGTTTGGTCTTTGCCGGCTCACTCAAGCCAAAGGCCCTCCTGCCCGCTGGCTATCGGCACTTGGCCAGCCGGGCATGAGGGTACGACCGGTTGTGCGACGGCCTCGCCCGGTCGAGCCGCCGGCGTGCTTTCCGTCCGGCCCCAGTGGGTGTATACTCGCCCCTGACGCTGAGGGGAGCGATCTCCAACGCCTCGGGCAGATAGCTCAGTTGGTAGAGCACGGCATTGAAAATGCCGGTGTCCCCGGTTCAAGTCCGGGTCTGCCCATTTCCCACTCGGTCAAGCGGTTTTTGCCGACACCGGCCCTCAGAAGGCCCGCGTCGCGTGTTCGAGTGCGCGGATGATCTCCGGTGGGGCCGGGTCGACCTTTCGGTATTCGCTTTCGGTGAACCCACGGGCGTGGTCGAGGGCGGTGCGGCCGCTGGAGTCGCGCACGCGGGGATCGGCCCCGGCTTCCAGCAGCCGCTCGATCACGTCGAGCCGGCGATACTCGACCGCTTCCATCAGGGCCGTGCCTCCGTGCGACGGCCTGAAGTCCAGCGATACGCCCGCGGCGATGAGCTGGTCGAGCACCTCGAGCGGCGCGGTTCGGGCTGCCGCATGCAGCACGGTCTCGCCCCTCGAGATCGGTTCGTGAACATCGCCGCCCGCCCGCAACACCAGAGCGACCATCTCCGGATCGCCATGCTCCACCGCGTTGGAGAGCGCCAAGACCCGGTGCCGGTACGAGTAGCCGATCGTCGCCGAGGCCCCGGCCTCTGCCAGGAGCCGGGCCGTCTCGATCGAGCCCGAGTCGACCGCTTCAAGCAAGAGCGGCTGCTGGCAGGCGGCGGCGTCGAAGCCGTGCGCGATCATGACCTTGATGGACTCGACACGCGCGGCCTTTGCTGCACTCAGCATCGCGTCGTCCAGTTCGATAGCGCTCCAATCCGAGTTTTCAAGGACGTCCGCAAGCACGGCTGGATCCTGGTGCGCCGCGGCGATCAGTCGACGCCGATCATCCGCAGGCACGAAATCGAGGAACACCTCGATGGTGCGTGCATCACCCGATCGCAAGGCATGCTCGAAGGACTCGGCCTCGTGCCGGCTCTTGGCCAACGGATCGGCGCCGGCTTCGAGGAGCAGCCGGCACACGCCCGCGTGCCCGTACTTGGCAGCCTGATTGAGTGCAGAGTTGTTGTCGGCGCCGAGGTCGGCGCCCGCGTCGATCAGCGCCGCGACGGCGTCCTCGTGACCGAGCGTGGCCGCCCAGGAAAGCGGCCTGTCCCACGATGAAAGATAGAGACCGACGGGATCGAAACCCCGTGGCGGGAGTTCATCGATCGGCAGCCCGTTCGCTGCTCGCTGCCGGATCGTGTCGCCATCGTTCTCGAGCGCCGCCCGATGCGTCGGTGGCGTAGGCACACGCTCGATAACGCGCCACACGCCAAAGCCCAGCGTCGCGATCGACGCACTGGCGACGGTGAGGGCGAACACGCCCACGCTCACACGCCCCCACACGGGCAGCCTGGCAGTGTAGAGCAGCCCACACTCTGGGCAACAGTCGGGGGAGCTTGGCGCTCCCTCAGGCCTCGGATAGGCGCACGCTTTGCACCTTTCCCGCCGTCATCTCCGCCATCGCAATAACACGCCCGGCACGGCGAGCAGCACCGACAGCAGCAACCAGGGCAGCGAGAACAGCAGCGTGTTCGCGATCATCCCGTTCCAGATGGGGATGAGCGGCAAGGCTCTATGGCGCTCAATCTGGGTCCGGTCTAT
>JBITAB010000096.1:1311-3194 GCA_044439825.1 Phycisphaerales bacterium JB064 | reverse complement strand
TGCTCTTCTTGGGGACCTTGCTCGACCTGGTCAGCAGTCTCACGCACCTGCTCACTCAAGTCGCGCTGGCGCTCCTGGGCGTCACGCTGGGCTTGCTCGCGTTGTTGCTGTTCACGCTCACGCAGTTGCTCTTCGGGCGATTGCTGGGGAGCTTGGCTGTCGGGCTGGTCCTGCGGTTGCTCGGGAGCTTCCTCGGGCTGAGTGCGTTCTTCCTGAGATGGCTCTTGCTGGGCATCGTCGCTTGCTTGTGCTTCAGATTCCGATGGCGGATCCCCGGCTTCGTTGAGTTGGGGTTGCGACTGCTCCTCCAACCGCTCGGCAAGCTCACGCAACCGCTCGGCCGCCTCCCGACGCTCGGGCTCGGTGGTCTGCTCATCCTGCGAACGCTGCTGCAATTCCTCAGCGGCCTGTGCCGCCCGGTCCAGGTCGCCTCGCTCCAACGCATCGGCCAAACGCTCGGCGGCGCCGCGAAGGGAGTCCTCGTCCAGTCGTTCGGCGTCGGCCGTGCGTTCGAGTTGGCTTAGGGCGTCGCGCAGCGCCTCGTCGGCCAACTCACGTTCGCGAGCCGACTGTTCCATCGCCTCGGCGGCTTCCGTTGCAGCGGCGCTGGCTTCGGTCATGGCCTCCTGCGGGTCACGCGTTCCCTGTGCGAGTTCTTCCTCGATCTCGCGTAGGCGTTCCAACTGCCTCTCGAGCCGTTCATCGGGCTCGCCTGCGGCGTCGTCCTGGAGTTCGGCGTTTTGTTGCTCGATGGCCTGTGCGAGCTCGTCGATGCTCTGGCGAGCCTGGGCGATCTGTTCCGGGCTGGCGGTAGTGGTGGATGCGGGCCGAGCGGTGGGGCGGTTGCCCCATTGGGGCACGTAGACCGCGCTCAGGCAGGCCAGGGCGACCACCACGGGCCAGACGATCCAGAGCCGTCCCAGCTTGATCGGCACGACCTCGGCTGGCTTGATGCCCTGGGCGGCCGCCTCGGCACGCGCGATGGCGAGTCGGGCGAAGCCTGGGTCCTCATGCTCACGCTCTTGGGAGAGGAGTAGAGCGCTGACCAGGGCGTCTTTCAGCCCGGCGTGCCCGTCGGCGGCCGCTGCGGCGGACTCGAGGGATCGGCGTCTCACGACAGCAAGAACGATGGCGAGGGCGGCTCCGAAGGCGGTCAACGCGATGACGGCCCACAGTGCCCAGTCCGCGGGGCCAAGGCCTCGGGCCGCAAGCACGACCACCAGACCCGCTCCGCCTGCCATGACAAGCCCCGTGGCGAGCAGGCCTAGGGCATCCCCTAGCCGCCAGCGGCGAACGATGGCCGCCGCGACCTGGCGGCTGCGAGGGGCTTGGGGTTGGCTGGGTCGATCACTCACTGTGAATCTGTACGGGTGTGCCGCTCGCCGGGTGCGAAGTGGGCAGCGGACGCATGGTGAACCCTATCGGCCGCCCGCTTGTGCCGGCGGGCGAAGCGGCCAAAGCAAATTCTTCGTGAAGGTGAGCGATCAACTCAAGTGGGCCGCTTGCCCAGTCGATACATCTGGTACAGACATCATGACCCGCCCCCGGGTGAGAGCCCAGCGGCGGGAGACAACACGAACGAGGCAGCGGAAGCCGCCGGGCGACCTTGGGCGTATGCCTACGGTGGCCCGTTGCCGCTTGTGGACGGCGTGTTGTCAGGAGCCGGGCTGGGTTGCCTGGGCTGGTGTCGGGGCAGGCGTCAGCGCGAACGTGACCGAGGCCCAGAAGCTCTTCCAATCGGCGTCATCACGATCATCCAGGCGGACCATGTGCAGGCTGGTGAGCATCCACGGGCCGGCGGCGTCGAGGTCGATGGTGACGTAGCCGTCGGCATCGGTGTTGAGCGCCTGCGGCTCTTCCTTCTTCGCTTCGGCGACCGCGAC
>JBITAB010000096.1:0-1211 GCA_044439825.1 Phycisphaerales bacterium JB064 | reverse complement strand
GCCGTCGGCCGTCACGACCTCGAACCGCTCGATGTAGGGCTCGTTTCGATACACGCACTCACCATCGAAGCGGTGGCCGTGCATGAGGTAGAAGCGGCCCACCGCATCGGGCTTGGCGGCGAAGGTGTCGGGCCTGATCCAGAACTCGTGGGCGTTCGCGATGAGCGTCCAGGCGAGGATGAGGGCTACGGCGGGGATGATCTGACGCGGGCGCATGGAAGCCTCCCAGTTTGGTGTGGGGCGAATCGTCCCGAAGGGCGGTAGCTCGCCGGGACGGGTTGCATCGGAACTCGACGGGATTCAGAACGCGCCGGCGCGTTCCCAGATGTTGAAGAACTCGAGCACGTCGAAGATGGTGATCGTCCCATCGCCGTCGATGTCGGCGATCTCGAAGTCGGTCGGCACCTTGTCCTTGCTGTTGTTGCTGCCCGCGTGCGGCGTGGCGGCGTACGGGAACACGGCGTGATAGGGAAGGTCGTTGCCCGTGATGTTGTCGCCCACGAGCGTGATCTCGCTGTAGTCGGGCCCGCTCGCAACGGCCGTCAGGGCGATGTCGACGACGTCGTCACCGAAGCGGCGTCCGTTGGGCCAGCCGCTCGAAACGCCGCCCATGTTGGCCGTGACGTCGCCGCCAATGAAGCCAAGCCGGCTGAACCCTGGGTCGTCTTCGAGGCGAACCGGGCCGGTGGTCGTTGCCACGCGGATGACGTCGGGGATGAACACGGCCATCAGGTCGTTGCGGCCTTCCGTCGCGAAGTCGGTGCCGTAGACGAGGTTGATGAGCGAGGCGACCTCGGGGTTCTGGGCGTAGGTGGCGAACTGGTCGTCATCGACGGGGCTTGTCGCGTTGTAGCGATCCTTGTCGGCCAGTGCCACAAGCACCTCGTTGAACAGCGGGTTGCCGAGCCGGTTCACCTGCACCCATGGGCCGGTCGACCGGAACTCATCGCCCGAGACACGCTCGGTGAACTGGCGACGGCTGACCGACGCGTAGACACCAACGCCCATCTGGTTGCCGAAGAAGGGATCGGTGTACGGCAGTTGCGGCAACTCGCTCAGCGGGATCTGGATCGCGAACGTGAGCACGTTGAAGCCCTTGAAGCCGTCCACGCCGTTGCCGTCCTGGCCCAGCCCGTCGCTCAGGTCTCCATCGCGATCGAGGATGCGCGGGTTGAGCAGGTCGAACACGCCGGGCACGTCGGCGAAGAAGC
>JBITAB010000095.1:0-3198 GCA_044439825.1 Phycisphaerales bacterium JB064 | reverse complement strand
GATGACCAGAGACACCCGCCAGCGCCGGGCCATCCGCACGGTCTTCTCCGACGCCGATGGCCCCTTGGGACCCCAGGAAGTGCTCGACCGGGCCCAGGCCGACGTGCCGGGCATCGGGCTGGCCACCGTCTACCGCACCATCAAGCTCATGCTCGACGACCAGGAGCTGGCCCAGGTCGACCTGCCCGGCGAGCCGTCCCGATACGAGCCGGCCGAACGCAAGGGCAGCCACCACCACTTCTTCAAGTGCGACGTGTGCGGCCGGGTGTACGAGGTCAAGGGCTGCGTGAGCAACCCGGGCTCGCTGGCCCCCGAGGGGTTCAAGGTTTCCCGCCACGAGATCGTGCTCTACGGCGCGTGCGCGAACTGCGCATAGGCTGACCTCGTCGTGGCCCCTCCCCGCTCCATCCTGGCCCTGACGCTCGCGCTGGCCCTCCTGGGCGGGTCGGTCGCCGGCTGCGCGGCCCTGGGCTTCGCGCCCATAGCTTCGGTGGCCAACTTCGGCTACGCGGCCTGGAGCGGCTCACGCCTGCGCTTCGTCGAGGACGCTGGCTTCGAGGCGGTGACCATGGCCGCCGAGCGAGCCTTAGTGGGGCTCGACCTGCGCGTCGAGCTGACCAGCGAGCTGACCAGCCGCGGCGTGGTCAAGACGCGGGTGTACCAGATCAGGAGCGAGCGGGGCGATCTGGCCATGCTGCGGCTGGTGCGGCTGAGCCCCACGATGACCGACCTGACCCTGGACGTGGGCATCGGCGGCAACCGGCCCGCGGCCGAGCTGGTGGCCGACCACATCCGCTGGTACGTCGACGGCGACACCATCCGGGCCTCGCGGCGGGCGGCGATGGAACTCTTCGAGGCCGTGCCCTCGACGGAGCCTGACGGTGGCGACGGGAGCCCGGACGCCCAACCGACAGGCGACACCGGGCCAGACTTCGGCCGCGGGCTGCTTTAACACGGGTTTCCGGTTGCCATTTCCGGTGGGCCGGCAGATACTCTGCGGTGCGAGCGTGGTCACGCCCGTCCCCGGTTGGGGCGGCGCGGCTCCGCTGGCCGAAAAAAGACCATCGGCACCCGCCCCAAGGGCGGTCCGGCGCTCCATAGGGGTCTTGGGCAGCGGTTGTGTAGCGGGTTCCCGCACTACCGCCTCCCGCCCACGGTCGCGGCGACCGCCGCCGGCCCAGGGACGGGATTTGCCCCACGGAAAGGAAGCGCCACGATGTCCTTCGAAGCCGCCGTCCACGCCCAAGCCATCGATCTGTGCAAGATGTCCCTGGAGATGACCGCCGCGGCGGGCAGCGGGCATCCCACCACCGCGATGAGCCTCTCGCACATCACGACGGTGCTGCTCTTCCACACCATGCGCTGGAGCCCGGAGTACCCCGATTACCCCACCAGCGACCGCCTGGTGCTCTCGGCCGGCCACGCCGTGCCGGTGGTGTACGCGGCGGCCTGCAAGCTGGGCGTGATGGTGGGCAAGGACGCCGAGAGCCGCCGCCCGCTGACGCTCGAGGACGCCATGACGCTCCGCCAGCAGGGCAGCGTGCTGGACGGCCACCCCAACCCGATGGAAGGCTTCCCCTTCTTCGACGCGGCCACCGGCTCCTTGGGCCAGGGCCTGAGCGTGGCCTGCGGTCTGGCCGAGGCCGATGTGCTCGACGGCCGCGACCGCATGATCTACTGCATCATCGGCGACGGTGAAGCCCGGGAGGGCCAGGTCGCCGAAGCCCTGGACTACATGGCCGAGCGCAAGCTGCGGCACGTCATCCCGATCTTCAACTGCAACGGCTATGGCCAGGCCGGCCGCGTGAGCGCCCAGCAGGGGCCCGATCGACTGGCCGAGAAGCTCAAGGCCTTTGGCCTGGAGGTGCTGACCATCGATGGTCATGACCCCAAGGCCATCCAGGGCGCCTTCGAGAAGGCCCGCGAGAACGCCGGCAGCGACAGCGCCGCCCCGCTGGCCATCGTCGCCAAGACGGTGAAGGGATGGGGCGCGCCCTCGATGCAGGGCAACGGCTGGCACGGCAAGCCGGCCAGCAACCAGGCCCTGGAGCGCGCCAAGGCCGAGCTCGACGAGCGTCGCGGCGAGCTGACCAGCGCCCTGAGCAGCGCCGACAGCTTCGCCATCCAGCCGCCGCCCGAGCCCCAGCCGCTGCCCCAGGGCGAGGGTGATGTGCCGAGCATGGACCAGGCAATGAAGAAGCTGGACATGGAAAGCCTGCGTCAGACCGGCAGCCTGGCCACGCGCCGGGCGTATGGCCTGGCGCTGCGTGCGATGGGCAAGCCCATGCCGCAGGTGGTGGTGCTCGACGCGGACGTGAGCAACTCGACCTTCGCCGAGATGTTCGCCAAGGACCCGGCCCTGGCGCCGCGTTTCTTCGAGTGCAAGATCGCCGAGCAGCACATGATCTCGATGGCCGCCGGTCTGAGCGCGGCGGGCAAGATCCCCTTCACCAGCAGCTTCGCGAAGTTCCTGACGCGTGCGTACGACCAGATCGAGATGGCCATCAACAGCGGGGCCAACCTCAAGGTCGTCGGCAGCCACAGCGGCATCACCCTCGCGGCAGACGGCCCCAGCCAGATGGGCCTGCCTGACGTGAGCTGGTTCCGCAGCTTCACCACCATGAAGGACCACCGCGGCAACCCCGGCTGCTACGTGCTGCAGCCCAGCGACGCGTACAGCGCCTACGCCCTCACCCAGGTGATGGCCGAGTACGAGGGCGCGTGCTACATGCGCACGCACCGGCCCGACGTCGAGTTCCTGTACTCGCCCGAAGACGTCTTCAACCTGGGCGGCTTCGAGGTGCTCAACGAGGGCCGCGACATCGTGATCTGCGCGAGCGGCTACATGGTGCACGAGGCCAACAAGGCCGTGGAGATGCTCGACAAGGCCGCCATCCAGGCGACGCTGGTCGACATGTACTCGCTGCCCTTCGACACCGACAAGCTGATGGACCTGATCAGCGCCAACGGCGGCTTCGTGATCAGCCTCGAGGACAACTACGGCGGCGCTCTGGGCAGCGCCATCGCCGAGGCCATCGCCGAGAGCGGCGACGGCTTCACCCTCAAGCAGATGCACGTCAAGCACATCCCCAGCAGCGCCCGCACGGCCGAGGAACTGCTCAAGCAGTGCAAGCTGACCGCCGACGATCTGGTGGCGACGGTGAAGGACGTGCTGCAGGTGGTGTGAGGCTGGTGTTG
>JBITAB010000094.1:0-3200 GCA_044439825.1 Phycisphaerales bacterium JB064 | reverse complement strand
AGCAGCACGATGTCGCCGGTCTCGATGGTCAGGTTGTTCGACTCGCCCGGGTTGCCCGTGATGATGATCTGGCCGCTCGTCTCGTCGAGGGCGACGCCAGAAGCCGGGCCAATGCCAGGCTGGATGCCCAGCGAACTGCTGAGGAAGCTCATGAAGTCGGCCAGCGTCGTGGCGGCCGTGATGGCCAGCTGCGCGACGGGCAGCGTGCGACCGCCCTTCTCGGCCCCGCGAATCTGCTCACCATCGCCCACCGTGTTGCTCTCACCAAGCTGCAGGGTCTGGCCTTCGGCGAACATCGGCAGCCCCGCGCCGCGCTGCAGCGGGTTCTCGAGTCCCACGAGCGGCGTATCGACCGTCAACGGCTCGCCACCAACCGTTGCCAGCCCCATGCCGTCGCCGCCGTTCAGCAGCGTGCGAGACCCGAACTGGCCCACGTTGCCGCCGGCGTCGAGCACGCCATCGAAGCGCACCGTCGACGTCGCCTGCGCGATGGTCATCGAGCCGAGTTCGATGGTCACGTCCTGCAACTGGCCTTGATTGATCTCGAAGTCGTCGTTGATGCCCCAGCCCTGCACACGCTCGCCATTGATCGTGACCAGTTCGTTGTTCTCGTTGAGCGTGAACGCGCCGGCTCGGCCATAAAACCGCTCCTCACCGCCACGCAGCACGAAGAAGCCGGCCCCATCGATCGCGACATCGGTTGGGTTGCCCGTGGGAGAGATCGTGCCGCCACCCATGTTCCGCTGGATGCCGGCGACCATGGTGCCGGTGCCCACCTGCATGGGGTTCGTGCCGCCGAGCAGGGCCGTTGGCTCCGTGCCCAGGCTGAACGTGCGCGGGTTCTGGTTCGCCTGGTGCAGACGAGAGCCCTTGAAGGCCGTCGTGTTCACGTTGGCGATGTTGTTACCGATCACGTCGAGGCGGCGCGTCTCGGTGTTCAGCCCGCTGAGGCTGGCAAACAGTGCCGTGGTCGATGCCATGGACGTCGTTCCTTACAAGGGCCGCATGCCGCGGCGGATCAACCCTGGGCTTGTTCGGTCTGTTCGGTCACGCGTGGAGCACCGGTTGGCGACAACCGCCGCAGCAACGCATCGCTCGAGGGCGCCGGCTGCGTCGACGGCCCCGCCGCGAGCACGACGTCCACGTCGGTCATCAACGCGCTGTCCGCGGGCACGCTCTCGACGGCCGTGCGGCTCTCGACATCGAGCCTGATCACCATGCCATCGATCAGCACGGCCGCCGTCTTAGCGCCCTGCGCTTCGGCTACATCGGCCGCGTGCGCGAGTCGTTGCAGTTGGTCGCTGCTGAGGTCAACCTCCAGGTCTTGCCCGGAAACCACGACGCGACCGCTCTCGAGCTCGCCCTCCTTGGCAGCCTCGAGAGCCTTGGCGAATTCCGCATCTTGCGTTTCCGGCTGGGCGCTCCGCCCCAGGCCGAGCATCCGCGCGCCGGCGCCGACGAGGCCCAGCAGGTCCAGCGGCGTGCCGGTCATGGCAGCAGCTCCGCGTACTCACCGACACCGGTCAGCCTGTCGATCGTCATCTGCGAGCCGTCGTTGAGCAGCAGCGTGGGCACGCCGTCCTTCGTGCGCACGGCTCCCACCGTGCCGACGATCGTCTGCCCATTGTCATCCACGCCCTCGACGCGCCGACCGACCAGCGTCGTCGCGCTCGACAAGCGGTTGTCGGCCACGAGCGCTTCGAGCTTCTCGCTCAGCTTCAGGTCGGTCTCGATCGAACGCACGCTGGAAAGCTGCTGCACGAGCGCGTTCGTGTCGTTGGGCGCAAGCGGGTCTTGCGACTGCAGTTCGGCCAGGATGATGCCCAGAAACTCCTGGGAATCGAGTTCGCCTAGACGATTGGTCTGGCTCGCTCCCGAGGCCAGACCCGTATTCGCGGATATCGCGCTCATGCGACGCACCCAGGGGACGCGCACGACCGTGCCGCCATCATGATGATCTCAGTCACCCGATGGCGTCCAGCCGCACCGTGCCCAGCACACGCCAGGGCTCCGCCCCGGCGCTCGGCTCGTCATCCACACGCGGCGCTCCGCCCCGCGAACCATCCTGTGCGCCGCCATCGGGCGATCCCCGCCCATGGCGATCGTGCGCCAAGCTCTGGCCATCCTGGCCACTGTCGGCTCCGCCATCGGGAGACCACGCAACGCGTGTGCCACTTTCCTGTGTCTGCTCGATCAGCCGCACGTCGATGCGCTCCACGGTCAAGCCGCGAGACTCGAGCTGCTGCTTGAGCGACTCACGCGAGCCTTCCAGCAACCGCTGCGCTTCGGCGCTGTGCGCCTCGAAGGTCGCCGTCACCTGGTTCTGCTCCACATGCACGCGCACGCTGAGCTGGCCAAGGCTCTGAGGCCGCAAGCGCAGCGTCACCGAGCCATCGCCCGATTGCAACGCCTTGGCCAGCCCGCGGCTGACCTGAGCCTCAAAAACCCGCTCGAAACGCAGGTTCTGGTCACTCCGTGCGGGCGCCTGCGTTGGCGCCTTCCCGCGGGCCGCACCACCCTGCGGCCCGCGAGCAGGTGCCGCGGCGGTGACCGTGTTCGCTTGGTTTGGCTGCCCGGCGCTCGTGCCCGCCTGCGCCACCGGCGCAGTGGGCGCTACGGCTGCGGCGGCCTGCGTCCTGATCGCCTGAGCAGCGCTCGGCTGATTGCTGGCGGCCTGGGCCTCACCCTTCTCGGGCGTGCTCGGCGTCGCGGGCTGCCCGAGCTTCGGTTGCTTCACGTCACGCGTTGGCGCGGCGGCGGGCTCTTCCCTCACCTGCCGAGCCACCTCGGTTGGCGACTCTGCGGAGCTTTGAGCCTCTCGCGGTGAAGCCAGACGCGCAAGCGGATCGCGCGGCTCTTGCGCCTTGGGTGTCGAAGCCTGCGCATCGCTGCGCTGGTCTTGCCGACCCTCGCGTGCGTTCTTGGCGTTCCATTCCGCGGCGGAGTCATTGCGAGGCTCACCCCGAACAATCCCCGCCTCACCCGCCTGCAACGCGCCCAGGAGCATGCCAAAAGCCCCCGCATCGGCCTGTACACGCAGCTCACGCTCGCGCTGCGGGCGTTGCTCGGCTTGTATGTCAGGGGCCTTGTGGCTGGCCAGTACCTGTTGCGGCATCTGCGACCTCCGGCGTTACGCCGTCCGTTCGCAAACGCTCCAGCAAAACCGCGGCCAAAGTCGGATCGTCCTTGGCAAACTCGGC
>JBITAB010000093.1:0-3203 GCA_044439825.1 Phycisphaerales bacterium JB064 | reverse complement strand
AATCGAGGGCTGACATGCTCGAGACCGGCATCAAGTTCATCGAGGGCATACCGGGCTCGGGCAAGTCCTGGGCTGCCGTCGAGATCCTCCTCGATCAGATCGTGAACCATCGCCGGCAGGTGTTCACGAACCTGCCCATGCGCGAGGCGACGCTTCGACGCTACCTCAGGCGCAAGACCCCACGACGCAGCGAGAACTACGCCAACCTCTACAACCACCTCTCCCAGCGGCATATGCAGCGCTTCATGGAGCGAGCGGGCAGGCTGGCCAAGGCCGAAGAGACCTGGCGTGAGCTGGCGGCCGAGCTGCGGATCAAGAACCCGGCAACGGCCGACTTCCAGAGCTGGTACAACGAGCAGCACCCCGACGACAAGCCCATCCTCAGCGGCCCCAATGCCAACTGGCTGCCCACGGGCGCCGTCCTGATCATCGACGAGGCACGGCGTTGGTTCCCGATGTCGGGCGCCAAGCGCGAGGCCTCGATCGAGGACTACGCCAGCATGCACCGGCACCACTTCCACTTGGTGTACCTGATCGCCCAGGACTGCATGCAGGTCTCGCTGTCGTTCCGCGAGAAGGCCAACGAGTTCATCCGCGTCGACTCCGCATCGGCCGAGCCGCTCATCGGCCCGCTCACGCTGCGACACCTGCGCATCGACGCGGGCTTTGCCCGTTACGTGCACTACACCAAGGAGGGCTGGGAGGCCGCACGCCAGACCGGCGGCATGGTGGGTAACTCGTTCAAGACCCGCCTGGTCTGGTTCCGCTCCAAGCCGCACATCTTCACGCTCTACAACTCGCACACGCAGAGCGGCGTGACGCCACGAGCCGCCGAACGCCTGGCCGAGCGCGTCGCGAAAGAGGCCGGCGTGGAACCCCCGATCGTGGTGAAGAGCCGCAAGCGTCGCGTCAAGCCGGCCCAGCGAGCTCGCCGGATGCGTCGCCGCGCGATCCGCTACGGCCTGGTCCCAACGGTGGGCTTCGCCGCGTTCGTCGCCGGCAAGTACATGACCCTCGTGGCTCCCCAGCAGCCCGAGCAGCAGGGGGGTGAGGTCGCCGAGCTGCCCACCCCTCCCCCAGCCATCAACTACGTCGGGCGTGACTTCGTCCGCTTTGGAGAGGATCGCTATGCCATCGGTGAGAGTGTGGGCGCGTTCGTGGTGCTGTCGGTCTCGCACGGCGACGGCTACGCCGTTCTGTTGCCTCGTGACGCTACTGGCGATCCTGCCTGGCTGTGCGTCCCCGGCAAGCCGCACGAGTCCCTCGGGCCCGCAGATCAGCTCCTGGCTCGAATCCGCGATCAAGCGCGCCGAGTCGTCACGGGCGACCCAGCAGCCCCAGCAGGACCCGAGCCAGGCCCGCAGGGCTGACCTGCCCGAGCTGGAGGTTTCCGTGCGGGCATCGGGCATGCTCTGGCCCAACTTCGCCAGCGACTTCGACGCCGAGCATGGCCTCCTGCTGCGTGCACCAGGCCAGAGCGAGCGTCAGATCGATCTCTGGTACGCCGGACCGCTCACGGGCCTCCTCGATCGCCTGGCGGTCCAGCTCGCCGCCTCGTGGCACTACGACGGCCAAGCGGTGACCTTCACGCCCGACGCGGGCGAGCGCGTCCAGGAGTCGCGGTTCGTCACGCCCGAGGACGCCGTCGCCCTGATCAACGCCGTGTATCCCGAGGCCGGCGCGGCATCGGCCGGTGGGAGGGTCGCCATCGGTCCCCAAGCCCCGGCCGCCGCGGCCGAGCTGGTCAAGGCCATCAACGCGACGCCATCGAGCTGGCTGCTCGACGTGCTCCTGGTCGAGCTGAACCAGTCTACCGCCCGCGAGCTCGGGCTCGGCTGGTCCCTGGGCGCCACGCTCTCAGCTCGTGCCGACGCGGGCACCGGCCTGGACGCCACGAGCGGCCCCGTGCTTGGCGCCAGAGCCGCAGCGGTCGCCGAGGTCATCGCCAGGCTCTCGGCCGAGTCCTCGCTCGCCAGGCTGTCCCACCGGGGCACGCTGTACCTGGTCGACGGCGTCTCGGCCGAGCTCAACCAGGGCGACACCATCCCCGTTCCACAGCGCACGGTGAGCCCCGAGGGCACGGTCACGGTGACGGGCTTCTCGGAGATTCAGACCGGCTTTACGCTGGTCGCCATCGCCAGCGATGCCGGCGACGTCGTGCGCCTCGAGCTGCAACCGACGGTGAGCGAGGTGGCCGGTTTCGTGCTTAACGAAGCCCCGATCGTGCTGAGCCGAAGTCTGCAATCGGTCGCCCTCGTCCGACCCGGCGAGTGGCTGGTCATCGGCGGCTTCGATCGGGTGCTCGAGCGTGATTCTGCTTTCGGCATCGACACCAGCTCACCGTGGACCAGCAGCCAGCGGCGCAGCGAGGAGAGCGTCACCATCATCATGCTGGCGAGGCTGACCAATGTTCGATGAGTGGGTCCTGAAGGCCGCTCAGCACGTCTTCCACTTCCGCGACTTCTGCATGCGCTATGGCATCCTCTACAGCGCGGCCCTGCCGGTGGTCTCCGTCATCGCGCTGTGCCTGATCCCGCCGCCGAAGCGAGCTCCCCGAGCTGAAGCAACTACGCAGAAATGCCGATGAATGGCCCAAAATCCGTGCAGCCCATACGGCTGCCGACTGCTATAGGTCTCGATAGTGACGAATGAAGCCGAGTACAGTTTCGACCTGGCACCCGAGCAGTTGGACGCGCTGCGCTCGCATCTCCTGGCCGCCCAACGCCATCACATGGACCGTGCCCGCGACATGCGCGGCATGAGGGTCGCCGAAGACCTCCGCACCGCGATCGTCCAGGCGGAGGCGTCGGCCGACGAGGCACGACGCCTGTGGGCCTTGCTCGCCGGCGTCCGCTCCGCTCGCTTCCACGGCACGTCCCCGGTGGGGCACGTCGAGGCCGACAAGCTGCTGCGGTTCCTCTCCGGTGGATCTTGAACCACCCTCACCGAGCCTACCCCCTGGCCCCGATGGTGGAGCTTCGCGGCGTCCTCGCCGCATATAATGCCCGCCAGCGGGGCCAGGGGGTAGGCGGCCAAGCTTGCCTTGACCTCAACGTCGTCCCGCTCAACGTCGACCCCTACGAAGACCCAGGGAACCGCTCATCCGGGTTGAGTTTTCATGTTCAGCGCCCAGGTCGGGGTTGCAAAATCTCGAAACTGATCGCGGAGCGCTGTCGTTTCTTGTCGTCAAGGACGTCATTGTC
>JBITAB010000092.1:0-47064 GCA_044439825.1 Phycisphaerales bacterium JB064 | reverse complement strand
ACCGAGTGGCCGATGTACGAGTTGGTGATTGCGTGCCCGAGGCTGATGATCGCCGCCGCGTCGTTCTGCATTCTGATGTTGGTCAGGCAGAACGTCGCCGCCGAAGACGTGCTGAACACCGACGAGCCGCCGAAGTTGCTGGCCTCGTCGAACCATCCGCCGTGGATATTGGCCGCGTTGATGTTGACCGAGTGCTCGCAGTTCTGCCACTCGGTCATGTACGCATCGGTCGTGAACGACGCGATCATGTTGACCAGCAGGCAGTCGTAGGCCCGGAAGTATTCGACCGCCGATGCCTTGAATACCGTGCCGCTGCCCGAGTGCGTGACGACACACCTGGAGAGCTGGTACAGGTCCGACGAGCCGACGCTGGCAAAGAAGTTGGACACCGAGCCAGCGGGCGTGATGTTGATGTCCCGGAGCCAGACACGGGCGCAGCGAATCTCGTTGCTCGTCGCCTCGGTCGTCGTTATGGTGGCGTTGCTCGCCTCGTCTGGATCGGTCTCGATGATCACGAAAGCCGAGTTGGCCGCCGCGACACCGGCAAAGGAATCTCGGCCCCACGCATGGCTGCCACCGATGCAGCGAATGACGCAGTTGTTGAGCGACCCAGCCGCGCTGTTCAGGGCGTTGCGGGCATCCCAGATGCTCGGGTATGGGTCCGCCTGGGCCGTCGCCGCCGTCGTGCTCACCGTGCCGCCGCCGGCCCCGACCTGGGCATAGGCGTAGTAGACCGTGCCGCCGATGTGGTGCGGCTGGTTGGCCCGCTCATCTGGGAACGTACCACCGTTGGTATCGAGGATCGTGTCGGCGTCGCCCACCCAGGGGAACACGCGCACCCGAAGCGTCGCTGCCTCGTCGTCGTCCAGCGAGGACGTATCCAACGAAGCCCGAAACACCTCGACGCGCAGGGGCAGGTCCGGGTCGCGCACGCTCTGGTCCGCCTCGCTGGCCGTCACCACCTGCGACACGCTGTTGGCGCTACTGTCGGTCAGCGTGAACTCCACCGCCGCCACGGCCCGGCCCTGCTGGGCGTAGGCGTGGCCCACCGACACGGCCGGCTCGAAGGTGCCGCTCAGCCGCTGTCCGGGCTCGGTGGCGAACTTGAAGCGCGTGACGGGCGGGTAGTCCACCGTCGAATTGTTCGTGACCGTGGGCGTGCCGGCGTTGGTGCTCGCGTGCAGCCCGCTCTTGATCGTGCTCGTGGCCGTGTCGTCGTCGTGCACGTAGGCCGACAGGGCGAAGTCCACGAGCATGTCGCCGGAGTCGGACGACGCCTCCAGACTCGCCTGATTCGGATACTCCTGACGCATGGCCCGCGTGACGTACACGATGCGCTCGATCGTGCCCAGCGTGCCCGTCGCGTCGTAGCCCTCGCTCGTGACGGTCAGGTAGAAGTTGGCCGCGTCGGTCGTCGGGACCTCGTCCGAGTCGAAGCCGGCGACGAAGTCGGCCACGGCCGCCGTGCCAACGAGCGCCGCCAGACCCTCGAAGCGCACGCGCACACGCCACCCGTCCGCCAGCACTTCCACGCCGGTGGGATCGCCCGTCGCCATCAGTTAGAGCTCCCATTTCCGTACGCCGTGCGGCAGAACGAAAGGGCCTGCTCGTACTTCGCCCACGCCGCTGCTTCGCAGTCGAGCTTGTCCTGGCACGACGGGCTGTTGCCGATGCGGCACGCCTCTCGGTCGTCGGCATAGGTTCCCTCGGCCGCGAGGTAGCAGAGTTGAAGATCATCGCTTGCACCAGCCGGAGGCTGCTCAAACTGCCGCTCTGGGAGATCGCACATCTTCAGTTCCCCTTGTACACCTTGGCCCACTCGCTTGCGAACTCACGCGCGAACTCACGCGCCGCAAGCGGAATGTGGTCCTTGCGAAAATACGAGGCGTCGATTCTCTCGATGATCGCGTCCTGCTTTTCGTCGGATTTGGCGATGGACTCAATGTCCTTCTTTGTCTCGGCCGCCCACACGCCAGCGGCGAACGCCACGCCAATCACGAACAAGAGGATCACGACGATGCCACTGGCGACCACCCATCCGATTCGTACCAGCAGCGCCATCTTGCTCAGGATGTCGTTCTGGATCTGCAATTCATGGTCAGTCATCGCGCCATCGCCTCCAGAAGTCGATCGTGCATGAGCACGCGCGCGTACCCGTCCTCGCCCAGTCGAGCTCGGATGGCTTGCAGGTGCTTGGCACGGTCTTGAAGTGGGATACGGGGCAGGATGCGCATGCCCAGAAGGCTCTGACGCACCTGATCCCAGTTGCGGCCGTCACTCTGTGCCGCGTCGATCATCGCCTCTCGGGCCTTCTCGTACTCGCCAGCCATGATGAAGCGGCGGGCGCGGCGCATGCCGACCGTGAACTCGCCAGCCTCGCTGGCCTGCACGCTGCTGATCAGGTCGTGGTCCCGCAGGTAGCGGTAGACCTCACGCTTGGCCGCGTCATAAGCCGGGTTGTCGTCGCCCAGGGCGTGCGCGGCCAGCCAGTCGCTCATGCCGCGGTACAAGGGCGTGCGGCTCCGCAGCAGCAGGTCGGTCTGCTCGTGCAGCGGCAGATGGGCGTAACGGCCCTGCCCGGTGAAGAAGTTGAACAGATCGAAAGACGCGCCAAGGCCACCCGAGGCTCGAAGCAGGTCTTCGCTCGTGGCCCCGTCGTCCATCACGCTGATGCCGGCGCTGTACATGGGCCCGCCGAAGTAGGCTTCGAAGGTCCGGGCGAAGAACCGGCCCACGGCAGCAGCGCCCTCCTCGCCGGACAACTCCTGCTTGGAGCGATTCCACTCGGTCTCGAGCCCGTCCACGCCGCCGAACAGCAGGGCCTTGAGCCAGATGCCGCCCAGGCCAGCCGTCGCCGCGCCGATGCCCAGGTCCGCCGCCATGATTGCCGCCGCCGCCCGCTCGGGCTTGGTGCTGCCGGGGCCAAGCATCGCCGCCAGGATGCGTCCGGTGCGGTTGAAGATGTGCTGCCGCCAGTGGTCGAACCACAGGACCGCCCGATACTCGGGCGTGTTGGCCGCCATGCTCAACTCGTGAGGCTTGCTGCCCGAGCCCGTGACGTAACGGGCCGACCGGGAGAGGAGCGACTTGTAGAGGGCGTCAGGAGCCGTGCCAGAGGCCATCTGCTCGATCTGGGCGTCGCTGAAGCCCATGATCTTCAGACGGGCCTTGTCCATCCAGGTCGCCCGACCGTTGCGCAGGTCGATCTCCATCTGCCGGCCCATCGCCCCGGCCATGACGGCCGCGAAGCCGTTGGCCATCTTGGTGGGCTGGCCGAACGCGCGGGCAACGCTGTTAATCATGCTCTCGCTGATGATGCCGAAGTTGCCCAGGTCATCGCCCTCGGTCAGAGAGCGGGAGCGCCCGTACCACTGGGGCCGGTCGATGTCCAGCACGCCATCGCGCCGCATCTCCTCGACCAGAGCCCTCGGATGCGTCACCAGCGTGGCAAGAGCCTGAACGAAACGCTTGTTGCCAAACTGCACGCGCCCCAGGCCAACGGGCTCAAGCATGTTGGGGATGAACGCAGCGGAGAGGCCGAAGGCCCGGAGCGCCCCGAACATCGATCGGAGCACCTTGGCGGTCGATTCGGCGCGGCCGCCAGCTTCCCACTGCATCCGCATGTGCTGGGAGAGCGGGAGCCCGGACAGGCTTCGCATCGTCTCGTCATAGAGCCTCACCCCGCCAGCCTGTGTCTCGCCCTTGATGCTCTCGCGCATGTCGGCCAGCGACTTCTCGCGCCCGTACCCGGTAGACCGCTCGTAGCCGATGTGCTTGGCGACAGCCGCGCGACCGGCGGCCTTCTCGGCCATCGTGTTCAACTGGCGTACAGGGTCGGTCTCCAGCAGGTGGACCGTACGCATCTCGCCATCGTGCATGAATCGGATCACCGCTGGCATCCGATCGATCGTGCGAATGTGCTCGGCGTTGACCGTGCGGATGATCTTGCCCGTGTCGGTCTGACCGCCCCTGTAGCTGTCCTCGATAGCCTTGGCGATGCGTGTCCACTCGCCCACGGCCTCGTCGCCCTTGTTGGCCTTGGCCAGCACCTTGGACACGGCGATGACGACCTCGCGGCCGAACTCGCCGCCCTGCATGAGCGCGTGGATCAGGTCGGGCGAGAAGTTGCGGACCCACTTGGGATCGCCCTGCTGCTTGAATGGGACCAGTTCTGGCTTGCCGTCCTTGCCGATGACCTCGATTTCGAGGCCAGATTCCTCCATGATGCGGCCGGTTTCCTTGTAGGCGCGGTTGTAGGTCTGCTTGTACTGTCGGCCGATCTTCCCAAACCCGTCCTCAGGCTCGTGACCCTCGATGAGCCGCTGTCCCCGCGTCTCGTACGCCTTGACGCCATCGACCTCGGCCAGCAGTTCCAGGTGTTCGAGCTCGGCCCGCGCCCGCATGGCGACAGGGGCCTTGGCCGGGTTGCCCGTGTTCAGCCGCTTGGCCACCGGGTCGATGATCTCGGCCTTGATCCGCCGGACGTTCTGGTTCGCCTCGTCGGTCGCGGCCTTGGCCTTCTCGACGAACGCCCGCGTTGCCTCTCCCCCCTTGCCCTTGGGGGCCTTCGATCCCAGCCTATCCAGGATGGGCATGGTGTTGGCCTGGAGGAGTTCGCGGCCGAGCTTGGCCGTGGACTTGGTGGCCTCGACCGGGACGCCCGTGCCGGGAATGCGCTTGCCCGCCTTGCGGCCTGCAGCGCCAACGCCGGCGATCGCCACAGCGCCAAGAGCGGCCCACACCCACGGGTCGCTCAGGTCCATGTCGCCCATGCCCGCCGCCTGGATGGCCGCCTCGGCCTCCTCTGGGCTGTTGGCCTCGCTGATGCCCTTGGCCACAGCGCCAAGGCCCATCGCCACCATGAGCGTCGGCAGCGTGCCGCCACGCATGACGGCGTACTTGCCGCCCTTCTCGACCACCATGTGGGTCGGGCCGCCCTCAGACTCGTGCCTCTTAATCCACGCGTTGGCGGCTTCCTTGGTGTTCATGGTCGCCACCTGCTCGAACCCAGCGCCCTGCATCTGCTCGGGCTCGGCTCGCACCAGACGGCTCTGGGTGTTCGGGGCATGGAAGAACGGATCGTCGAAGCCGGGATCGCTCAACTCGAAGTCGTCGGCACGCTTGAGCGCGTCCAACGCCGCCTGCGGGCTGGCATCGCCCAGGCTCCCGCGCGTGATGGGCACCTGCCCCATGATGCCTCGCACACCGCCATCGGCGTCGATGGCCACCAGGTCGCCGCCACGCTCGGCCACCGTGTAGCTCTCGCCGCCGAGCTTGAAGGTCGCCCCAGGCTTGAGTGCGTCGGCCTGCACCATCGCCATGCGCTCGTTGGGCTGTGCAACAGTGCGGGCATGGACGAGCCAGTCGATGTCCGGGTCCGTGAAGCCCTCCAGGCCCTCGGCAGCCGCCCGACCACGGCTCTCGCCCATCTGCTCGAGGTAGGACACGAACCTGTCCGTGCCGATGCGGCCAAGAACGTCCTCTCCGATGGCCTGCGGCTCGTTGGTCCGAATCAGCGTGCGAAGGTGCGGCCTGCCCTCAAGGGCCTGCTTCAACTCGGTCGGCATCGGGCCCGCGAAGCGCGTGGTGAACTCGCTTCCAAGCTCGTCGCGCAGTTGGGCCTCGATATCGTCTGCCGACCTGAGAACGCCGGTCTCCTCGGCCTTGGCGATCAGAACGTCGTCGATGTTCTGCCGCGTCAGGCTGGGCGTCTCGGCCCGCTGGGCGAACAACGGCTCGGGCTCGGGCTCAACGCGGTACGGTCCCTTCGGCTTCGGATCTGGACGGCCACGAGGCACCTGCGTTCGCTCGGCCACGCCCGGCCGCGCCTGCCCCGTGTCGCCAACCATCGTCGCCCGCGTCCGCGCAGGCTCGTAGACGGTCGGTGGCATCGCGCTCTCGCCAACGACGTTGCCCTGAGGATCGACGTTGATAGCCCGACGCCCCGGCGGCAGGGCCAGCAACTCCTTGGCCGCCACCGTCTGATCTGCCGCCTGCTTGGCCACCTGCTCGGGCAGGCCGACCGCGCGCATCGCCTGGAACACGCTGAGCCCGTCGAAGCCCACGGACAGGCCAAGGTCCGCCCACTCCAGTGGGGCCACCTGCTGCCCGCGAGCCAGCTTTGTCGCCACCGACGCGACCACGCCAGGCGTCGTGGCCTCCCAGCCCGCGCGTGCACCAGCGCCCGCGTCCATCGTGCGCCCAGCCTCGAGCACGCCAGCCTGGAGCCCGACGCCCAGGTTCTCGCCCGCGACGGCACCAGCCACGCGAGCGGCCGTGCGGGCCCCGCCGCGCCCAAGAGCGGCGGTCGCCCGCGCACCGGCCTTGCCACCAGCGCCGGCAGCACCGGCGTACCCGCCCAGCGTACCCAGGATCGACCCGGCCATGTTCTCGGCCTGCTTGCCGCGGATGAACCGGACAGGGCCAGCCGCCGCCTGATTGCGCATGACCGACGCCGAAGCCTGCTCTGGCGTCTGCCACTGGGGATCGCCCACTTCTCGCATCAGGTTGTACCCGATGCTCGCACCCGGCTCGACGCCCATCCCGCCGGCGATCGCCACGGCCGTGCCTGCCGGGTCGGTGTACCACGCCCGCCCGCCCTCGACGCCCAGGAGCGACGCCGCGAGGTTGCCGCGCTGGCGCGGGATCATGCCCTGCTCATTGGCCCCTTGCGACTGGTAGAACCGCTTCTGGTACGCCTCACGGCCCGCCTCTGGCCCGGCGTAGTACGGCGCTGGCAGTTGGACCCCGCCGCCGCGAACGGCCGCGTCAAGCTGGGCCTGCTGGACCAACGCGCCGCGTTGCACCGAGCGGTCCATCGAGCGGGGAGGCGCTTGCACCGGCGTCTGCTGCATGATGTCGGCGTATGCACTGCGAATCTCCGATGCCGCCTGCGCGTAGGGGATGGTGTCGCGCTGGGCCACGAGGTCGATCACCTGCCGGGCCTGATTGGTCGTCATCCCCGTGTACTGGCCCGAATCGATCATCTTGGCGGCCAGGAGGCGACGGCGCGCAGGATCGCTCTCGGCCAGGATGGCCGAGATGTCCTGCTCGAATGTGGGTGGCATTACTGGTACTCGCTCACGATCTGGCGACGCCGGTTGGTCATCTCCATCATGGGCCCGAGCGCGTCCGAAGCGGACGGCAGAGCGTTGGCCACGAGCGTGCTGACGCGCTCATTGACGCCGCTGGCCAGCTTCAACCGCTGCTCCATCGTCCAGTCGTTGTTGCTCATGATCTGGCGCAGGAGGTCTTCGTACTGCTCCATGATCGACGGGCCTGCGTCGGGTGCTGCCAGGATGTCCTGCGATGTCCTGATCGACGTGAGGCGCTGGAACAAGCTCTGGCTGGGCGTGTCGTTGACCGGGGCCTCGGCGGGCGGGGCGCTCACGCCGCCCATCTCGGGCTCGCGCGGTCGCTCCTGCGGCACAACTGGCGGGCCGTAGCTGTTGGCATGTGGCGTGCGCTCGTAGACCACGCCGGGTCCGGGCGACGGCTGCGGTGCCTGCCCGGCCTCCTGCGCGAAGAAGTCCATGATGCCGCCCTGCGAGCCAGTGCCGACCGTCTCCATGCCGGGCACGACCTGCTGCTGGGGCTGCTGCATGTAGGGCGAGAGTCCGCCGAGCCGCTGGATGCCGGCCGCGAATCGCTCGGCATCGCCGATCGCTTGTGTGTACGCCGCCTGATCCTGCGGGCTCATCACGTCAAAGACCGAGTTCTGGCCCTTGCGCGGGTCGAGCATCACGCCGTCGTACTTCTTCATGATGGCGTCGGCCGCCGCCTGCGCCGCCTGCCTGCTGGCCTCCATCGCCAGCCGGTGCACGTTGGCGTCCTCTGGGAACCCGCTGGCGGGCATGCCCATCTGCTGGGCCTTCATCATGTCGATCTGGTTGCCGATCTGGATGGCGCGAAGCTGCTCGGGGTGCAGCGCCGCAGCGCGCTCGTCCTGGTTGCGAGCCATGCCCATGTTGAAGTTGGCCTGATCCTGCGCGAGCCCGAACCGCGCCGCCACCTGCTGATCTCCGATGTAGTCCCGGCCGGCCTGATAGGCCATGCGCTGATCGAACTGCTGATCGCCCACGGTGTCGCGCTGCTGCTGGTAGTCGAAGGCGCGGTTGCGGAACTGATCGCCGACCTGATCGCGCTGCTGTCCGTAGGCGAACTGGTCCTGCTGGAGCCCGAATCGGGCCTGATCCAGCCCGAATCCCTGCTGGGCCATCTGCTGGCGGAACGCCTCCTCGGCCTGCCGCTGCATCATCTGCTGCTGGAACTGCTCCTGCTGGATCTGCATCGCCTGCTGCTGCTGGAACAACTGCTGCTGGCGCGCACCGGCATCGAGTGCGGTCTGGAAGCCACCAAGGAAGTTTGCCCACGGCATTAGCGGCCCCCTTGCGGGTACATCATCTGGTTCACGCCGTAGCCCGCCAGCAAGCCGCCAGCGCCGCTCACGAACTGGCTGAGCGGGTTGCTCTGCGGCTGGTACCCGCCGCCGCCCAGCATGAACGTGGGCGCGTGCGTCGGGTAAAGCATCTGCGGGCTCATCTGCGTCTGGAACTGCTGCCCGTACAACTGCTGCTGCAACTGCGCCGGGAGCCCGAACTGGTTCTGCCGGGCCTGCATCCCAAGCTGGGCCATCCCGGCCTGCGCGCCCGGACGCTGGCCAAGGGCGTTCATGTACTGCTGGTCGTAGCCCTGCCGGACGCCAAGCTCCTGCGAGCGGCCACGCTCGAGAGCGCCGCCCATGAGCTGCGCCTGCTGGCCAGCCAGCCCGGTCATCGACTGGTTGTACCCCTGCATCGCCTCACGCCGCTGCCCGGCCGCGAGCATGTCGTCGCCCGAGAAGTTGCCGCGTGTGCGAGCCATCGCCCGGCCCTGGTCGATGTTGCCGATCTGCCGCTGGTAGGCGTCCTGGATGCTCTGCTGTGCGCCCTGCCCATAGCCGCTGTACAGGCTCATGGCGTCCTGCGTCGCACGCTGTGCCGCACGCTGGGCGTCGCCGCCCGCCTGCTGGTACAGCCGGTCCTGCTGGCCAAACGCGCCCTGCATCCGGCGATCGGCCTGCCCATACAGGTCGTAGATGCCCTGCCCGGCCTGCTGGGCCTGCCCGATCAAGCCCTGCATCTGCCCGGTGTAGCTCGGTACGCCCGCGTAGGGATTCGTGCCGTGCGGGTCGTACGCCTGCCCGTACAGCGCCATCTGCGAGCGCCGGTAGGCGTCCATGCTCAGGTTGTGCGCGTTCCGATCGCTCAAGCCCGGCGCGATGTACTGCTTGCTGGAGAACCCACCGGGCGAACCGAACGCGCTCGCCAGCCCTCCGGCCGCGAGTCCGCCTGCAACTGCCCAACTCATGTCCGCCTCCTAAATCGTGTGCCAAGCCCCGTTGCCGGGAGTCGCTACCCACCTGCTGTCGCCCGACGCGCTGGCCACGCCGTCGATGGTCTGGCCGCTCTGGGCCGCCAGCACGATGCCGTTCGCCCCGTCCGTCTGCACCACGAGCACCTTCATGGACCTGTCCGAAGTCGGCAGGTTGACCACCACCTGCCCGCCGGTCGTGTCGGCAAACGCCATGAGCGTCCGGCGCTTCAGGTCGTGCGGGCTGTCTGCGAAGGTCAGGCTGACCGTGCCGCCCGCCGACGAGAACAGGTTGTCCTCGACGCCCTTCTGCAACTGGCGCAGCGTCCGACGAATCGCACTCGTGTCCCTCGGGTCCGCCCCGCCGTGCGCTGCGCCAGCCCTGCTCATCGGCGCACCTCCAGCCTCGCATCGGCCGCGTCCATCACGCGATCGACCGAGAGCGTCAGGAGGCTCTGGCAGCCGCTCTGGCACGCCCGCCGATAGCCCTTGTCCGTGTCCCAGTGGCAGCCCGTGCAGGCCATCTCGTCGTTGCCCACCCAGGTCACGACCTCGCCCATGTGGCTGAACACCACGGCAGGGTCGGTCCCGCCCGCGACCACGAGCGTCGCCACGCCCAGCGTCCCGCCAACGTGCGCGAGCCCGGAGTCGCCGCTGATGACCAGATCGGCCCTCTGCACGATGGCGAACAGCGAGCCCAGTCGCTCGGTCCCGATCACCGCCGGGAAGTGCTTGGGGTCCACGCCATCGGGCACGACCACGGCCACCACGCACCCGGCCTCGATCATCGTCTTGGCCAGCTCGCCCCAGCGAGCCATCGGCCACGACCGCTCGGCGGAATTGGCGATCGGGGACAGGACCACCACCGGCCCATCGGCGGCCTTGCCCGCCTTCTGCAAGCCCTCGCGCACGGCCTTCCACGAGGCTTCCGCCTCGATCGCGTCGCGCTCGTCCTCGACGTACATGGGCCGCGACGGCTGGCCACCATCGACCCCGAAGAAGGCGCACCAGGAGGCGAAGCGTGTGGGCATGTCGCCGCCGTCACGATGCCAGTCGAACACCGCCTCGATCTCGCCCAGGTGGTGCTTGCTGAACCCGCTGCGCTGGGTGTAGTAGCGATCGCTGTGCTCGAAGGTCGCCCACGGCTCCACGTCCAGCAGGACCGCCACGTCGTGCCAGCGCCCGAAGTTGACCGCCACGGGCTCGCCGTTGTCGGCCGCCGTGCGCGCGATCCAGGCGTAGGTGATGGCGTCCCCGAGCCCGTCGTAGCAGGCGTCGATGACCGTCAGGCCGTGGTCGGTGCGGTGGCTGGTGTGCGTCACGCGATGGCCCTTTCCGCCTTGGCCTCGGCGCAGACCTCGAGGGCCGCCGCCAGCAGCACGCGCGGCGTCAGGTCCATGAGGCTCTGGCACCCGTGCAGGCAGTGGTCGGCAAACCCCTTCTCGGTCTCCAGATCGCAGCCCGTGCACGGCCTCGAACCGCTCACCGACGTGATGGTGTCGGCCGCGTGCCCGAACACCCACTCCGCGCGCGTCGGCCCCTGCGCCACCACCACGGGCTTGCCCAGCGTCGCCGCGAGGTGCGCCGGCCCCGTGTCGGCGCTCAGCACCACGTCGGCACCGGCCACGATCGCCCAGCACTGGCCAGGCGTCGTGCCCCAGAGCCCGAACGGGAAGCCGCAATGCTTCTGGTCCGCGTCGCTCTCGACCATCGCCAGGACGGCGTGCCCGCACTCCTTGAGGCTCCCGGCCACGTCGATCCAGTACGCCTTCGGCCAGCGGCGCTGGGCCCAGGCACAGGCCGGGAACACGAGCACGCGCAGGGCGTCGCTGGCGACCTTGGTGTCCGTCGCCGTCCGTGCCCACCACTCGTCGGCGAACGCCTGATCGTGCGGGTGGATCTCGCACACCGGGCGCTCGAAGCCGTCGAGCTCCAATCCGAAGTGCTTGGCCCAGGCGTCCAGGCGGTGCTTGGCCTCGCCGCGGTTGCGCATCAGCTTCTCGGCCGTGCACATGGCTTCCCACGCCTTGGTGCGATCGCGGGATGCCTCGCCCGAGCGGCAGGTCAGCAGTGCGTCCACGCCGACGACAGGGGCCACCCAGTCGTGGTGGCGGTCCATGTACAGGCCCACGTCGATCCCGGCGGCCTTGGCGTGCACCGCCAGCCACGCGAACAGGATCGCGTCGCCGATGCCGTTTGCGGGGTTCTCCAGCAGGTTCATGAACTCATCCCCCAGCCGAACTCGCCGCTGCCCGCCGCGCCGCTCGCGCCGGCGTTGTCGCCGACGCCTGTGGTGTTGGGCGAGATGATGTCGCTGCTGATGGGGCCAAAGACCGCCCCGCCCGGCGTCGTGCCGCCCGAGCCGCTTGGGATCGGGCCGAACACGCCCGACCCGCTACCGCTCTCGATGGGGTCGCCAGAGCCAGACCCCGAGCCCGATCCAGCGCCAGGGTCGCCGAACCCGCCGCCGCTGCCCGAGCCCGACCCGGAACCAGACCCACTGCCCGAGCCAGATCCCGACCCGCTGCCGGACGCGCCGCAATAGCTCTCGGTGATGGATTCGAGCACGACGCCACCGGGCATCCACTCGGCGACGCAGTTCTCGAACGCCCACGAGCTCGCCCCGTCCTGCACCGGGCTGTGGAGGAAGATGACCACGCTCTGGGCCCTGACCGGCCGCGTGCGCACCGTCCGTGATCCGCTCGTGCGCGTGGCGATCTTGATCTTGGGGCTGCGGTAGGCGAACTCGGCCGTGTTGGCACCCTGCACGTACACGTCGATCTCGTCGCTGCGCGTGTCCTTCACCAGCGTCCACGTCGTCAGGCGCATGGCCCGCGACGGGTCCTCGGTGTTGTGCATGAGCGTGAGGGGGACGTAGGAATCGATCGCCTGCCCGCCATCGGGCGTTTCGTCGGCCTTGGACGCGTCGGAGAACTCGTAGACGTAGCCGTCCCTCGAGCCCAGCAGCATCCGGTTGCCGACGCGAGCCAGGGCGGTCGGTCCCATGTCCACGGGGTACTGCTCGGGGAAGAAGCCCATCGTGCGAACGTCCCACCACAGGTGCGTGGAGACTTCCGTGGCCGCCACCGGGTCGAAGGCGATCAGCACGCCATAGCGGTCGGCGTCGTGCACGATCCGCGTGCGGTAGCGGTTGGCGTTGCTCAGCTTGGCGATGGTGTGCGTGAGCACGTCCTTGGACGGGTAGGTGATCTGGTCGCCGGCGATGACGGCAAGGCCCTGCTCGGTGACGGCGTAGACCACGCCGCGATCGCTGACCCAGGCGGCCGTCTTGTGCGGAATCCCGGCGTCGGTCGTCACGAGGCCAACGCGGCCCTGGTCGAAGACCGGATCGCCGCGCAGGATCGTGATGTCGCCCAGACCGCCGATCAGGAGGTAGTCGTCGGCGTAGGACCACATGCCGGTGATGGGCGTGCGCGGCTGGCCGGCGGACAACTCGGTCGCCAGACGCCATGCGCGTCCATCGGTCAGAGCGCCAAGGTTGTAGTCGAAGGGGTCGCCCACGGCGCTGGCCCACACGTCAGCGCGGGCCTCGGGCATCCCGGCGAGCATGACGCGGTTCAGGTGGGTCGTCACCACCGTCGCCGTCGTCACCCCGATCTGGCGACGATCCGCCCCGCTCGGGTCCACCGGCGCTCCCGGCAGGTAGCCCGTCGTCGTCGAGTCCCAGTAGTCCGCATCCACCGGCCCCCACGGGTAGATCGTGTCGTCGGAGGCGTCGTAGTAGTTTGCGACCTGACCGTCCACCACGAACAGTCGGGCGTCGTAGACCGTCGCGCTCGGCTGGGTGTCCGATCCCCGGCAGATCGGGCCCTTGCGCACCGGCGTCCCGAACCCCTCGCTGACGTAGAGCACGCCATTCGAGATGATGCAGATGATCTGCCCGGCGCTGCTTGTGATCGCGTCCAGCCCGCAGACGCGGCCAAACTTGGCGGTCGCCTGGTCGACCTCGGTCACCACCCCGAAGTCCGTGAACTCGGGGTAGTCGGCTGGCGTCAGGGCGTAGTCCGGGGTCACACGCTGGCCATAGATCCGAACGTGGATGTTGCCCGCCTCGATGCGTGGCTCGATCTCCACGTCGTTGGTCGTCGTGCTGCCGATCGCGTTGATCGACACCAGATCGCCGCTCGACGCCGCCAGGACAGTCCATGCGTCCGCCTCCGAGAGCGCGTCGTTCCAGTTGACTCGGACGATGGCCGCGTACAAGCCGCTGCCGCGCGCTCCAGAATCGGCAGCGTCAAGCGAATTGCCCTCGAAGATCCCGGCCTCGATGCACTGGCGTCCGTCCTCGCTGGTGTGCAGCGCCCAACGGATCAGGTGGTCCGCGCGCCCGGCCGTCACCAGATACGTGCCCATGTCCCGGAGCATCTGGTCGGGATCGAACTCGCCGCTCCCGCTCTGCATCCCGGAAATGGCCACGTCACGACCCGACCCGTTGTGCAGGAGCACCTTGGGCTGGCCGGTCACGCGCGTCCAGGTCATGGGTTAAACCGTGTGGGTTCCTTCGACGCCACGGCCCAGGCGCTCGCGTGTGCGAGCCTTGAGGGCTTCGAGCGCGGCGGTCGTGTGGTCGAGCGCGATCTGGTTGGCGTCGCAGGCGTACTTGCCGCTCTGGAAGCCACGAAGGCGATCCTGCACGATGGCCAGCAGGTTCTCGATCTGGATGCCGTTGGCACCGTTGCCGTCCTCGTCGATTGGCCCGTTCTGGAACAAGATCGACGTACCAGTCCGGTCGATGGGCGGGCTCCTGAACTCCACAGCGTCGCTCGATGGGTTGGTGCTGGTGTCATACCCGCCGATGCTGTACAGATGGCATGCGCCACCCTGCCCAGGCTCATCATGGACGTACACGTCCAGGTTCGCGCACTTGCCTTCAACGTCACAATCCGTCAGCTTTCGCATATCAACTCCTTACTTGCTGTACTTCCCGATCAGGAACAGGTCGCTCGTCGGGTGGATGTCGATGCAGCGCCCGATCTCAGGAGCGCCGCCCGCAGGCAGAATCCACATCTGCCGTCCGTTGGTCCGGTCCACCTTGATCGCAAAGGCGAAGTTCGTCGTGCCAGAGCCCAGCAGCGACGACCCGCCCGAGAAGATGGGGTTGCCATCGGCAGGATCGATCCGGCAGCCGGTGATGCGGTTGGAGCCAGAGATGATCTGGTTCTCCCATCGCACGCGACCGTCCTGCTGGTCGAGCTTGGCCACATGCCCGTCGTGGCTGCCGACGTACACGCCCGTGGCGTCGCAATCACAGCAGGTCACTTCCGGCTCGCGCACGCCCAGGCCGTCAAGCTGCGGCGAGCCCGTCGCCCGCCAGCCGATCTCCCACTCGAACGCCGTGCCTGTGGGGTTGATCTTGACCACGGTGACGGGGACGCGGGCGGGGTTGAGCGGGTCGATCTCCAGGGCCGTGCCCACGCGCCCGTAGCCCGTGCTGGACCTCGTGAAGTAGACCGCACCGTTCGGAGCCACGCACACGTCGCCGGGCGTCGCACCGCGGGGGTAGTTGATCGCCGTCTCGTCGAGCCCGGACCCGTCGATCTGCACCGCGCCGCTCAGGCCGTCGTGCGAGAACGTGCCGCTGGCGGTCGTGAAGTCGGTCACGTCGAAGCGGCCGATCTTGCTGTGCACCATCGGGTTGGTGCGATAGGTGAAGTAGACGTAGGCCCGGCCGCCCTGAACGACCGCGCGCAGCGCCCGGATCTCCTGCGCACCGGGCTTCTCGGGAGCGCCGCCTGGGCCCTTCTCCTCGAAGCGTGGGTTGACGTAGGTGATGAGGTGGTTGCTGCTGGCCGTCAGGTCGAACGCCGCCAGATAGGCCCAGTCACGCTCGCCGTTGACGCTCAGGGGGTTGCTCAGCGAGGCGAAGCCGACCCCGTTGAGGTTGTCGCTGGCGTAACCGATGCCCGGAGGGAAGGCGCACACCGCGTCGCACGGGTAGGGTTGCACGGGCGTCGCGCCGTCGAGCGGCAGGCCAGTCTGGCTGACCACGTCCCACTGCGGGCTTCCGAAGCCGCCGCCCGGACGACCGGCCGCGAAGTAGGTCTTGAACAGGAAGTGCTCGCTGGTGCTGCCCGCCTCGTTGCCCGGAAGCTCGTTGAGCGCCCCGAAGATGGCGTTCTCGCCGTAGAAGGCCGCCGCCTCGACGTAGATGCGGCTGGCCGGGCTGCCGCGCCCAGAAAAGGCCAGGGCGTCGCCGATGTCGGCGTTGCGGATCACGCCGGGCCGAGTGGTCGTCTTGCCCTTGGCGACGTACAGGTTGCCCTGCAACTGCGTCGCGCCGTCGCGGCTGTCGAAGAAGGCGAAGGCGTCTCGGCAGACGCCGATCTCGTAGCCCTCGATGCGCGCGGGGCGCTCGATGGCCTGGATCAGTTGGATCGGGCCCTCGCCGACCTGACCCCACGCCTCCCCGCTGGCCGTCGCAAGACCGACAAGGCCGGGGCGCTGCCCGCCGCGCTCGCGCCCCTCGTACACGTCGCGTGGGCGCACGTTGAGCATGTAGCTGATGGGCGCATAGCCGTCAGGATTGTCCTGGAACGACGACCTATCGGTCGCGCCCTTGAGCGGGAAGCCCGGTCGCGCACGCGGCATGGGGCCCCCTTATGACCACTTGGGATCGGCCTTGTCCGGGTCCGCGTTGTAGTAGGGGATGGCCACCCAGAACTGCACGCGCAGGGCGTTGGCAAGGCCGGTGCTGATCTTGCTGAAGCCAGCGCCAGAGGCAAGGCCGAGGACGCCGCTGGTAATCAGGCCGGTTCCGAGCTTGAGCGTCGCGGGCGTCACGTCCGCCAGGGCCACGTTGGCAGGGCCAGGGTTGAACATGCCGGCGGCATGGATGTAGCTGAGAGCGCCAGGCGCGATCGTCGCGCCGTCCGAGATGGCTGTGGCCTGCGCCAGAACGTCGTCGGTCGCAGCATCGCGGTAGAGGATCAGTCGCGTGGCGCTCGTGCCGGCAAGAGTGATGGCGCTCGATCGGTTGATCTGGTCAACCTTCATCTTCCAGATCATGCCGCCCTTGGGCACGAGCACGGTCGTGCTGTCGCTGGCGTTCATGGCGATCGTGCCATTGGTTGCTGGAACGTCCAGGATGTACTGGTACGCCTTGAGCCGAAGCGCTCCGGACTCGGCAAGGTCGTGGACGATGGTTGCGGCGGGCATGTCAGTCTCCTTACGCGCTGGGGTCCCAGCGTGCGTTTGGGTCGATGTGCAGGTACGGGCTCCACGGGTCTTCGTCTACGTCGAAGGCGGTGGGGCGGCAGCCGACGCGGCCAAGGTCGGTCGGGCCGTAGCGGTTGTCGGCCTCTTTGCGCTCACGCAGGGCATCCAGGTACTCGGCCTTCCAGTACGCGGCCTGCTCGTTCATGCCGACCTCGGCAGCCGCCAGATAACGCACGCACTCCTTGACGAGCGTGTGGTACCCGTGCGGAAGCGGGATCACGTCGGCGGCCTTGCAGACCTTCATGGGGCGACGCTGGTAGCGCACCTCAAGAGCCCGGTCGCGGAAGCCCGTTGGCGTCGGCCAGACCTCCAGGATGTGGCGGCCCTCGGTCATCGGGTCGTCGGGCGTCGAGTCGTACACCGCGTCCCAGTACAGCAGGTTCGTCGCGCCCGTGCTCGTGTTCTCGCGCAGGCGCACGATCGTGTCGATGGGCTTGCGCTGCACCTTGGCCGTCAGGTTGTCACGCCAGACGATCTGGTCGATGTCCACGCAGTCGATCGGCAGGCGGTAGCGGTACTGCCCGCTCACAAGGCTCATCTGCCACGGGTCCGACGTGCGGAACGACCACGGGTGCGCGTCCCAGACCCGCTGGATCGCGTCGTTCACGATGTCGATCAGCGTGCTCGTGCCGGGGTTGGACAGGTCAGACTCGCCCAGAACCCGGCTTACGTACCCCTGCATGTCCGCCAGGGTCAGCGTGTAGGGCGAGCGCGCGAGCAGGCTGTCGAAGGCGTCGCCAAAGGCCGTGAAGTCCTGCGTGTGCGTCTCGGCCTCGGAACCGCCAACCTCGATCGAGTAGAAGGCCCGGTAGGTCTGGCCTCGCGTCAGGACGCCGCCGGTGGTCGTGTAGGAGAACAGCCCAGGGTGGTACTGGCTCATCTCCACTTCGGTCACGGGCCCGGTCTCGAGCGTGATGTCCGAGCCAGAAGCCGTGCCGTTCAGCGCGGTCGTGGTCTGGATGCGCAGCTTCGCCGTGTCGGCGTCCATCGGCGTCTGCGAGTAGGCGACCTCAAAGGTCTGATCGACGGTTGTGGCCATTGAAAAAGACCCGGCCGGTGTCCCGGCCGAGCCCTTGGTGGGTGCCGCGGGGCGGAGCTGGCGTTCCCCGCGGCGGTTGGTGGATCAGGCGTGCGGGCCCCAGCCGTTCAGCTTGATCTGGTTGTTCGCAAGCGACCAGACGGTGCCGAGAGCGGGGGTCAGCGAAGTCGAACGCGGCGCGCACGCGCCGGCGGCGGCCGGAGCCAGCGGAAGGTTCTGGGCAGCGCCAGACAGACCGCTCAGGCTCGTGGACACCACGGCGATGCCCTGCACCTTGACGCGCACGCTCGCGCCACTGGCCACGGTCGCCAGCGCCACGCCGGCGAAACCGGGATCGGTCACGCCGTTGCTCTGGTTCGCGTGCCAGTTGCCGCCGGATTGCGTCAGAAAGACGATGTTGCCGAGCGTCAGGTTCTCCGCCGCACGGCAGGGGATGTCGATCCCCCAGTTCTGCGGGAGAGCGCTGTTGAGATTCACGGTCACGGGCATGATAAACCTCCTGGGCTACAGCCCGGATTAGGCGGCATCCTGGTGGAAAATCTTGAAGTGACGACGACGGCTGGCCAGGAACAACTGGACGTCGGTGAACTCGTACAGCACGCGCTGCAGAGGGGTGTCCCACGGAACGAACGGGCCGCCGTTGTCCATGCCGAACAGCTTCATGAAGTAGTCCTTGCGGCAGGTGGGCATCAGGTAGTCCCAGTTGACGCCGAAGATCTGCTGCTCGGTCTCGGTGGTGGTCGGTCCGCCCAGAGGCTCGGCCCAGTTGAACTTGACGTTCATGTAGCGGAGCGTGTCGTCGCGCTGACCCAGGTAGGCCAGCGAGTCGTTGCGGGCCAGGAGGATGCGGCGGATGGTGTCCAGGGTCTTGAAGTCGCAGTAGCACTCGACGTTCTCGACGCTGGTGCCCGTCATCACCTCGTCGGCGGGGCCGCCAGACTTCTCCCACTTGCTCATGTGCTTCATCTCGAAGAGCGCGGCCTCGAGCTCGCTCTCCCAGTTGGCCAACGAGTAGAACTGGTTGCGCCAGTTCACGTAGTCGGGGTTGCTGGGGTCGATGCCCTGGACCGTTCCCGACGTGGTGAAGGCGCTCGGCGCGAGGCCGTCGTTGGTGATGAGCGCGGGGATGGAGTACATCTGGCGCGGGGTCGTGGGGGCCACGGCCGTCGTGCCGGTGGGAAGCTCCATCTCGTTGGTGGGGTCAGCCCACAGGGCGGTCTCAAGGTCGCTTGCCGTGTTCTCACGAACGCGCATGCGCTTGGACTTGTAGACCTTCTTGTAGGTCTTGGCCTTGGCCTCGGGGCCCTCGTTCATCTCCACCTCGTCCTTGTCCCAGGTGAGGTAGTTGGCGTACCGCGCCCAGTTGACCTGGTGCTTGACCAGGCCGTCCGTCGAGGTCACGTTGAACGTGTGGCCAGAGTTCACCCACTGGCCGGTGTTGATCGGCTTGAGCTCGATGTAGTCCTCGATGCCGTTGCCGCCGCCGATCTTCTTGTGGCGGTTCCAGATCCGGAAGAAGTTGTACGTGTGATACCGGCTCAGGTCGTTGATGATCTTGTCGGGGCCGGTCATCACGGCCGCGTCCGTCGCCAGGGCGAAGTCCGCGAAGTTGTCCAGTCGGATTCCGGGCATTGGTCAGCCCTCCTGCTTATCCGGCGCGCTGGTCGAACGCGCCCTGCCGCAGCAACTGGTCCACGTAGTCGTCAACGCCATCGCGGCCCTCGCGGAGCGCCGGCGGGGCGGGAGCCCGGCCAACCTGCGGGGTCCGCTCGGCGGTGTTTCGTGCCCGCCGGGCGTTCTGGTGGAGTTGCTGCTGTGTGGTGCGGCCCATCTGCTGGTTCATTTGCGGAGCGACCATCTGCTCGACCGTCGCCGCCAACGCCTGACTGAGAGGGACGCCGAAGTTCTCTTCCATGTAGCGGGCCTGCGCCGCCACGGTGCGATCCAGCACGAGGCGATCGAAGTCGCCGCGCGTGCCAAACTGCGGGTATCGCTGGGTGATGGCCTGGAAAGCCTCGTCCATCGAGCGGGTGACGTGCTGCTCGCGCTGGGCGGCCTGCACGCGCTCGAACTGCTGCTGCATCTGCTCGAACCGCTGATCGTTCTGCTGCTGGTGCTGCTGGAAGCGAGCGGCGGCCTGATCGAGTTGGAACTGGGTGAGGCCCTGCAGCGCCGCCGCGTCCACGCCCATCTGGTCGGCCAGCGATTGCAACTGCCGCTGGTCCACCTGCGGGTAGCCGGGCTGCTGCTGGGGCTGGTAGCCCTGCTGCTGGGTGAACTGGGGCTGCTGGTTCCATGTGACGGGCTGCTGGCCCTGCGTTCGGAATTGCGGCTGCGGCGCGTTCTGGCTTGGGTAGAACTGCGGCTGGCTCTGCCAGGGCTGCTGCTGGCTCTGCCAGGGCTGCTGCTGGCTCAGGTACGGGTTCGGCTGGCCAAACTGCGGCTGCTGGTTCTGGAAGCCGCCGGGGGTCTCGAGCTTCGACCACAGGATCGCGCGCTGCTCGGGCGACATGCCGCGGATCGTCTCGACCTGCTCGGCGCTGTAGCCCGAGCGGCTGAGGAACATCTGCTCGCCCATCGACAATTCCGTCGCCGGGGGCGGCTCCTCGATCTCCTGCTGGGTCTGGTGCTGCTGGTCCGCCGCACGCGCGGCCGCCATCAGGCCGTCCTGGAGCGTCTGGCCGCGCTGCTCGGGCTGCTCGGATTCGCCGGGGGCGTTGCCATCCAGGAGCGAATCCATCGCAGCATCCTCCATCTCCTCGACGGAGGGGCCGGTGTCGGCCATCTTGAGGCTTGCGGGCTTGCCAGCGGCGTTCGTCAGATCCTTCGGGTCCATGCTTGCTCCTATTCGCGCTTGTACATGCCGTGCTTGCCCATCAGCCGCTCCTCGTGGGCGCGGCTCTCGACAAGCGGCAGGCGCTCGTTGTGCTTCCCACCGGCCACCGGGGCGTCTACGTGCTTGCAGTCGCGCGCCGCCGGGGTTCCGGCGATGGCGTGGCTGACGTAGGGGTACTGGCCCTTGCGCCGCCCGTCGTCAACCTGCACGGCGCTGTAGACGCGGCGATACTCGACGCCATCCTCGACGATGACCTCTGGCCGAGTGTCGTTCATGCGATAGAACCGCTCGATGACCTCTCCGGTCTCGGCGCGGAACTCGTACATTGGCATATAAACAGGGCAGCATCCGTAGAAACACTAATGTTTCGCTTGTCGGAATTGCCCAGACCACCACAAAACAAGCGTGGCGCAGACTCAATATGAGTTGCGCCACGAAGAAAAGATAATGCTTGTCGATTCAGTGTTGTTAAGCGGCCACGATGTCGGTTGCGGCGCGTCCGGTCAGGACGTAGTGCGAGCCGCGATGGTCCACGTCGAGCATCCGCTTGATCGGCTCTTGCAGGTCGAGCCATCTCGTGAACTCTCGGGGCTCGCGCGGGAACATATGCTCGGCCGTGCTGTCGAACTCGGCGCTGTCGATGATGCAGAATCGGCCCTTGGTGACGCGCTTGAGTTGCGCCATTACGCGGTCGATGTCCTCGTCAGGGACGTGCTGGAGGACCGTGCAGCAGACCGTCAGGTCGAAGTAGCCATCGGGCAGCAGATGCAGCCCTGATGCGGGCTCAAAGAGGACGTTGTTGGACCCGTGCGCCTTGCGGGCGAACTCCAGCGCACCCTCGCAGATGTCCATGCCGACGTACTCGTGCGCCGTCTCGGACAGGTAGGCAGCCAGACGGCCGACGCCGCACCCGTAGTCCAGCACTCGGCCCCGCGTCCGATCGATGGCCTTCCTGAACATCCCGGCCTGTCCGGCCGCCTGCTCGGGCGTCATGCCATGCCGGGCCACGTAGACCGGGCCCTGCTGCTCGTACCGACCCTTCCAATATTCCACCGGGTTATACCCCACCAGAGACCTCCTCGAGCAAATCCGCCACCGCGTCAGCGATGGCCTGTGGTTCGGGCTGGAGCCCGTCGATGATGCGCATCGGCACGCCATGCCAGTTATCGTGCTCGTACTTCTCGCGTGTCCCAGGCTTGCCCCACGTCACGATCGGCACGCCCGCCGTGATGGCAAGGTGCATGGGGCCGGAGGATTCGCCGACCGCAACTGGCGCGGATCGAAGATCGTCAAGGGCAACGCAAGACCATGTCTTGCTTACCCAATTGTGAGGCGTCGCCGTGTCAACCAGATGATCCCTCAGGTCGTCCCACCGTTGGTAATTGCGCTCAGGCGCAAGGTCAGCGCGGTCTCGCCGGCATATCGCAATCATGTAGCCAGATTGCGTTGTTGGGTTGGCCTCATACCCATGCTTCTTGATGTCCTCCAGACACGACTCGGCAAAGGCAAGCCCAGGCTTCGGACGGATCGCCGCGATCTTTAACAGCGAAGTCTGCTCGTCCAGGCGCTCCTCCCATGCTCGCTGCGCGCCGGGATGGTGCAGGTGCATGTACTCGGCAGGCTCCTTCGGCCAGTCCTCGCGCGTGCAGAACTCCACGCCCTTGAGCGCCAGCGCAGGCTCGTACAGCGCGCGGCTGCCCTCCTTGGCGATGATCGTCACCGGCGTCTGGTCGCCGGCAACACGCATCCGAACCACACGCGCGTAGACGTGCGGAGCCCAGGCGCGAACCTCCCAGCCGAACTCGCCGACGTAGGGGCCGAATACCACGGTCATGTCAACGCCTCAAGTTGTTGCACTGCAAGCGTCACCAGAGCTAGTAACAGGCCTGCGGCGTGGGCGCAAAAGCAGTGTTTGGCAAGCGCGTACACTTCGTCAATACGCCTTTCGTACTTGCCCGTCAAGATGCGCAGCGTCCCAACGAAAAACCATATAGACCAGCACAAGAATGACGCCGCGATAAAGAACTGCATCATGCCGGCACCCAGCCCTTGATGGCGCTGCGATCGAGCGGGCCATCCTTGCCGCACACGCGATCGGATCGGCACCACGTCGAATCCTCGCCCTTCCACGCGCGATGGCTCACGAGTCCGGGCACGCACAGCAGGGGCACAGCGCCGCCTCGGGCATGGCTGGTCAGGTTGAAGTCCACTCGGCTGCCCATGCCGTCACGCGGCAGGCCGACGCCGAGCGAGGGGATCGGCATGAGGCTTTCCCAGACGTGCCGACGCCCGAATAGGTGGACGCCGCCGCCGGTCTGCTTCTCGTAGACCTCGATCCCTTGAACGGCCTGCAGATGCCCCTTGCCATGCTCGATGGCGTCGAAGCCCGTAAACAGGGTTCGAGCGTCGCGGTCGAACGAGCGGCACACTTCGAGCATCACCCGGTGCAGGTCCGGGTCGATGTCGCAGTCGTCCTGGAACACGCTGATGAACTCGACCTCGGGGTCGGCCAGCCAGTAGGACAGGCCGATGTTCAGGGCGCAGGCGAGGCCGCGATTGCTGTGTAGCCGGATGTAGTGCTCAATGCCACAATCACAACATGCAACATGCACTCGGAATCCATGTGAAGCGTTGACCTTGTCGCCTTCGGCGTGAAGGCGGGCGTCACTCCCATCATCCACCACCAGAACCGGCGCGCCCAACGCCGCAATCTGCGGCAGCGTCTTGGCCAACTGCTCAGGACGGTTGTACGTCGTCACAACACTGGCAATCACTCGTCACCCCACGGAACGCCAAGGGTTTTGGCAGCAATTTCGTTCATGTAGTCTGTGTGCGGCTTGCCGTCAAATCGCATGGACTCTGCCAAGTTCTTGGCCGGGTAATCAAGTCTTGCCGCAGCACCGTCTAACCCCATGTGCTTGAGAATGCCTTGCGCGCAAACCATACCTTGTTGAAACCCACGGCGATAAGCAGCTTCGCAACGACCGTGATGAATCGCATCCATCTCATGCTCGTAACGGTCGTCGTTGTCGTACCACAATGGGACGCCTCCACCCTTAACCTTCCTGTCTAGCCATGCTCGCTTTGTCTGGTTGTCAACGTGAATACGGTCCAACTGTCGATCACAGTGAATCATAAACCTTGCAAAACCAGCCAAGGCGAGTCCGCCGAGGAATCGCAGATCCATAGACATGCCAGACCTCGACATTTCCTCGGCCTTTGTCTGAAGGCGTTCGATCCTCTGCGAACAGTTCCCACCTTGGCCTTCTTCTTGCAGAAGCATATTCATCATGCGATCAAACAGAATCTTTTCTTCCGATGCGTGCGATCCATACCCACCAACACCACTTTCGACTTCCATCACATCCCCCTTGGGCTGTTGTTGCTCCCTGCGGGCGTCATCGCCTCGCGCATCGGGCTTGCCGCCTGTGTGGCGGCGCTAATGGCCGGATTGGCCGCTCCGTTCATGATCCCGCTCTGCACCGGGTCAGCGCCAGGCTGCCGAGTCGTCATCGCGTCCTTGATCTGCCCGCCGCCCGGCTCGCTCATCATGCTCTGCATGCCCATCGCCATCGCCATCGGGTTCATGGGCACGATCCAGCTTTCGATCGAACGCATCCCCATCTTCTCGCTCGTGTCTCGAGCGAAGGACAGCATGTTGATGTCGAAGCCCTGGCTGTTGAGCGCCGGACGCAGGATGCCCAGCACGAACTCGGCCTGCTCACGCGCCTGCGCCTTGTCCAGTTGGTCCGTCGAGATCCAGAGCTCGTCCGGGTTCACGCTGGTGTAGAAGTCCTCCCAGCCGCTCTGGCCCTCGATGGGCAGCCCGGTCATGGGGTCGATGTCCATGCCGCCATAGACCTCGATGTCCGCCGGCATCCCGTCCTCGCCGCGGATCGTGCCAGACACCATCACGCTCTGGTCGTTGTGGACGTACCAGCCGATGTCGTCGGCGATGTCCTCGACGAAGCGGCCGACGTTGCGGCGCATCTCCTGGATCGACGAGCTCGCGTTGTTGTTGACGATGCTCGTCTCGGTCGCCGTGTTGCCCTGGCCGGCCACGCCCATCCGCATGTCCGTCAGGCCGCTCTGGCGGTCCAGCAGGCCATCGACCAGCCCGTACCACTTCACGACCGTGTCGCTCAGGCCGCCAATCTCGATCGACCCGAACTTGGTCTGCTCATCGGCTTCGATCAGGTGGTCGTCGTCCACCTTCTGGATCAGCTTGCCGTCCTTCTTGGCCGCCTGACCCGATACCGTCGCCACGCGCTTGTACGCCCCGTGCTGGCGCGTCATCTGCCGCAGGTTGATCTCGTGCTCAGCCGCAAGGTCGCGCCAGCCCGCATACAGGGGGTACGGCAGCACCTTGTCGGGCACGTTCAGATAGCCCAGGCAGCGGATCGGGCCACGATCGGGCCCGTGGAAGGGCACCTTCCGCACGACGCGGAACTCGGTCGGCCCGACCTCATAGAGCGTCCAGAGCTCGTTGGTGTGACGGACCCAAAGCTCCACCAGCCGGATCATCGGGCCCAGGTTCTCGATGTGCCCGTACCGGCGATGGCGCTCGGCCTCGCTCAGCAGGCTCGTCTGGTCCCGGAACATGAGTCGCGCGTTGATGTCGTAGCGATCGTCCTGGATCGCCGCGTCGAGGCTCCGCATGAACTCGTGGCCGTAGAACTCGGTCTTGTTCCAGTGCTCGGCCGCGTCGTCCCACAGCATCGTCCACGGGCTGATCCGCTCGGCAAAGGGCATGGTCGGGTCGAACCCGCCGCCCGTGCCGTCCAGCAGCCCCGCGTCCGCCGCCAGCATGTCCCCACCAAAGGCTCCGCTCGTCGGGTGCAGGCCGGTCTTGATGAACCCGCCCGCGTACAGGGAGTCGTGCACGGCCATCCGAAGCTCGTCATGGAACTTCTGGCGGTCGAAGATCGCGTTCACCGCGACCTCGTGCAGCTTGGCCGTCATCGCATCGACGAACTCCTTGCGAGCCCGCACGCTGACCTTGGGCAGCCGCGCCGCCACGTCCTGCAGAATGCGCCACGCGTAGGAGAACTCGACATTCTCCATGCGGACAGGACCCTCGCCCTTGTACCAGCGCCCTTGCAACTGCCGCCGCCAGTGGTCCCACAGGGGCTCGTGCTGCGTTCTGGCCTTGCGGGCCGCCCGGATCGTCTTCGAGAACGCCCAGATTTCCCCGGTACCAGTGGGAGTGATGATGCCCCCGCCGCCAATGGCGGGCTGTGGCGCAGCACCAGCGTTCCACGTGGAACTGCGGGCCATCATGGCCTGATCAGGCCCCGGAGGCATGCCGAAGCGGCCCATAGCGTACTCCTTGTACCAAGCCTAGGCCGCAAATGTTACCAGCGGTCAACCCTGGACGGGTCATATCCATCACGAATCTGCCGCTCCCAGTCGTCCCACTCGTCTCCGCCGTTCTGCCGGGCGATCTGCAGGTCGAGCTCGCGCTCGATGTGGCTGGCCCGGAAGATGTCCAGCGCCTTCGCCCCGTCGCTGGCCACGATCGTCTCGATCTCCGACGCGCGAGGCTCGTAATCGCGCACCTTGGCCATCATGTCCACCGCCACGTCCACGAGGTCGTCGTGGCCCGCGTAGGGGAACTCGGTCAATTGGCGGTGCATCTTGCCCATGCCTGTCGGCCACGCGCCGGGCTGGCCAAACAGGTGGAATCGCCCCTGCTCGGCCACGGGCTGGACCGACGCCGCCCGCGTGTACTTGTCCATCTTGTCGGCCCGGTAGAGGAAGTGGCAGGTGACGCCGACGGCCTCCAGCGCCCGAGCCTCCTGACGCGCCAATTCCTTCTGCGGGCCGTTGGCCTCCAGGTCCGCGTGCTTGACCTTCAGGCGCTTGCAGGTATCCACCAGCCGGTTGATGTGGGCCTCGAACCCGCCGCGATACTCGGCCGCCTCGACGCAGAAGACCTGGCCGTGGCTGGTCACGTCGGCCACGAGGTAGGCGCACGGGTCGCCCTCGCCGCGCTTCTCGCCGCGGCCCTTCATCCCCGCGTCCTTCTCGTTGTACGCCTTGTCGGTTGTCATCCACCGAACGCCGCCCGTGGCGTCGTTTGGGTTCAAATACCCAGACCGATCCAGCCATTCCTCGGCAAAGAGCGTGTCGGTGCCCGACCCAGGCTCCATGAGGTACGCGCGGGCGTAGCCCAGCGGCCCCATCTTGGCGCGTTCGAGTTTCAGGTGCTCTGGGCTGAACTTCTCAGGCCACGGGCTCGACGCGGTACCGTCGCACTTTCGGAAGAAGAACAGGATCTGATCTGGCGCTTCCTCAGCCTGCTTGCGCCACGTCCAGCCCTGCCCATCGACGTGCCAGGGCGTACAGCAGGTCCACTCGCGCCCACCGGGCTCCAGCGTCGGCAGCCAGATGTTGTTCCACGCTTCGATGACCTGCGGCCGTGTCGCGGGCTCGAGGATCGAGTTGCGGAAGCTCTCCATGTCGTCGCCGAGCAGGATGTCGGTGCGGAATCCAGCGTTGCCGTTCCACGGCAGGCTCTTGATCGTTGGGTTCTTGTCGCCAACTCGCGACCGCTCGACCGTCAGGCTCTCCTTGCCCCAATCTCGCGTCTTCTTGACGTTGGGGAAGATTTGCCGGTAGCGATCGCTTTCGAGCAACTGCCGAATAGCACCCGAGGTGTCCATCGCATCGACCTTGGACGCCTGGATAATGCCGATTCGGTTGTCGGTGTTCTGGCCGATCTCGTAGGCGACGCGACCAATGGAGACTTGCTGACTTTTTCCGTGGTTGCGAGGAACCATGATGCGCACGACGCGGAACTTGCTGCTCAGCGCCGCCTGCATCTGCTTGTGCATCTCGCACGAGCGGTAGCCAAAAATGTAGTCGATGAACATCGAGGGATTGCCGCGAATCCTCTCGACCAGCTTTCGGTTGTCAGAGCGAGCGGTTATGCGTCGTCGGCTTTCTCCGGCTCCGCGTAGTCACCAAGAACGCGATCCATCTCGGCGCGGTCCTCATCGCTGAGGCCCTTGGTCGAATCGCCACCACGATTCTTCGCCGACTCCTCCATCTGTGCCGTCAGCTTCAGCACCATCTCCTGCGCCTTGGCGTTGCCTTCGGACGCCTTGTTGAAGATGGAATCGACGACCTGCATCATCTTGCCGGTCTGCACGTGCGTCGCCACGCGCGTCATGATCAGCCGCATCGGATCGCCGCCCGCCTGCTCGATCATGTCGTCGAACATGGCCTTGGCTCGTGCGTCCGCTTCGCTGAGGATCTTCTGGCGTTCGGCCTCCAGATAGTCCTTGTGCTGGTCGAGGATGCGACCGGCCATCGCACGCTCAAGCTGCGCGATCGTCAGGGGGATCTTTTCGAGCGTCCCGTCAGACTTGCGGACGATGACCATGCCCGCGTCCTTGGGCAGCGGTAGGTTCGTCTCCGGGTCCACAGCGCGCTTCTTGTACGCCTGATTCCCCTTCTGGAACCGTCCATCCGACCCTCTTGGGTCGATAATGTCGCCGCTGCCCTGCGCGTCAGTCACTTGGCTCACCCCGCCTCAACTTCGTAACCGCACGAGCCGCCGCCAGCCACGGGTCGCTCGCCCATGCGTACCGCACGTTGTGTGATGTCCGCAATCCCTCTTGCACGAGGGGCCGTGTGAATGTGGCGCGGTCCACACCCGTCACCTGTCCGGCGCACGCTTGATATTGCTTCCCCTGCGGGCCCTTGCGAACGTTGATCGTCACGATGCTCTCCCAGCTTCTTCTCGACCATCTCGACGGCACCGGCCAGCGTGGTCTTGATGCCGTCAACCACGATCGGCTTTTCCTTGTCCCGCTCGTACCGCGCCATCATCGTCATGACGCTGCTGTGATTCGGTCGGCCCATCGCGTATGCGATCTCTGGAAAGCTCAGAATCGTGTGCTTGCGCAAGAGAAATGCTGCGACCACGCGAGCCAGCACGACATCTCGCCCGCGCCCGCGACCTCGAAACTCGTCGCCGTACAGCCCAAAAGCCGCGAGCGTCGCGTTGATGTAGTCGTGCGCCATTAGCCGCTGATCGCCAGATTCAATGGCGTCCGAGACAGACTGACGGTACGACTTCGCCACACCCATCCGTAACTCCACCTCTCTGGTCCACGCGGTCACGCTCGACGGGGACACACCACAACGCGCCGCAGTCACGTTTCTGGTGTATCCCTCCAGCATCGCCATGCGGCACGCACGAGCCTTCACCTCACGAGGCACGTCCACCGTCCCAAGAGGGACACACGCCTCGAACAACTCCTCCAGCGTAAATGAACCCACCACGGCTCACTCCTCTTTGTCGGGCCCATCGGGCCAGTTCCTCCGAATCCACGCCTGATCGGCACCCACCATGCTCAGGCTGATGTTGATCTTCTTCTTCTCCAGCGTTTGGCGGATCTCCTCCTGCGTCTTGCCGCCAACGGTCAGCTCGTAGACCAGCCGGCGACGATCCTGGATCGCCTTGCGCTCCTCGCTCGTGTCGTAGACGCCCTGACGCTTCAGCATCTCGCGCACGTACACGTCGGTCACGGGCTTCCTGGTCTGCATGTTCTTGTAGCGGCCGGCGAGCGACCGGATGCTCTCGCCGTGCGTGAAGCGCTTGATGCAGTCCACGACCTCTCGATAGGTGATCGGGATCGGGTTGACGCGAGCGCCGGCGTTCCCGGTCGGGTTGATCTTCTTGCCCTTGGGAGCCTGCTTGTTGTACTCATCGAGGACGCGCTGGACGATCACGTCCTGGCACTCGATGGCCGCGGCGATCTGCTCGACGGAGAAGTCGTCGCGCATCGCGCACAGGATCATCTGCTTTTCGGTCTCCACGAGCTTTCGCAGCCCGCGTGTGATCTCAGGCCCGGCGGGGAACAGCGCCCCGCGCAGGGATTTGAGCATGTCCTGGCGAATCCCGTAAAGTTCAACAGCCATCAACCACTCCTTTTACGTTGCCTGCAACGACTTGCCGCTCCGCGCCTCGAATCGCCCCGCCCAGCGATGCCATGCCTGCCGCTCCTGGCCTACCTCGCCTGTTCATGACTCGCCATGCCTGCGTTGCATTGCCTGTCCGCGCCTAGCTGCGACTCGACTAGCCCATCCACGTCACGCCTGCCATGTCTTGCCCAGACTCGCCTATCCAAGCCCCGCCCTTCCACGCCTGCCTTGCCCTGCAGTTCCCAGTCGTGCCCAGCCCTGCCTCGCCCGCCAATCCCAGCCTTGCCAGTGCGGGCCCGTCCTCGACTAGCCTGCCGCGCGACGAAGCGATGCAACCGCCTCGGCGTACTCCTCAAGGCCCTTGTACTTCCGAACGAACGACTCTGCATCACGCTTGGCCTGCGATAGCATCGCCTCTCGCAGCGCGTCGTTTGCAGCGACCTCGGCCGTTGACCGATACCCGCCGCCCTTCTCCCGATCCTGATCGAGAGACACGAACGCGCGAACTGTCTTCGGCCCGTCACCGATGTACGTCACGGCCACGCGAATCAATTCCTGGGCCTGATGCAGAAGCCATCGCTCGGCCGCAACGTCCTTGTTCCAGTCAAACCTGCTGTGCAGCGGGCTTTCTGGGTGGTCGCGTGCATACTCGACCACGGCTGCCGGTCGAAGCACACCATCCGGAGACATAACCCGGATCTTTTCGAGTTCAGCAGTCAGCGTCTTACTCATCGCCCTCGCCCTCCTGCAGCAGGAACAAGCCCCAGCCCTGGCCGGTGCTGGCCTTGCTATCCGGCCGGCCTTCTCCGATGCCGACCTGCTGGCCCGCACGAGAGAGCAGGTTGGCAACGTCGATCGGCGTGAACTGATCGCCGTCAAATCGAACGGTCACACTGGCCTCCCAGCCGGCGTCCCACATGGGTCGAGGCCGAATGTCCGCGACACCAGTTGCATTGCGAACCATGTGTTCGACGTATCGCGGCTCACCCTTGGTGATGCGGACCAGCGGAGTGCCGTCGTCTCGGTCGAAGCCGTCGGGCTCGACGAACACGCTGAGTTTGGCCCGCGTCATGGTGAAGTTGACGAGCCGACAGGCCGAGATCATCGCGTTGCGGAAGGCTGGCGCAGGAATGCCGATCCAACCTTCTTTGCTGTAGTGGATGGCCTGCTCGTAGCACTGCTTGAAGTCCTTGGCGTCGCGCTTCTTGCCCTTCTTGGCAGACGGGCCAGCCTCCATCTTCTCGCGCATCTCGTTGCGAGCCTTCTCGCTGAACTTGTTTTGGACGTACGGCGCGAGACCAACGACCCCAAACGTCACTTGCTGAATGTTCGGACGCGGGATCGAGATCGCTTCTGCCTTCTTTGTTGTTGCCATGATTCGCTCCTTTGTTTGTTCCACCAAACTGTCTACCATCATCCACCGCACCGGGTCACACAACCGAGGGCTCGCCGGCCACGAACCGGCCCGGTTGCGGCATCGGCTGAACGGATCGGGCAGGACTCGAACCTGCAACAAGCCGGATAGGAACCAGCTCTCTGCCTTTGAGTTACCGATCCAAGCGACTCGCACGGGCTTCGATCCCGTAACCTCCCGCTAGACAGGCGGGCGCTCTACCAGTTGAGCTAGCGAGCCGTGGCCGCTGTGCTACCCTTACACCACGTCACCGGATTCTCCGGGCGGCCGGATTCGAACCAGCACCTGCGCGCACTTTCTTGTCCAAAGCCCCGAGCCAGCCTTCGCTGGAGTCGGGACATTGCCGGTCCTTGACGTACCCGGCGTGAGAGGCACCTCATCAACTCGGCCCCTACGCTCGCCCTCAACGCAGGCCGCTCCTGCTTCGGCCTGCCCAACGGGGCGAAGTGTTGAAAAGCCCCGAGACTGGTTCCCCAGAGGTCGGGACGTGCTCTACGCGACGAGGCATCACGGCACGCAGAGCGGGCGAAGCTGGCCAGATGGGCTCGAACCACCTTGTCGTCCACTGCGTCGAGGGAATGGAGACCCAGGGGGCACGCAGGACGAAGCCAGACAGAGAGAGAGTTCAGCCGTCGCTCTGGAACGCAGGCCCAGGCGTCAGGGTCACAGAGCACACATGAGCGCCCTGCAGACCCTTGCTCGCCATCACGGCCTTCCCAGGCTCCGAATACAGGCAGGGCTGCCCGCCATCCTCGACCCAGGCCAACTGGCCACGCGAGGTCGGCGACAGAACGCCCCACCACGTCCCGTTGGCGATGCCAGAGGGATCAGGCTGAGCCAGACCGCCAACAGGGTCACGCGGCCCGATCGTCCCCTTGGGCTCCACAGGCTCGATCTCGCCAACAGGGTCAGGACCGATCACAGGCCCGCCGTCAACACCAACATCGCTCGAGTTCGTCATCTGCGTTCTCCTTGAGTGCCATCCGTCCCTTGCTACCAAGAGTACCGCTACAAACAACACAGGGCAAGCGTTACGCCATAGTATTCTGTATGGACGACCATGAGTGGGAAAACGAGTGGGTGCCGGCCTTCAAGGCCGCGGCCGAGGCGATGGCCAAAGAACAGCAGCGATTGCTGGAGATCGAGCTCGCAGATCTGGACGGCATGGTCGGAGCGATCAAGAAGTACGACGATGGCTCGTTCGGACAAAGGGGTCCGCGAGTCCTGATCTTCACGAAGTTCGGCGGCGCGATCCAGAAAGCGCTCACGGCACGGATCTGCGAAGAACTCGGCCAATCGCAGCGGCAGGCCGGCTTCTACGTCGCCAACTCGCCCAAGGCGGTCAGGGGGTGCCGATTGCGGTGCATCTACCTCTCCCCGAGCGCCATGCCGTCCGAGGATGACCTAAGGCATCTCTACCCGTGCTTGGACCAAAAAGGCGTCTGGCTCCCATACCAGCCGTTCACCAGCGACGAGATCATCAACTAAAAACGCCCCCGAGGTCTCCCCCGAGGGCGATGCTGCGACCAGCCTCTCCAGATCAGCTACCAGAACCCCTCCGATACCGCCACTTCCGCCACTGCTCCAGAACACACGCACCGCCAAAAAACGCCACGAAAAACACGATCCCAGCCTTGATCCCAAAGCCGATCAACCACAGCACCCACTCCCACGCGTTCGACGGCATCACATCATCATATCAGACACAGAGACACACAGAGACAGGGAATCCCCCATAGAGGGTTTCGGGAGGGGAAATTTTGCGGGGGGTTACCACCGCTGAACGTGCAGTGAATGGCGGCGGGGGGGCACTGGAGGCAATTCCCGAAAGTCCCAAGGAGAACGACGAGAAACTTCCTCATCCCAAGCCGCCCAGGCAGCATAATGCTGGCGGGCCAAAGACTCGTTCAAACGGCGGTTAGCGGCAGCACGACGTTCAATGCCCGGGTCAGAAGCCTCAGAATCCCAGGGAAATGCGGTCATGCTGGAAGTGTACCGACTTGCCCCAGCGTAAGGGTTGCCAGATAAAAAATTTTGCGGGAGTCTTAGTCCACCCCCCGCGACCCTCCTCAGGGGTTGCGATCCCTCTCCCGCCCCTCACGCGCTGCCCCTCCTCCATCCCTGCCCTGGCCTGCGCTGTGGCTCCGGCCCCGCGACCATCATCCCGGTAGCAGTGGGGGAAAATCCCCTCTAGACCAAAGCCCACAGCGCGCGCTACCCTCCCTCCCAATGGGGAAACGGACAAGCAATACACCAGCGAGGCCCAAGCCCCCCGCATCGAAGCGAACACCACAAGCCGAGCGGAACCGTTGGTCTCGATCGAATGGGAAGCAGGGCGGATAGCGGAAGGGGATGAATGCCCGAGGACGCGGGAGACTCCGCAACCCATGCCCTGTCTCGTCGATGCAACGCTTCACCCCGTGATTTTTCGCGTTGATTTCGGCCTGCTCGCTTGTGGCTGCGCGGGCCTGGAGTGGTATTGTCTCCCGCTTGGTGTAATGAAGGCGCTGCGTTTGTTGGGACAAGCGGAAATGCTGGTATAAGCGTGATCTATGGCCCGATAGGCGCTGTCTATGCGTTTATCGGGCTGAGTTGTGGGTAGTATGAGCCAATCCTTTATTGGGATTTGCCCTATTTGAAGGAATATAGCTCATAACGCTTGCACTATGGTGTCGATTTGATATACTCCTTGTATCAGCGTGCCGATTGGATTGGTGCGCTGCAACTTGAGGAGTATGAACGATGACGATGTCCAACCCTGCCGCCGTCGCTTTCGCGGTTCTTGAGACTTTGGCCGAGCTTGGCCCCCAGCCCGAAGGGCACCTGTTTGCGGTGCTTCTTGGCGAGGGGATCGAGCTTCACGAGTTTCAGGCCGTCGCGTCTGCCCTGGTGTCAAAGAAGCTGTCGCGGCGTTTGGCTGGGCCTCGGCTCGAGATCACCGAGACGGGCCGCAAGTTTTGCGAGATCGGGCGGCGCGCGATGAACACGGCCAAGGCTGAGGGCAAGCTTCAGACTGCCTAACCCCCCGCCCCTCGAGCCCTACCGGGTTCGGGGTGCTTTCCGGCGATTGTGCCGGCCAACTTGAGGAGACATCATGCAAGCCATCACCACCAAGCACCTGGACGCGATCAAACGCGACCCTGTGGTGCGCCGCTGCGTTCGCGCGTTCATCGAGGCCAAGGCTTTCGCCCAGCTTCAGCGCGAGCTCGTCGAGCCCATCCACGCCGAAGCCCTGGCCCTATGGAAGCCGACCGCGACGCGCAACGGCCGCCCTGGTGAGCCCATCACCGACATCCGCCGCCTCTACCTGTGCGAGGATGACGCGCTGTGTGCGGACATCTACGCCGACATCGACCAGAGGCTGAAGGAGGCCGGTTTCACTGTGTCGCGCCCCGGCAACTGCCCAGCCCTTGAGGCCGAGACGTTGCAGACCGAGGCCGAGCGTGCCGTCTTGACTGCGGCGTGTGCACACCTGCCGCCACCGATGGACAACGTGAACGCGATTGCTTGCACCCCAGATGCGTGGGACAAGCTCGTAGACATCGTGGCCAGCCTGACGCTCTCCAAGGCCGCCGCCTGAACCCCCTACGCCCCTGCCTACCGGCGCGGGCGTGGCTTCACCCCAACTTGAGGAGCAACATCATGGATCAATTCGACGCTATGGCGGCACGGAAGCGCAGCGAGGGCGGGCGCACGGCCTACGGGTTCGACGTGGCCCCCAACGGGACCGCGACCCTCTACGAGTTTCGGGATGGCAGCGTGCATCGTGACATCGGCGACGTGGCCGGCCCTGGCGACTGCGGGGGCGTCGAGGCCCGATTCACGACCGAGCAGATGGCGCGCTCGTTCTGTGCTGGTCTCGAGCAAGCCCTGCCGCTGGTCGAGCTCGCTTGTGACGAGGCGACCGAGGCCGTGGCCAAGGCGCTGGAGCATGGCGGCATCGAGGGCCTGGAGGTCTTGCGCGAGAACAGGGCCGCGGCTGTTGCCTCTGGCCGCCAGTGATTCAAATTCCCCCCAGGGATACCGGGGCTCGGCTTGACGGCTGGGCCCTCGGTTTGGTTCGTTCAACTTGAGGAGATTCACATGACAGAGCAAGCGAAGCACACGCCAGAGCGACCGGCGGACTCTATCGGCTGGGCAAAAGCCAGGATCATCACGCTGCGTGCGTGCGTGTCCACGCTCGACCTTGACCAGCACACACGCGACAAGTACGAGGCGGAGGCCGCACACCTGAGCAACCTTGTCGGTTGGCCGGAAAGTGACAAGCTGCGTGAGGTGTGCGGGGAGTTGGTGGAGGCGTTGGATGAGCTGGTGTGCATCGACGACAACGGATGCTATCCGAATGATGCGGATTTGGCTCGAGTCCGTGCCGCCCTCGCCCGCGCACGCGAACTGGGGGTGGGGAAGTGAGCCAATTCACCCAGAACCCACGCACCCAACCCCCAGACGCCTACGAGCACGACTACACGGTCGAGGTGACGTTCAAGCTCGCAGTGGACGCCTACGACGCCGAGAGCGCCAAGCACCTTGGGCAGCAGATGGCCGCGAAGATGGCCAGTGCGGCCGGTGGCGCTGCCGACTGCTACGAGATCGACGCCGCATACCGTGAGCAGTGAGCCTCAAGTCCGGTCCTGGGCCGAAAGGCCCTGGGCTGGTTTTCACGAAGGAGACACACGATGATCTATGCGATTTTGGGGTATCTGGCGATTGGATCGGTCATCTATCTTTGGGCCAGTGCCGCCGCGAAACGTCATGGCATTGGGCCGTTCACCGTTGGCCGCGAGGCTCGAATTTGGCTCCAGTGCACGATGATCTGGCCTGTTTTCGTCGTCATGGCGGCATACGCCTACGCGAACAGGTAGCCGGCTTGCCCGATGCCGAGATGGGCGCGGCGAGAGGGAGATGGAATGCCTGAGGAGCATAGCGACAGCCACAAGGTTCGCTACGAGACTCGTCGCAAGGCCAAGAGAGCTGCGAGGTTGGCGAGCAAGCGGTTTGGCAAAAGGATGCACGTCTACGAAAAGGGCGGCCTTTGGCACCTGACGAGCCGAAGGCGTGATGAGTGTGAAAGGGCCGTGGCGTTAGGTCGTCGCCGATTCGAGATCTATCGCATGTTCTACTACGGCGTTCCTGAGGCCGACGAAGAGAGGGTATATCTTGAGCTTGTTGGAGTAGAGAAAGAGCTTGCAGGCTTGCTTGGGATGTCTGTTGATGACTTGATCGACGAAACCAGATCGCAATGACCACCGCCCTGCCCGTGGAAGCGGGCGGGTGCGGCTTATGAATCAACACCCACTGCTACAGACCATCGAAGCCATTCGATCGCAGATGGAACTCACCGGCAAAGGCATTGAAGCCACATCGCTGCTGCTGAATCTGGTGCAACAGCAAGGCTGCCGCATCGCCGAGCTTGAGTCGCGGCTCACCAAGATCGAGCGCCGCCGCAAGTGGTGGCCGCTTGCACGATGACCACCACCCCAGAAGCCCAGATCGCCCTCGACCGTAACGAGACGAGCGCCGACGCCCTGATCGATCGGCACTTCTGCCGAGACTACGGCCGGGCCTCACGACGTGAGAAGGCCAAGGGCATCGGCCGCTACGTCCTCGGCGACGGCACGCACGTCCTGGTGTACACCAGTGGCCATTTGCGCATCCTCTGCTTGCCAGAGGAACCTTTCTGCGCCTAATTATTAAGATATGGCGAAAAACCCCCGCCGGGCTCGTGGAGAACCCGGACAGGGGCCAACTTGAGGACGGCGTACGACCGCCTCACGGTGAGTCTACGCCCAGTGCGGAGCGAAGTCATGGCGTTCTGGGACGTTCTGCGCGCTGGTTTCACAGCGAATAAGCGTTATCCTTGTACCTGTGGTGGGTCGAAAGGAGACGCTGTGCTGGCGCAAGAGCAGAGGAGACGCATCACGGCAGTGGTGCCAGAGTTCAAGGCTGATTTTCTGGGTCGGCTGGGCCGCAGCCAGCAGTACGCCAACAAGTGCGAGGTGGCGGTCCTGAGTATCGCCCACTGGTGCGGCTGGGAGCGCGTCAGCGACATCAACGCCAAGAGCATGCTCGCCTGGATCAACCATCAGGCCGAGGCGGGCAATGGGGGCGAGGGTGCACACCCGCAGACGATCAAGAACCACCTGAGCATGATGCGGGCCTTCACGGGCTATCTGGTGGCCTCTGGCGAGCTCACCCACGATCCGCTCATGACCGTGCGCAGCGCCCCGGTCAGGGCCGGCGATCGCGGGGACGGGGCGCACCCCTTCACGCTCGAGGAGATGCGGGCGCTGGTGGCCCAGGCGCTCGGCCAGGAGGAGGAGGCCCACCAGAGCCGCCGGCATGGCCGCAGATCGGCCCTGTACCTCGCTATGGGCACGATGGGGCTCAGGCGGGCCGAGGCTCATGGCGTCGTCTGGGCGGACGTGGACCTGCGCCAGGGCTGGCTCAAGATCCGCAAGGACAAGAGCCGCCGCGGGGACCGCATGCCGATCCCGTGGGAACTGGCCTTGGTGCTGGGGCGCGAGCGCATCGAGCGAGCCAACAACCGCCATGCGCCGCTGGGGGCCAATAAACCCGTGTTCCCCGCCACTGACCACAACACGCTCATCAAGGACATGGAGGCCGCAGGGATCGAGCGCAAGCCCGGGCTCTGGCACCGCTGGCGCAAGGGCTTCATCACCTACGTGGCCATGCGCAGCGACTCGGACATCCTCAGCCAGATCACGCGCCAGGAGGACGGGAAGCCCACGGCGAGCTCGACGATGGCCCGCCACACCAGCAGCGCCATCACCAGCGCCAGCTACGTCAGGCCCAGCGACGAGGCCCTGGAAGCCCTCGCCTACGCAGTAACACCCACACTCCTGCCCGAATCTGAGGTGGAGCGGCTGAAAAAGTTGCTCGCAACCTCTGATTTGATCTTGCAACCCGGAGTATCCGATGGTACACTCGGTAGCAAGCGTTATGAGGGGGAGCCATCGGCGGCTCCTACACGCGAGTACGGTGTTGAGGAGCGCCGTGGCAACAGGAGTAGGCGAATGACCCCACCGGGATTCGATCTCCCGTGGTCACAGCTTCGCCGACGCCTGAACCCCCGTTCCCTGATCCGTGATCGCAGCGCCCCCAGGACGATGGCCCAGGCAGGCTTGACCCGCCAGTGGCTATCGGAGGCCGGGGCCCGTGTGGAGGCCGCCCACCCCCTCATCGAGGAGGCTGGTGGCCATGCTGGACGATCCGCTGGTGAGGAAGGGTCAAGGCGACTTCGAGGTCGCTAGCGCGGACGGCTGGCCAAAGCCCGAGAACCAGATTTCACTCGTGACGCTGTGCGTGCGCCTTGTGGCGTGTGCATGGCGTCGCTTCAACTTGAGGAGGCTGTAATGCACGTTCTGAGACGATGGGGCATGGATGGATGCTGGCCCGGCGGAAGGGCTGGCAATGGAGTCTGGTCAACGCTCGCTGTTTGGGCTGGCCTTGCCATTGAGGATGCCAAGCCTCCGCTCGCCTTCTGGCGCAGTGCGTTCAACCTGATTCGGGAAGGTGGTGCCTAATGGCCATCACCCCAGAACAGCGCGAGGCACGCAAGAAGTACCTCGGCTCATCCGACGCCCCCGTGGCGCTCGGGCTCAGCCCGTGGCGAACGCCCAAGGAACTCTGGCTCGAGAAAACCGGGCGGCTCGAACGCGACTACGAGCCCGACACCGACGCGAGCATCCTGCGCTACGGCGAACTGGTCGAGCCCGTCCTGGCCAAGCTGGCCGCCGAGCGAATCGGCTGTGAGGTGGTCGAGGACGAGGACGGCATGAGCGTCCACGAGAACGGCATCCTGGCGTGCAACCTGGACCGCGTTGTGCTGCTGCCCGATGGCGAGCGCGGCATCCTCGAATGCAAGAGCACCAACTTCGCCCAGGAGTGGGGCGGCGAGAGCGACGGGGCCGAGGGCGTGCCCGTGCACGTGCTCGCCCAGGTGCTGCACCAACTGGCCGTCAAGGGATGGCGCAGGGCTTGGGTCGCGTGCGAGTTGATCGTCATGGATCGCAAGGAGTTTCGGCTGTACGAGATCGAGTACAAGCCGGGCATGGTGGACAAGCTCGTGCGCCAACTGGAAGCGTGGTGGACCAAGCACGTCATCGAGGGCGTCGAGCCCGAGGGCGAGGTCAGCAAGGCCCATTCGTTCCTGCGCTACCGCGAGCCAGGCAAAGCCGTGCAGGTGGGCATCGAGTTGTTCGAGCAACTGGACAAGCTCAAGACCAAGCGCAAGGCCATCGAGGAGCAGATCGAGAACGTGGAAGCGGCCATTTACGACAAGGCCGGCGACGCCAGCATGATCTACGCGCCAGGCTGGCCCAAGGCGATCCGCCTGGACCGCGTTCCCGAGAAGGAGATCACCTACACGCGCCGCGAGAGCATCGTGCCGCGGTGGGTCAAGGCGCAGCCGGCGCAGGACACAGACCACCCATTCATCGGGGCGGAGGCATCATGAACAGCGTGAATCTCATGGGCCGACTCGGCCGCGACGTGGAACTCAGGTACACCAGCAACAACAACGCTGTGGCCGCGCTCAGCGTGGCCGTCGAGGACCGCTACAGGGCCAAGGACGGCACGACCAAGAAGTCCGTGGTGTGGGTCGAGTGCGAGGCGTGGGGCAAGGTCGCCGAGACCATCGCCCGGTACTTCAAGAAGGGCGACAAGATCCTGCTCGAAGGCCGCTTGAAGCTCGACCAGTGGGAGCAGGACGGCCAGAAGCGAAGCAAGCTCAAGGTCGCGCTCAACAACTTCCACTTCATCGAGAACCCCAAGACTCAGCAGGCGGCCGCGCAGGCCCACTACGGGGGCGGCGACGGGCCGCCACCGGACGACGACGCGCCCCCATTCTGACCAACCAACTTGAGGAGGACCGCACATGACCGACGAACAGAACAAGCAACTGGCGACCAAGACCCCGACGTTCGACGAGTGGGTGCAAAGCAGCGCCGTGTCCGAAATCAGTATCAGCCGCGACGCGGGCGTGGCCATCCAGAACTACGGCGACTGCCTGAGGCTGGCCAACGCCTTCACCAAGGCCCAGATGCTACCAAGCAGCTATGGCAAGATCGGGCGCGACTTCGACCCGCAGCTTGCCATGCAGCAGGCCAGCATCGCCATCATGACGGGCATTCCGCTGGGGCTCAACCCCCTGCAGGCGCTCAACGGGCTGGCGATCATCAACAACCGCCCGACCATCTGGGGCGACACGGCGCTCGCCCTGGTCCGCCGCCACCCCGAATGCGTCAGCGTGAGGGAGTGGCTGGACGGCGAGGCGCGCAAGAGCACCTGGACGGCCCACTGCGTCATCGTCCGCAAGCGCAAGGACGGCGAGCCACAGGAGATCCACCAGACCTTCACATGGGCCCAGGCGACCGTCGCCAAGCTCACGGGCAAGACCGGCCCCTGGCAGGACTACCCCGAGCGGATGATGCAGATGCGGGCCCGATCGTGGGCCATGCGTGACGCGTTCCCCGACGCTCTGGGCGGGCTGGACATGACCGAGGAGGCTCGAGACATCGAGCCAGCGTTCGACCCCTCCAAGATGGCACAGAAGCCGCAGACGCGCATGGACGCGCTGGAGGGGGCTCTGGGCGGCGACGAGCCGGCAGAGGAACCTGTCGCGACCATGACCAGTGGCACCATGATTGGCGACGACATTGATTCCGAGGCCATCACCGACGAGGTGGAGGCCCAGGTCCGAGAGGGCCTGTACGAGAGCAACTGATCTCTCCTCCTCAGCCCCCCGTGAGGCGAAAGCCCACGGGCGGGTTTTTCAGCACGAGCACGGAGAAGCGATGGCTGGCGACTGGATCAAGATCGAACACGCGACCCCGGACAAGGAAGAGATTGACCACATGGCCGAACAGCTTGGCATCACGGTCAACGAAGTCATTGGCGGTCTCGTGCGCCTGTGGATTTGGGCAGATCAGCAGACCATAGATGGTAACGCTCGCATCGTTACAAAAAGCGCACTTGATCGTCACGCGGGCGTATCAGGATTGGCGGACGCGATGCTGCACGACGAGGTTCGGTGGCTGTCGCCAGCCGAAAGCGGTGGGTATCGCTTTGTCAACTTCGACCGTCACAACACACAAACCTCTAAAACGCGGGCACTTACAGCAAAACGAGTGTCCAAGCACCGTAACGATGCCATCGTTACATCAGCGTTAGCTAGAGAAGAGAAGAGAAGAGAAGAGAAGAAGAAAGACCCCCCTACCCCCCAAGGGGGGCCGGACCGTGTGTCGAAGCGATCGAAGTTCGACTACTCGCCAGAGTTCGAGGCCGCATGGTCCGCCTACGGCAAGGACCGGGGCGAGAAGGCCAAGGCGTTCAACGAGTACAAGCTGGCCATCCGCGAGATCCGCAAGAAGGCCGACGCCCCCAGCGACGCCCACGCGTGGCTGTTGGATCGCATCCGAGCGTTCCAGGCGTCCAAGGCCGACACCGAGCGCCGGTTCGTCCCGCACATGGAGAACTGGCTCAAGGGCGGGGGATTCGACACAGACCTGACCAACGGCAGCGCCAAGGCCGAGGCTGAGGCTCTGTACGCCCGCCGCAACGGCCAAGCCGACCACCGGGGCCCCCTGAGGCGCGATTCGCCTTAGGCGGGCTTCTAGGGCCGTTTGCGGGCAAATCTGAAAATACCAACTTGAGGACGACCATGAGCATCACCCTGAGACAAGACCCAGACTCGAACGCGTGGATACGAGAGCTGATCGGCAGGCTGTGGCGCAACACCCCGGCCGCCAGCCTGAACGCCGAGCTCGCCGACATCGTGCTGGAGGGCTGCACCGGGCTCGAGCACGATCAGGTCGAGGCGAGGCTCAAGGACATCCGGCGCAGGCACGACGCGTTCCCTGGCGTCAGCAAGATCCGCGAGAACCTGATGGGCCTCAGGAGGGCCACGGAGGCCGTCGAGGCGTCCATGGTCGGCCGAGACGCCAGAGAGGCCGCCATACGGCTCCTGCAGGGCAAGGACAGCCTTGTGGGCGTCTTGCCCGGCGAGCCCGAGGCCAGTGAGCACACGCGATACTGGCTGGAGCGGGCCGGACGGCTCCTGCTGCATCGCGCCACCATGGCCACCGACTCCATCGACGACGTGCACCGCTGGCACGGGCAGGCGGTCCCTGCGCCCAGGCCGGTCCTGCACGATCCGCACTTCACCCGCGGCGTCCAGCACCCGCACCCGGCGACCCGGTTCCTGCTTGGCGCGGCCAACGTCTGCCGCTGGCTTGGCTGGGAGCGCGTGGGCTGGGATCGGTGGTACGCCGGCAAGCAGTTGTTCCAGCCCTTCGACTGGACGGTGAACGGCAAGGCCGAGCAAACGCCCGCGAGCGCCAAGAGCGTGCGGTTCTACCAGCATGGCGACCTTCGCAGGCTTGACGAGCACAAGGGCTCGATCGACTTCGGGGCCATCATCGACGCCGCGACGGAGCGGCGGCGCGTGCTGGCGATTGCAGACAGGAAGGGGATTTGAAGATGAGCACGTTCACCAGGACTGTTGAGCAAACGTTCCATGTCGTGGCTTGCTACACCTGTGGCACGAACTTTGGAATCAACGACGGCATGTATCGCCGGGCTGTCCGCGACAAGAAGGGTTCGGTGTACTGCCCGGCGTGTGGCAGTAGCACGTGCTGGACGGGAGAGACGCAGGACCAGAAGCGAGCGCGACTGGCCGAAGAACAGTTGCAGCGAGAGCGGGCGCAGCACGACCAGACCAAGGCCGAGCTATCGCACACGGAAAACCAACGACGCGCCGAGAAGGCCGCCAAGACGAGGCTCAAGAACCGCGTCGCGCACGGCGTGTGTCCGTGCTGCAATCGCACGTTCCAGAATCTGGCGCAGCACATGGCCAACCAGCACCCGGAGTACGCAGGAAATGACCAATGACCATCATCGACCTGTGGATTCCAGGCGAGCCCGCGACGGCGGGGAGCAAGCGGCACGTCGGCAACGGCATCCTCGTGGATTCGAGCGGGATCAAGGGCAAAGCATGGCGCTCGGCCGTCCAGGACGCGGCGCTCAAGGCCAAGAGCGGCGGCCCGATCGAGAAGGGCGTTCCCCTCGCGCTGGTGTGCATGTTCTATCGCGCACGGCCGAAGGGCCACTACAACGCCAAGGGCGTGCTACGTCCGAAGTGCCAGGACGCACAGCCGGTGCAGCGACCCGATGCCCTCAAGTACGCGCGGCAAATCGAAGACTCGCTGCAGGCTGTGCTGTACCAGGACGACTCGCAGATCACGATCGGCGCTCAGGGCAAGGCGTGGTGCGACGGGAGGCCGCATGGCCCGGGCGCTCGCGTGCTGCTCGGCCCGTCGAAGATGTTCGAGACCATGCTTGTGCTGGCGGAGGTGATTGATGCTTGAGCAAACCCAACGACTGACGGCTGATGACATTCAGAGCAACATCCTGTCCGCTCCGTGCGCTGCGCTGGATGACAAGTGGACATACACCTTGGCAATGGCCGTTCCGTGCCTAAGCCCAGGCCGGACGTGGGTGTTTGCGTGCAACCCGCACTACATCGTCGCATCGGCCGAGCCCGCCGGGGAGCCAGAAGCCGAGCCGTATTTCATTGACCAAGACGGCAAGCCCGCAGATGGCCGGTTCCCCGACGTGATGAGAAAGGTTGGCGAGGTTCTACACCAACACCGCGAGTGGGTTACGGTCAATTGGTCGGCATTACAACGGCTCGTTGACGCGATGCGGGCCAAGGGATCGATCGAGGACGCCTATGTCCACATCGGCATTGCTGGCCCTGATGAACCTATTGCCGTCATGGTCCGCGGCCGAGAGGCGTACGCCGTCCTGGCGGCGTGCCACTCTCTGGAGCACATCGACGCTGGCCCGCTGTTCTACGCCCGCGCCTCTGGCTCGGTGGTCCCACTTGCTCCGGAGCCATCCGATGCTTGACGCCATCGCCACCAACTACCAGGGCACGCTCGTGATCGAAGCCGCGCCGATGCCGCGCACGCTCAGCACCACCAGCGAGTGCCTGCCGACGATCGTGGAGGCTGTGACCTTCGAGCGCATGACGCAGCAGGGTTCATGGATGCGTCGCACGCGGTTCTTTGATGACCAGCCGCACCACCGGGGATCGCCCTTGTTCGTGGACTCGACGTGCTACGTCACCCTGAGCTTCCGCCAGTTCTACGCCGAGAACCACGCGAACGACATCCGCTGGCGGTTCGAGGACGTGATGTGGGCGGGGCCCGCCGACTTCAACGTGGACGGGGTTGCCGACGTGTTCGACTTCCTCGCCTTCCAGAACGCCTTTGCCGTCGAGGACATGGCCGCCGACTTTGACCGTGACGGGAAGCTGAGCATCTTCGACTTCCTGAGTTTTTTCAACCTGTTCCCAAGTGCCGCAGGAGCCACCCCATGACCACCCCCACAAGCAAGCCGGAAGAAGACCGTCGTTGGAAGCGATTCCGACGCACCAACATCGCCGAGATGCGACCGTACAACCCTGGCGAAGACCTGTCCGGCATCAGCGTGAGCCCCGTGGATACGCCTGAGCTTGGCGGCGTGATCGCACGCAACCCGGACAACCACGCCGACCAGTGGTACGTCGCCAGGGATTACTTCCAGAAGAACTTCGAGATCATTCCCGACGCCCTCGCCGGCGATGGAGGTGGGGAGTGAATCACACCTACATCGAGATGTGGCTGTCGAAGTACGCGCTGACCGGAGGCGTCGAGAAGGTTGAAGCCCGCGATGCCGGAGACGGCTTCTGGTTCCGCCGCGACAACTGGTGCAGCTTCAGGCTCGGCCGGGACATCCACCACACGTTCGCCGAAGCCAAGGCCGACGCCGAGAAGCGACGCCAGAAGAAGATCGCCAGCCTTCGCAAGCAGATCGAGAAGCTGGAAGGCTTGAAGTTTGAGGAGCCCACATGACCATCGACCCCACCAACCCGAAGGGCTACCGCTTCCGCCACAAGGATCACAAGATCATCGCCATGTATGCAATGCCGGAAGCCCCGGAGGCGTATCGCCTCGCCGTAATAAGCGAGACCAAGGACAGCGTCCGATGCCTGACCATGCTCCGCGAGGACGGCTGCACCTTCGCTTCCGGCCCTGGCCCTGACGATCTGATCGAGCACGACCCCGTGCTGTACTACGCGATCGCATACAGGACGGATGTTGGCGGTGCGAGAACATGGAGCGCGGCAAGGCGTTATCTCGACTCTGGTGCCAAGGGCAGGGCTATTGGCATTATCGCAGTCCACGCCAGCGGCAAGGTCAGGCAGATCCCGTTGGACGCAACCACCGACCCCGAGGAGTCCGGCGATGAGTGATGATGGAGGAGCGGCGTTCCCGTACCAGTGGGAAACATGCGACGGCTACAGCACCACAAGCCATAGCAAGCCCGGCATGTCCCTCCGCGACTACTTCGCGGCGAGCACGGCGGCAGCGAGGTACGCACAAGATCGTCAGTCAAACACGTTTACGCGTGGAGAGGCTGTCAAGTTGTTTGGGCCCAACTACACGGAAGCACAGGTGTGGACTTTCTTGTGCTACGAGTTTGCCGACGCCATGCTCCTCGCCCGAAAGGACCGCCCATGAGCAAGCAATCGTGGATCACGCCGTACCAAGACTCCGTGTGCAATTGGTTGCACCGAGCCACGCTTGTCACGATCGTCGTTGGTATCGCTGCCTTGGCGATCACAATGCTGTGGAGGTTGTCATCGTGACCACGAACGCGCCGAGGAGGCCGGAATGCAAGCACTCTGGTGGCTCACCAAGGACGGCGACGCAGACCTGCTCGAACTCTACGAGCGCCATTACTCGTGCTACCACTACGCAGATGGCCGACGCCGAAAGCTGTTTGTCGGCCCAGGACAGAAGGTTGTGCTGCGAACAGAGTGTGGTCGAGCTGGGTGGGCATGGCGCAAGTTCATCGACGACAGCGGCCAGCACGGAGTCAACTGCGCATTCTTCCGCAACGAGAGCCAGTACCGATCGTCAGAGCTTGTCCGACAGGCTTGCAGCATCGCTGATTTCTGCTGGCCTTGTGAGAGGCAGTACACCTACGTCGATCCGCAAGCGGTCGAGAGCAGAAACCCAGGGTACTGCTTCATTGTGGCGGGGTGGCGTCGATGTGGAGTGACAAAGCGAGGGTTGTTGGTGCTGGAGCGATCCGCGCCGACGCCATGAACCGAGCCCTGGAAGCTATGGGCGTGATTGGGGAGGAGTGAAGATGCCTGAGCAAAACGACGAGCGAGCGGTGGAATACATCAAGAGGCTGTGCCTTGAGGATGTTCGCCAGAAGATTCGCCTGTGCGAGCAAGAGAAGATGCCAGAAGTTTACGAACGGAACGCCCGCAATCTTGAGCAAGCCCTCACCACCGCCCTCGCATGGAAGCCGGAAAGGGATGCGTTGAGGGAGGAGGTGGAAAATGCCGACTGGCTCATTCACCATCTTGTCTATGGGCACGAAACCATGACAAGCAAACAGTTGGAGCGGTTGGCGGTAGAGCACCTTGAACGCGACGCCGCCCTCCCCAAGCCGGCCGATGGGGCGGGGGAGGTGGAGGGTGGAGCCTAAGGACATCTTTATGTTCGGATTGTTTGTTGGCCTGGTTATCGGCGGGATCACAGGCTTGGTGTGTGGCATGGACAGGGAGGCCCGCGATGGCTGAGAAGGTGAGGTGGGCGTGGGACTTGGACCCTTGGAGAATCTGGTCAGACGAACGATCATCCACCTTCTGCGAAGGAGATGGCCTGATTCGTGACATGGCAACAGGTCGGATTATGCGAGACCACAGAAGCAAAGGAGGCCCCATGACGACGACGGTGAAGGTGGAGTGGTGCTACGACATGCGTTCAACTCCTGGACCCGGCTTGCCCTTCTATGCCGAGGTCAACGGCGTTGTCGAGATCGTCGCTAAGGAACCGGGTGGTCGATGGCTAGTCATGGATGGCGGAACAAGCGTCCTAATCAATCTGAATGGGGTGAGCCGCTGGGCCTATATCCCCATCCCCTCCGCCCCCCAGCCCCAGCAGCCGGAGGAGGATGCGGCGAAGCGGGAGTTTGAGGTGGGCGATGCTTACCAAAACGAGTTTGGGCAGTCGGGCAAGATTGTGTGGCGAGGCGATGTCGAGGGGGTTGACTCGGTGATTATCAAGTGGGATTGCAACGGCACTCGTTCCGTCTGTTCTCGCTCATCTCTAAAGCCAGCCAAGCCCACCCCCTCCCCCACCCAACTCGCGCCGGAGGAGAGAGCAAGCACAT
>JBITAB010000091.1:37614-47243 GCA_044439825.1 Phycisphaerales bacterium JB064 | reverse complement strand
CCACCTGAAACGGGAGGTACACCAATGCTCGTAGCACGCATCCACGCATCGATCCCAGCGGCTGTCACCCTTGGCGTTGTCTCCGCGGCGACGCACGCCCAGCCCGTGTTTCCAGACATTCTCGAGTTTGAGGTCGAGAGTGCGGCATCGGTCATGATCGACACGCTGCCCACTTCGCTCTTGGACAGCGCGATGGCCTTTGATGCCGACCTTATGAACCCTGAAGCGGAGGCCGTGGCCGACATACCGGCTTCATCGCGTCGAAATCCACGCGCGTACTGCGAGGTCATCGCGAAGGGCCGGGGGATCGGGAGCACGTCGATCACGCTCGATGCGGATATGTTCTTCGACCTCCAGCCATGGATCCCTGGCTCATCGCCGCGTGAGCGTATGGCGGAGGGTTCCTGGAGCCACCGGCTGGTGTTCGAGATCGATCGGGCCGCACGCGTCGATCTGAGTATCCGGCCTTCGTTCTTCGACGACATCGGTTTCATGGACTACGAGCCTGGGCGATTGACCGGGCCCGATGGCGTGGTTGTCAGCGGCCCACCCACGCCAGGCGCCACGGCGTGGATCTGGCAGCTCACGCTCGATCCCGGCACGTACACGTTCGAGACCTTTGGCGCATTCGAGTTTGCGATCGGAACGGCGGACGGTGCGAGCGATCGGGCGTCGCTTGATGTCTCGTTCAGCTTCTCTGCCGCCCCGTGCCGCGCCGACCTTGACGGCGACGGCAGCCTGACCATCTTCGATTTCCTCGAGTTCCAGAATCTGTTCGACGCCGGAGATCTGGAAGCGGACTTCGACGGCGATGGTGAGCTGACGTTGTTCGACTTCCTGGCCTTCCAGAACGCGTTCGACGCGGGTTGCGAGTAGGCGGCGAGGGTGTTTCGCTGGGCCCGGGGCGGGCTTTGCCTACAGTGCCCCGATGTCCCAGACGACGGCCGCCAACCCGCTCGAAAGCCTGCCGCTGGCGGGCGATCCACGCTTCATTCCCGCCGAGCGGGCCGATCCGGGCGATGCCTCGCAGGTCGTCAGCTTGAACCCCGCGACAGGCCAGCCTCTGGCCGGTGTGCGGCTTGACGGCGTGGCTCAATTGGAAGAAGCCATCGAGCGGGCCCGGGCGGCCTTCCTGAAGTGGCGGCTGGTGCCCGCCCCGCAGCGGGGCGAGGTGGTGCGCCGCATCGGGCACGCGCTGCGCGAGCACAAGGACGCCCTGGGGGCCCTGGTCTCGATGGAGATGGGCAAGATCCGGAGCGAGGGGCTGGGCGAGGTCCAGGAGACCATCGACATCGCCGACTACGCGACGGGGCTGTCGCGGATGATCGGCGGCCGGACGATGCCCAGCGAACGGGCCGACCACCGGCTGTTCGAGCAGTGGCAGCCGCTGGGGCCCATCGGTGTCATTACCGCCTTCAACTTCCCCAACGCCGTGTGGGGCTGGAACGCCATGATCGCGGCGGTCTGCGGCGACACGGTGATCTGGAAGCCCAGCCTCATGGCGCCGCTGACCGCGATGGCGACCAACGCGATCGCCGACGCGGTCGCCAGCGAGATGGGCCACGAGGGCGTGTTCAACCTGGTCATCGGCGATGACGAGACGGTCGCCAAGCCCATGACCGCCGACGCGCGGCTGCCGCTCATCAGCGCGACGGGGTCGACCGAGATGGGGCGGAAGGTCGGTCAGGTCGTCGCGGCGCGGCTGGGCAAGTGCCTGCTGGAACTCGGGGGCAACAACGCGGTCATCGTCGAGCCGGATGCCGACCTCGAATTAGCCGCCCAGGGGTTGCTGTTTGCCGCTGTCGGCACGGCCGGCCAGCGGTGCACGACCACGCGGCGGCTGATCGCTCATGAGTCGATCGTCGAGGCGTTGCTCGAGAAGCTCGTGCCCGCGTACGAGCGGGCTTCCATCGGCGATCCGATGGATGAGGCGACGCTGGTTGGCCCGCTGATCACCGAGGCGTCGGGCGACGCGTTCGATGCGGCGATCGAAGAGGCCAAGAGCCAGGGCGGCACGGTGCTGACCGGCGGCACGCGGGCGGACGTGTCGCTGGGGGGCTGCTTCGTGCGGCCGACGATCATCCGTGCGCCGAACTCGAACCAGTTGGCCGTGGCCAATCGAGAGACGTTCGCGCCGATCTTGTACGTGTTCACGTATCGCGATCTGGACGAGGCCATCGCGCTGCACAACAGCACCGCGCATGGGCTGAGCAGCGCGATCATGACCGGCAGCGTGGCGGCGAGCGAGCGGTTCCTGTCGCCGGCCGGCAGCGATTGCGGCATCGCGAATGTCAACATCGGCACGAGCGGCGCTGAGATCGGCGGGGCCTTTGGCGGCGAGAAGGACACCGGCGGTGGACGCGAGGCGGGCAGCGATAGCTGGAAGGCCTACATGCGGCGACAGACTTGCACGATTAATTATGGGGCGACGCTGCGGCTGGCCCAGGGGGTGCGCTTTGGCTGAAGAAACCAGGCCCGCCAATCGGCCGACCGAGGCCGCGCGCCATGCCGCGGCCGAGAGCTCGCAAGACGCATTGGCTCGCGCAGCCGTCGCCGACATCCGCTCTGGCATGGTCGTGGGCCTTGGCACGGGGCGCACGGCCAGGCGGGCCATCGCGGCTCTTGCGGGGCGCATCATCGCCGAGCAGCTTGATATCTTGTGCGTCTCGACGAGCGAGGCCTCGGCGGCGTATGCGGAGGAGCTCGGCATCAAGGTGCGCGAGTTCGCGACCATCGAGCATGTGGACTACCTGTTCGACGGCGCCGACGAGGTCGATGGCCACCTGCGGATGCTCAAGGGCGCTGGTGGGGCCATGACGCGCGAGCGGCTGGTGGCCACGGCCGCCGCTCGGCGTGTGTATCTGGTCGAAGAAGAGAAGCTTGTCGACCATCTGGGCGAGCGCACGCCGCTTGCGGTTGCGGTGATGGCCTTCGGGCTGGCGTCGATCCGTGCGAACCTGCGGAGCTTGGGACTCTCTGGCGTGCTGCGCCGGAGCATGGACGGCACGCTGTACGTCACGGACAACGGGAACCTGATCCTGGACGTGCAGCTCCACGGCGGCGGGAACAACGACGACGGGCACAACTATGACCGGCTGAGCAGCGCCCTGAACAACACGCCCGGCGTGATCGATCACGGGCTGTTCCTGACCGAGGCCAGCGAGGTGCTCGTGAAGCGCGATGATGGCAGTATCGAGCGCTTGCTGCGTCCGCCGATGGCGGAGTGAGAGCCATCTCAATGCGTGTGCGACGGTTGCTGCAGGCGATGGTGACCGATGAACGCGGGCGCGACGTGCCGGTGGTGCGCGAGCTGCGCTCGTTGCCGGGGCCGGTGGCGGTGTGGCGCAGACGCGTGGTGCTGCCGAAGCCGTTGCGCGCGGGGGTGATGACGTCTTGGATCTTGATGGGATATCTCGGTGCTGCCTGGTGTTTCATCACGGTTTCGATCACGATTGCACTCAGTAGTCTGAGTACGGGGATCGATGTGCTCTCGATAACCCGGGACTTTCGAGTCATGGCATTGCTTTGGCTCTCGGCTCCAGCCATGTTCCTGCTCGGCATGCAATCAAGTTGGGCGTGGTTTGGTCGCCAGAAGGCCGCAAGGCTCATGGCGGCACGCGGTGAATGCCCATCCTGTACAACACCGTTGCTCGGTATGCGAGAGTGCGGTGATGGATGCGTCGGATGTGCAACGTGCCATGCTTCGTGGCGATTGGGTACGCCGGAGGCTTGTCCTTCGTGTCGGTACGACCTCGCCGGAGCGGCGAGCGTGATGGACATTGTGACATGTCCCGAATGTGCCGCCCGCTGGCCAGCGGCGACAGAGCGACGCAAGAAGCACGAGGCTGTCGTCGAGCACGGGAGCCTCACCGACGATGCATCCGTCGAAGTACCAAAGCTCTCGGATCGGAGATCAAAGCGTCACGCTCGTGAGCTGCGAACCAAAGATGAGCGTGAGCGAGCCAATCTGTTTTCCTGGTGCATGATCCTTGGTGGACTACTCGGCATGTGGCTAATGCCTGGATTTGCGACGTATGCGATCCTGTTGATCGCTACGCGATTCACATCCCAGCCAACGGCCCAAGTGATTGGCATGCTGGTCGTTTGGTCCTTCATAGGGATCCTACTTCGGCCATGGATACGAGTCATGGAACGGGCACGTATCCAGTCCATGCGTCGCATGGCCATCTGCCCCGCATGCGACGCCGACATGCGTGGCATTTCGCCGTGTGGCGATGGCCTCACGCCCTGCCCCAACTGCACTGCGAGATGGAAGCTGTCCCCTCAGCCCGCGGGCTGATGCAGCAGGTCATCTAACCACTCCGCCGGATGGAGCGCTCGCAGCTGCGCCCCGTCGTGCATCTGGTGCCGGCAGCTTGTGCCGGCTGCCAGGACGGCCTGGCCCTGGCTTGCCGCGTCGCGGGCGTGGGGGAGTGCGCCGAGTTCGCCGATCTTGATCGAGAGGTCGTAGCGGTCCTTCGTGAAGCCGAAGGAGCCGGCCATGCCGCAGCAGGTGGTGTCGGCGGTGTGGACGGTGGCGAAGCGTTCGAGCAGCCTGGTCGCGTTGCCGATGCCGCGGAGGGACTTCTCGTGGCAGTGGCCGTGGAGGTAGATGTCGGGCTTGTTTGTGACTTCGGGCCGCTGTGGGTGATCGTCCCAGCGCTCGTGCAGGAAGCTCTCGAGCCCGTGCGTGCGGGCGGCCAGGGCCTTGCGGTCGGCGAGGGGGATGTCGCTCTTGAGCTGCACCCAGTCGTCGATGATCGCCGAGAGGCAGCTTGGCTCGAGCACGATGATGGGTGCAGTTGCGTCGGCGGCCATGAGCTTCGTGTAGGTGTTCTTGATCGTGCGGGCGGCGTCGTCGAGCAGGCCGGTGGAGATCATCGAGCGGCCGCAGCAGCCGGCGTCGACCAGCACGGGCTGGTAGCCGAAGGCTTCGAGCACGCGCCCCGCCGCCACGCCGATAGACGGCTCGTTGTACATCGTGAAGCAGTCGCCGAAGACCAGGACCTTGGGGTGATCGGTTTGCCGCCCGATGCGTGCCTGCTTCCAGTGCTTTGCGAGCGATGTCGCGAACGGCGGCAGGCTGCGACGCTGGTCGATGTTCAGCAATACGCCGGCTGCCCAGCGAGCGAGCTTGGTCGAGTTCATCGCGTTGGCGAGGCCGGGCGTGAGCGAGCCGAGCCTGTTGAGCGTGCGGACGTGGCCGAAGACGGCGGCCTGCAGCGTGGGGCGGCCCGTGCTGGCGAACCGCTGGGCGGTGTATTCGGCCTTGAGGCGCGCGATGTCGACGTTGCTGGGGCACTCGCTCTTGCAGGCCTTGCAGCTCAGGCAGAGGTTGAGCGTCTCCATCGTGCCCGGGTCGCTCCACGGGTCGGCCTCGCCCGATTCGAGCTGGCCGGTTGTCGCCAGGCGGAGGGCGTTGCCGCGACCGCGCGTGCTGTGGCGTTCGTCGAGGGTGGCCATGTAGCTGGGGCACATGACGCCGCCGCTCTTCTTGCGGCACACGCCCGCGCCGTTGCACATCTCGACCGCGCCGCGGAAGCCGTGCTGGTCTTCGTAGTCGAAGTAGGTCGAGACGGGCTGGACGTCGACGTGCTCGCCCTTGGGGCTGATGCGTGTCTTCTGGGTGATGGTCTCGATGTTGGTGGGCGTGCCGACGATGTTGCCCGGGTTGAGCAGGCCCTTGGGATCGAAGGCGGCCTTGACGCGAGCGAAGGCGGCCATCAGTTCGGGGCCATAGAAGCGTTCGAGCAGCGGCCCGCGGACGCGACCGTCGCCGTGCTCGCCGCTCATGACGCCGCCGAGTTCCTTGGCGAGGTCGGCGACGGCTACCGAGATCTGTTGGAGCCTCAGCTCATCTTGCGGGTTTCGCGGGTTGAGCATGGGACGCACGTGGAGCACGCCGACGGACGCGTGGGCGAAGTAGGCCGCGATGGTGCCGTGGTCTTGCACGATCTTGCGGAATCGCCGGACGAACTCGCTGAGCCGCTCGACCGGCACGGCGTTGTCTTCGACGAAGGTGACGGGTTTGCGGTCGCTGACGACGCCGTGCAGCAGTGGCTCACCCGCCTTGCGCAGGGCCCATGCGGCGCCCATCGCGCGCGGGTCGTCGATGGTCTCGATGCCCGCGGTTGGGTCGCAGGCCTGGGCGACGCGCGTGCCGTGAGCGAGTCGTTCGCGGAGATCGTCTACAGACTGCGCGAAGTACTCGACGTAGAGCACGCCTCGGAGCTTGCCTTCGCTGGGCATGGGCATCGACTGGGCCGAGGCCTTATGCGTTCGATTGGCCAGGGCGAGGTCGATGATGACGTCGTCGACGAGCTCGATGGCGGCGGGCCCGGTCTCGAGCAGGGGCTGTACGGCCGCGATGGCGGCGTCGAGGTCGTTGAAGCCCAGCAGCAGCAGGCCCTTGGCCTTGGGCAGCGGATGCAGGATGAGATCAGCGCTCAGGGTGATGGCCAGCGTGCCCTCGCTGCCGCAGAGGAGCTTGGCGAGATTGACAACGTCCAGCGGGTCGCGTCCGTCTCGCTCGGCGCGTTCGATGTCGTCGAGCACCATGTCGAGGGCGTAGCCGGCGTTGCGGCGGAGGGTCTTGGGGAAGCGTTCGCGGATGAGCGTGCGATGTTCTTTGACGATCTCGATGACCTTTGATGCGATCCGTCGCGCCGAAGGATCGCGCGAGCTGGCCTCGAAGCGCGTGGCCGTGCCGTCGGCCAGGCATGCCTCGATGGCCTCGACGTTTTCCACCGTGCGTCCATAGAGCACCGAGCGCGCGCCAGCGGCGTTGTTGCCGATGCAGCCGCCGACGTTGGCCTGGCGTGCCGTCGCGGGGTCTGGCGCGAAGAAGAGCCCCGTGTGGGCGATGGCGGTGTTGAGGTCGTCGACCGTGATGCCGGGCTCGACCGTGCAACGCTGCGCCTCGGCGTCGATCGACCTGATCGCGGTCATGGCGCTGCTGGTGTCGATGACCAGGGCGCGGTTGACGCACTGGCCGGCCAGGCTCGTGCCGCCGCCGCGGGGCAGGATGGGCAGGCCGTGGTCGAAGGCCAGCCTCGCCGTCCTCACCACGTCGCCCGCGTTCGCGGGGATCACGACCCCCAGGGGCTCGACCTGGTAGCTCGACGCGTCGGTGGCGTACAGCATCCGTTCGTGGTAACTGGAGCGGACCTCGCCCTGGATGGCGTTCTGGAGGGCCGAGAGGATGCCGGCGGGCAGTGCGCCGGCGTGGCTGGTCAGTTGTGGAAGGCTGATGGAAGGCATCCGTACAGGATACGGGTCACGGCATTGTCACAGCGTGCCCGCGGCTGGACGGAAGGGGGCCATCGGGTCGATCCAAGTGTGCCGGCGTCCGTACATGCCCGCAGGCCCGCGCGTTCGGGCTGATCAAGGAGGACCGATCCCATGCCACTCTTCGCCCGCTCGTGCGTCAGTCTCGCTCTCGTCGCCGGTCTTGCAGTCCCGCTTGCCAGTGCTCAGGACGAGGCCCAGGAGCTTCCCATCACCGCCATCACGCTCTATCGCTCGGGCGTGGGCAGCTTCGAGCGGGTGGGGCCCGTGAAGGGCGACGCCAACGTCTACCTGCGGGTGGATCAGGGCCAGCTCAACGACCTGCTCAAGAGCCTGGTGGTCCTCGATGGCGGCGGCGGCACGGTGGGGGCGATCAGCTATGGCTCGCGCGAGCCCATCGAGCGGAGGCTGGCGAGCTTCGGCGTGAACCTGGCCGACAACCCTTCCATGAGCGAGCTGCTCAGCCGGCTGCGCGGGGCGAAGGTGAAGGTGCAGACCGCCGACAGCACGGCCTCGGGCACCATCACCAGCGTCGAGACGGTGCAGCGGGCCGAGGGCGACAGCGTCGTGAACAGCTACGCGGTGACGATCTTCACCGGCGGGGGCATCAAGCGCATCGACCTGGACAACATCATCAACCTCGAGTTCCTCGACAAGCAGCTCAGGGACGACATCGAGCGGGCGCTTAACATATTGGCCCAGGAGCGTGACGAGAACATTCGCACGGTCGAGGTCTCGAGCACCGGCGAGGGCGAGCGCGAGATGCTCGTCAGCTATGTGCACGAGATGCCGGTGTGGAAGCCGGCCTACCGCCTCGTGCTGAGCGAGCGGGGCGAGCCGATCCTGCAGGCGTGGGCGATCGTGGAGAACACGACCGAGGAGGACTGGCGGCAGATCGACCTGTCGCTGGTGGCCAGCCAGCCGGTGGGCTTCACGATGGACCTGCAGACGCCGCTGTTTGCGCAGCGGCCGGACATTCCCGTGCCGGCGGGTGCGCTTGCTCAGCCGAAGATCTTTGCGGGCACCGAAGCGATGCGAATGGAGCAGCAACATATGGACCGCGAGGCGAGGGCACGCTTCGCTGCTCCGGCGTCCGAGCCTGCATCGAGAACTCGCAGTGGACAGTCAAGTCGTGGCTTGAGCGAGGTGATGGGTGATACCGCCGTCGGCTTCTTCGACTCGGCCGCCAGCATGGCCGCCGCCATCCAGGTGGGCGAGTCGGTGGTGCTCCGCATCGAGAACCCCATCGACCTCGATCGCCAGCAGAGCGCGATGATCCCGGTGCTGACCGAGAAGGTCAAGGCCCGCAAGATCAGCATCTATACGCCAAGTGAGGGCGGCCAGCCCATGCTGGGCGTCGAGCTGACCAACACCAGCAGCGCTCCGCTCATCAGCGGGCCCGTGGCCGTGTACGACGGCGCGTACGCGGGCGACGCCATGGTGGGCTTCGTGCCGCGCCAGGCCGAGCGCATGCTGGCCTATGCGGTGGACATGGACCTGAAGGCCCAGCAGGCCCAGACGTCCAGCACGTCGAGCTCGACCTATCGCATCACCAACGGCATGCTGCAGATCAGCTATGTTCGCACCGTCACCAACACCTACACCCTGCGGAGCGAGGCGGCCAAGAAGCGCACCGTGGTCATCGAGCACCAGCCCATGCCCGGGTGGGACCTCATCGAGCCGACCAACGGCGAGAAGAGCGACGATGGGAAGATCCGCTACGAGCGCACCGTCGACGCGGGCAAGAGCGTCGAGCTCAAGGTGGTCGAGCGCAGGACCGAGCGCACCAGCTATGGGCTGATCGACGCCGACCTGCCCAACCTCATCGAGCAGGTGACGCGTGGCGGCGGGCAGGCCAGCGACAAGCTCATCGAGGCCATGCGCAAGGGCGCCGCCATGAACCGCCAGATCGCCGACCTGCGGGCCAGCCTGGAGCGCGTGCAGCAGCAGGTGTCGGCCATCGAGAGCGATCAGGCCCGCATCCGCCAGAACATGCAGGCGATCGACAAGACGACCGACCTGTACCGCCGCTACCTCGACACGCTGACCCAGCAGGAAGACCGGCTGAACGAGCTGCGTTCGCAGGCAGACCAGGTCCGCAACGCGCTGGAGAAGGCCGAGGCCGAGCGTCGCAAGTACTTCGAGGACCTGAGTGTGCAGTGAGTCTCTCTGCGGCGGTATCCTCAGGTGATGCCGCACGAGCATGATCGGCCTGGCACCGTGTCATACCCGCTGCCCTGCGTGGGCTGCGGGTATGACTTGATTGGGCTGGGCGAGGACGGGATGTGCCCCGAGTGCGGGGTGGCGATCGGGCGGTCGATCAGCGGGGATCATCTGCTGGG
>JBITAB010000091.1:31081-37514 GCA_044439825.1 Phycisphaerales bacterium JB064 | reverse complement strand
CGGCTTTTGCGTTGCTGCTCAGCATGGCCCCCCTGGCCGGCTGGTGGTGGCTGATGCGACCGATCGCCTGGGCCGCTGCGGCGGTGGCCTTGCTGGCCTGGGGGGTCATCTACCACACCGTGGTTCGCGCCCTGGCGGTCTCCCTGGCCACCGTGGCGGAGAAGAAGTAAGCGGTACGCCACCGACGCCCACCCTACCCTTGCCCCGCATGTTCGAGGTCACCGCCCAGCGCCGCTTCAATGCCCAGCACGCCATCCTGATCGGCGGCGAGCGTGAGCCCGTGCATGGGCACGACTGGCTGGTGCAGGCGACGATCGCGGGCCCTGAGCTGGACAGCGAAGGGCTGCTGTGCGACTTCCATGCCGTCGAGGCGGCGCTGGGCCAGATCGTCTCGCCCTGGAACCATGACAACCTCAACCTCTGCGAGGCGTTCCGAGGCCGCAAGCTCGAACCGACGGCCGAAAACGTGGCGTTTGTGATCGCGACGGAACTGGCCATGGCGCTCGACGAGCGGCTGCCTCGCGGTGCGCGCGTGGCCAGGGTGAGCATCACCGAAGCGCCAGATTGTGTTGCGACATACTTTCCACCCGATCATCAGGCAAGGACGCCATGAACGACCGGCCCACAGACACCATGACCACGCATGCCGCACCCGTTTCGGCTGAGCCCGGGCCCGAGGCCTTGTTCAACCGCGATCTGTCGTGGCTGGCCTTCAACCAGCGCGTGCTCGAGCTCGCCGAAGACGAGACCACGCCGTTGCTCGAGCGTGTGAAGTTCCTGGCGATCTTCGCGAATAATCTTGACGAATTCTTCATGAAGCGTGTCGGGCTCATCCGGCGGCAGGTCGACGCGGGCATCGAGGCTCCCTCGCCCGATGGGCTGACGCCCCGCCAGCAGCTCGAAGCCGTGCGCGCCAAGGTCGTCGAGTTGCAGGAGCGTCAGGCGGTCTGCTGGGAGGAGGCGTTGCGACCGGCGCTGGAGTCTCACGGCGTCAGCATCGTCGGCTATGACCAGCTCGACCCTGATGAGCGTGCTCGGCTGGACGCGTGGTTCCAGGACGAGGTCTTCCCGATCCTCACGCCGTTGTCGATCGACCCCGGCCACCGCTTCCCGTTCATCAGTAATTTGTCTGAGAACCTGGGCATCCTGCTGAGCGGCGATGGCGGCCTGCCCGGCATTGCGCCGACGGACACGGGCCACAGCCGATTCTGCCGGCTCAAGATCCCCGACGGCGTGGCGCGGCTTGTGCGTTGCGATGATCCGGAGGGGCATGGTGACAGCGCACGCTTGCTTGCCGAGGCCGGCCGGTTGAGGCTGATCCCGCTCGACCAGGTCATGCGCGCCAACCTGCCGATGCTGTTCCCGGGCGTCACGATCCTGGCGATCAACGCCTTCCGCGTAACGCGTTCTGCCAGCGTTGAGGTCGAGGACGAGGCCGGCGACCTGCTCGAGAGCGTGCAGGAAGAGCTACGCCGCAGGCGTTTCGCCCGCCCCGTGCGCATGGAGATCGCCGAGGCGCCACACGAGGAACTGGCCACGTTCTTTGCGACCAGCCTGGGCCTGCAGAGCGGCGACATCTTCGTGCGCAACGGCCCGCTGGAATACGGCGACCTGATGGACGTTGCCGGCCTCGACCTGCCCCATCTCAAGCACAAGCCCTGGAAGCCCATCACGCCGCCGCGCTTGCTCGGCATGGATCCTCGCAGCGGCCGGGGCGACATCTTCGCCGCGATCCGCGACCGCGACATCGTCGCGCACCATCCGTACGAGAGCTTCGACGATTCGGTGCGTGCGTTCGTCAGCGCCGCGTCGCGCGATCCCGACGTGCTGGCCATCAAGCAGACGATCTACCGCACCAGCCGTGATTCTCCTTTCGTGCGTTCGCTCGTCCGTGCGGCCGAGCACGGCAAGCAGGTGGCGTGCATGGTGGAGCTGCGGGCACGCTTCGACGAGAGCCGAAACGTGAGCTACGCCCGCCGTCTGGAGCACGCGGGCGTGCACGTGGCCTATGGCGTGGTCGGCCTCAAGACGCACTGCAAGTGCTCGCTGGTGGTGCGCCGCGAGAAGGGCGGGCTGCGCGCCTACGCCCACATCGGCACGGGCAACTACCACCCGCACACGGCCCAGCTCTACACCGACCTCTCGCTGCTGACGTGCGACACACGCATCACGGGCGAGGTGCTCGAGCTCTTCAACGCCATGACCGGCTTCTCGCTGAAGGCCGACTACGAGCACTTGCTCGTGGCGCCGACGACCATGCGACCGCGATTCGAGGATCTGATTGACGCCGAGATCGACAACGCCCGCCACGGCAGGCCGGCCCGCATCTTCGGCAAGCTCAACTCGATGGAAGATCGCAAGATCGCGGCCAAGCTCTACGAGGCCTCGCAGGCGGGTGTCAAGATCGACCTGTGCGTGCGCGGCTTCTGCTGCCTGCGGCCTGGCGTGCCCGGCTTAAGCGAGAACATCCGCGTGGTCTCGGTCGTGGGCCGGTTCCTCGAGCACTCTCGCATCTACCACTTCGCCAATGGCCACAGCGACCCGCTGCAGGGCCACTGGTACATCGGCAGCGCCGACTGGATGTACCGCAATCTCAACAACCGACTCGAGGCCATCTGCCCGATCTACGACACGCTCGCGCGCAAGCGGCTGCACGAGGCGATGCGTGCCAATCTCGACGACCATGCCTACGCGTGGGATCTCCAGCCCGACGGGGTGTATGTCAGGCGTGAGCGCACCGGTCGCGGCACGTTCGCAACGCTCATGCGCGCCGCCCAGAAGGCCCACGCCGCGGCGCTCGCGGCCGCCGGCGACCAGAGCGCGTAACCATGCGCATCGGCACGACCACGATCGGCATCGACCACCCGCCCTACGTCATCGCTGAGCTCGGCGTGAACCATGACGGTTCGCCCGAGCGGCTCATGGAGCTTGTGCGTGCGGCCGCATCGGCCGGGGCCCACGCCATCAAGCTGCAACTCTTCACGGCCGACGACCTGCTTGCGAGTGCCGCGACGCTGGCGGAGTATCAGGTTGCGGCTGGTGAGCAGGACCCGCGGGCCATGCTCAGGCGGCTGGAGTTGCCGCTGGAGGTGGCGCGCGAGGCCATCGATCTTGCGCACGATCTCGGGTTGCACGCCATCGCGACCGTATTTGATCTGCCGCTGTTGCCGCTGGCCGAGCGATTGCCGCTGGACGCCTACAAGACCGCGTCGCCCGACCTTGTGCACAAGCCGTTGCTCGACGGGTCGGTCGCGACAGGCAAGCCGCTGATTGTGAGCACGGGCGCCGCGTCTCGTGACGAGGTGCAGCGGGCCGTGGGTTGGCTCGCGCCTGCTCGAGATCGGCTGGCGGTGTTGCAATGCGTGAGCAGCTATCCCACGCCGCCAGAGCACGCCGCGGTTGCCGCGGTGGCCGATATAGCCGACGTGTTCGCGGGGCCGGTGGGCTATAGCGACCATACCACACTGACCGACACCGGCGCGCTCGCGGTTACTTTTGGCGCGCGCATGCTCGAGAAGCACCTCACGCTCGATCGGACGCTGCCCGGGCCTGACCACGCCGCGTCCATCGAGCCTGCCGAACTCGCCGAGTATGTCCGCTTGTGCCAGTCCGCCTACGAGGGGCAGTGGCAGGCTGACCCCGCCGACGAGCGGCTGGGTGCGCCCACGAAGTTCATGCTGCCCATCGAGGCCGACGTGAGGCAGGTCGCGCGGCGGAGCATCGTGGCCGCGCGTGATCTGCCTGCGGGCCATGTGCTGAGCATGGACGACTTCGCGTTCAAGCGACCGGCGGGCGGGCTCGAACCCTGGCAGGCCGACCTATTGCTGGGCAAGCGGCTCGAGTTCCCCATCGTCGCCGACCGGGCGATCATGCCGCACGACGTGATGGACTGACGCGGCAACGCCCAGGCCCATGAGCAGCATCCACATCGCCAGGATGTGCGTGTTCATGTGCATCACCTCGAACATGCACGCGACGAACAGCCCGAGCATGGCCCATGGCACGCCCGCGGCGTAGGGGTGCTCGTGCACCCGGATGGTCCACGCGATGCGGGCCATCATGAGCAGCACCACGGCATACAACGCGAAGCCGATGAGACCGGTGTTGGCCAGCGGCTGGAGCAGCGTGTTGTGGGGGTGTGGGCCGGTGTGCGTTCGATCGGCGGGGTCGATGCCCCGCTTCTCCAGGTTTGCTTTTACCCATGGCTCATAGCCGCCCTCGCCCGTGCCGCCGATCGGGTGGTCGGCGAACGCCTGCACGGCCCACCACATGAGCAGCAGACGCGTGCCGGTGTAGGACGAGAAGTCCTTCTCCTCGAACACCTGGCGCAGCTCTTCGCGCGCTTCGAGCGCACGAGGGGCGGCGACCTTCCAGCCCACCGTTGCGCTGGCCGCGACGACGACGAGTGCAATGACGGCGGCAACGATGGCACGCTTCGGGTTCCAGCGGATCTTCAAGGCGCCGGCAACGCACGCGAGGACGACAAGCCCTGCCGCAGCGATCCATGCTGCACGCGTGCCGGTCGCGACGATGGCTGCGAGCGTGATGGTCGTGCCCACGCCGCCGAGCGCCGCCCATCCGCGCTTGCCCTTGAGCAGGGCGCCCAGGTGCAGCCCCAGCACAGCGCACAGGTTGGTGCCGCCCGCGACGGGCTCGTTCCATCCCGAGTTGCGGTTGGGCATGCGATCCCACTGGGGCAGCCAGTCGATCCCGGCCCGGCTGAGCGCGTGGCTGACCTGGCCCAGGTTGTAATAGAACGAGCCGGCGATCACGCCAACGGCCAGCGTGCCGACCATCGGCGCGAGCGGCAAGAGGAACGGGATGTTCCACACGAACCGCAACTTGTCGATGCGATCGACGCCGGCTTCGATATCAGTGGACCAGAACAGCGTGATCGATCGCCACGCCGTCCAGACGACCAGGGCCAGAAAGAGCGGATGGGCGAGACCCATCACTACGGCTCGCCACACCCAGCGCAGGCGCACCAGCGTCATGATCCAGAGCAGGACGCCGCCGACCTCGAGGTACGTCGTGCGGCCGCTGACGCACACCATCCAGCCCATGGCCCCGATAAGGTGGATCCACCACAGCCACCGCGGCCCCTCCTGGGCGCGTTCGAGGGCGTGGCGTGCGAATTCTCGTGAGAAGAAGCCGAGGACGAGGCGATCGCTCAGACGTTCGGGTGGCATACGGGTTTCCTCCCATCACGACGCCTGAGGCCGATTCGATCGGGCCGGAGATTACGGAATGCAACGAACCCGACCGATCTTCGTACAATAGGTATCGAGGGGGATTCTGCGCCCCCGGCCCGATCGCTTGGCAAGGAGGCAGTGCCCATGCAAGCCGTCCATCGCGTTGTTCGCAAGGCCTCGCTCCGGCTGTTCGCCCGGCTGCTGTTACAGCGGCTGGCGGTGACGTCCTTCGTTGCCGTCCTGGGTGTGCTGGTCGCGAAGCTTGGCTTCTGGATGGCGGGCGTCGGGCTTGATGTCGTGGCCACGGTGTCCATCGCAGCCGCCGCCGCAGTTGCGTCCGCGATCGTGTGGGCGGTCATCACCCGTCCGCGTGGCGTCGCCGTCGCTCGTGCCGTGGATGAGGCTGCGGGCCTGCGCGAGAGCCTGAGCACCGCGTGGATCTACGAGAAGGAAGCCGACGCATGGTCGGCCGCCGTGCGCACCGATGCCGACCGCCGCGCGACCGCCGTCGACGTGCGTGCCGCGTTGCCGCTGACGCTCGGGCAGTTCTGGAAAGCGCCGCCCATCGCGGCCGCCGCCGTTGCGATCATCTGGTTCGTGCTGCCCGCAACCAGCCCCGACATCTTCGGCTGGATGCGCGAGGCCGAAGAAACGGCCAGGGCCGAGCAGGAACTGGAAGAAACCAAGGTGGCCGTCCAGACCGCCGAGGACCTGATCCAGAAGGTCTCTGAGAAGACCGGTCAGCAGTTCGACCAGTTCCAACCCGAGCAGAACCCCGAGCTGCAGTCGCCTCAGGCGATGCGGATGGCTGCGCTCGACAAGCTGACGCAGGCCGAGAAGGCGCTGCGCGAAGAGGTGGAGCAGGGCGAGGCCGCGATGAAGCTCGACGCGATGCGTCGCGAGCTCAGCCGCATGAAGCAGCCCGGCCCGGGCCCTGCCGCCGAGATGGCGCGTGAGTTGGCCAAGGGCGACTTCCAGGCCGCCAAGCAGCAGCTCGATGAGCTCTCCAAGCAACTCGAGAACGGTGAGCTCGATGAGGCCACGCGCCAGCAGCTCTCCGAGCAGCTCAAGAACATGCAGGCCCAGCTCGACCAGATCGCCAAGGACAAGAGCTCGCTCGAGCAGGCCTTGCAGCAGGCGGGTATGGACCAGCAGCAGGCGCAGCAACTCGCCCAGCAGATGGCCCAGAACGCGAACAACCCGCAGGCCATGCAGCAGGCGATGCAACAAGCTATGCAGCA
>JBITAB010000091.1:29457-30981 GCA_044439825.1 Phycisphaerales bacterium JB064 | reverse complement strand
ATGCAGAACATGACGCCCCAGCAGCAGCAACAGCTGATGCAGCAGGCCATGCAGATGGCCCAGGCGTGCCAGGCCTGCAACAACATGGGCCAGCAGATGGGCCAGATGGCCCAGGCCGCCATGAGCCAGAACGGGCAGAGCGGTGAGTCGAGCTCCCAGGGCGGGATGCAAGCCATGCAGGGCATGCTCAGCCAGATGGAAATGATGCAGATGGAGCAGATGTCCGCCCAGGCCATGCTCGCGCAGACGCAGGCCCAGATGGCCTCGATGTGCCAGAACCCCGGCAGCGGGATGTCAAGCCTGCAGGGCGGGCAGACGGGCACCGGCCCGATGGCTGGCCAGGGCAGCAACCACGCCACGGGTGAGGAAACCGCCGCTGTCGAGGTCGATCGTCAGGCCCAGCGCACGCCCACGCACCTGGGCCAGGGCCCGATCGTGGCCGAGCGTCTGGTGTACGGCGAACTGGTCCGCGGCGAGTCGGTCGCCCAGTTCTCCAGCGCCGTGCAGGCCGCCAGCACGGGCGTGGCCGAGGCCATCGAAGAGAACGTCGTGCCCATCGAGTGGCAGGAGTCGCTGCAGTCCTACTTCGGCCGCCTGCAGAAGCGTGCCGAGGTCGTGCAGGGCACGGCCCCCAAGCCCGCGCCGGCCGAAGAGAAGCCCGAGGGCGGCAACTAAGCCGACCCAGTCAGGCAGCACTCAATCCTGAGCGATCGCCAGTCGCGCACGCCATGCGAGGAACAACGGGATCTCGCGGCGGGCGCGATTTTCTTCGTCGGCTCGCGGGCCGGGCTCGCTCTGTCGCTGGCTGGGCCACTCTTCGAGAGCCTCGATCATGAACCCCGTGCGCGCCAGGGCTGCGGCATAGGCCTGCAGGGGGCGGTGGTGCGTCGTGGTCGTGATGGGCTTGCGGCCTCGCGACGCGGCGCCGGGATTCATGATGATGGGATGCGCGTAGGGCGTCAGGTAGCCATCGACGCGGCGGTATTGACGCTGGTCATTGCGCGGCGTGCGGCCTGGGCCCTGCGCGGCGTTGTCATCCCACTGCCAGCTCGTCTGGCCCGGCGCGCGGAAGGCCGGGTGCAGCACGACGGCGATGAATCGACCGCCGGGCCTGAGCTGCGCCGCGACTCCACGGAAGACCGCCTCGATCGTGTCGATGTTCATGAGCGCCATGATGCAACTGGCCGCATCGAAGCCCTCGGTGAGCTTCAGCGCTTCGAGCTGGCGCGCGTCGCCCGTGAGATAGGTCTCGTTGGCGCCCGCACGCTTCTTGGCCGCGTCGATGAGTCGGTCGGCGGCGTCCACGCCCGTGACGCGTACGCCAAGCTCTGCCGCGGCTCGCGCCAGCACGCCCTCGCCGCACGCGACGTCGAGCAGCCGCTCGCCCTCATTGAGCTCAAGCAAACGCAGCGCGCCGGGGATGATGACCGCCGAGTGGTGGTCGCTGTGCCCGTCGCCCACGAGCTTGTCGTACCACGCGGCGACGTGGTCCCAGCCCTTCGAGGCCGCGAGTTGCGGCTTGGG
>JBITAB010000091.1:27998-29357 GCA_044439825.1 Phycisphaerales bacterium JB064 | reverse complement strand
TGGACGCGGAGCTGGTGGCGCCTGCCGGTTTCCAGTCGCAGGGCGAGCATGGTCCTGCCCTTGCCCACTTTCAGAACGCGCGCGTGCGTGACGGCATTGCGAGCCGTGGTCGACGTCGGCGGCGCGACGAGCACCTTGCGATGCTCCGGGCCGTCGAGCAACTGGTCGGCCAGCGTGTGCTCGATGTCCTTGGGCCAGCCCGGCACGCCCTGCACGACGGCGGTGTACTCGCGCTCGACGCGGTGGGCGCGGATGTCTTCCTTCAGCCATGCGTAGGCCGCCGGCGTGGTCGCGAAGAGCACCAGCCCGCTGGAGTCCTTGTCGAGGCGGTGCACCACCCAGAGGCGCGCGTCGGGCCGCGTGTTCTTGAGCCAGCGTTTGACGTGGGCGAGCGCTGAATCGCGGTTGGGGTCCTTGTCGGCCGTCACCAGGCCGGCGGGCTTGTCGACCACCACGACGCCGTCGTGCTCGCCCAGGATGGTTGGGCGCAGCTGCGGGCCCTTGGGCTTGGGGTTCGAGCCGCGGACCTGGTTGCGCGGGCGGAACTCGACGTGCTTCGAGCGGTCGGAGCGCGGGGGCTTCTTCGAGGGCTTGCTGGATGGGCGACGCGCGGGGCTCACGGTGCGGATCCTCTCTGAGCCCACAGGCCGAGGGCGATGTCGATCAAATGCTGGGCGAAGTCGTGCTTGGAGAGCGGGCCGGGCGAGACGGGTGGCCGGCCGTCGGCGAAGAGGATTGTGGCGTCGATGCCGGGCGAGTCCATCGTGGCCAGCGGATTGAGGACGATGGCCTGGCAGCCCTTGCGGGCCATCTTGGTCATCGCCCGGGCGTGGTCGCTCGCGTCCTCTTCCAGGGCGAAGCCGATCGTGATCGCTCCCGGCCCGAGCTTGGGCGTTGTCATCGCGAGCAGGTCGGGCACGGGCTCGAGCTCGATGCTCAGGTTCTGATCGGTACGGGGCAGCTTGCCGGGGTGGGGGTGTGCGGGCCGATAGTCGGCCACGGCTGCGGCCATGATGAGCACGTCGGCCGACGGGGCTTCCTTAAGGAGGATGGCCTGCAGGTCGTGCGATGTGCGGAACCGCAACAGGCGCACGGGCGAATCTGGTGCCTGCCCGGAGTTTGGATGGGTATCGGCGTTCGCCGTTGTTTTGTTGGTATTTGTTTGGAATTGCACGGGGCCGAGGAGCAGCGTCGTGGTGCATCCGCGGTGTGCGGCGGCTTCGGCGAGATCCAGACCCAGCCTGCCCGACGAGCGGTTGGCGATGTAGCGAACGGCGTCGATGGGCTCGTGCGTGGGCCCGGCGGCGATGAGCACGGAGGCGCGGGGCGGCGTGTTGGATGGCGGCGGTGTGGACATCT
>JBITAB010000091.1:0-27898 GCA_044439825.1 Phycisphaerales bacterium JB064 | reverse complement strand
GCGATGAGCACGGAGGCGCGGGGCGGCGTGTTGGATGGCGGCGGTGTGGACATCTGTCTCGACATCGGGCTTGGCAGTCGGGCTCGCGGTCGCCGGATGGCCGTCGCATGCGCATGGGCTCGGCAGATTGGGAAGCAGAGCGTAGGTTTGGATCAGATCAGGATGGCGCAAAAGCGTGGCACTTCGCCCCTTGGGGCTGCGGCACGCGTACGCTGTCACGGTTTCCGGGGGGGCTAGAGGCCTTCGCGGGGGCTGTCGCAGACTCCATTCCTTGACGTTTCGAGACTGGTTCGAGATCGGGGCACTACTTCGATATGGCACGAAATCGCAAGAAGCTCGGCGAGATCCTGGTGGCCAAGGGCGTGGTCACGCAGGACGACATGGACAAGGCGCTCGGCATCGCCAAAGGCTCGCGCCGCCGCGTCGGGCAGGCGCTGGTCGAGGCTGGCTTTGCCACCGATGAACAGGTGGCCGAGGCGCTGGCCGAGCAATACGGCGTGCCCTACGTCAATCCCAACGACGCGGCCACCAAGGGCACGGTGCAACTCGACCTGATCCCCAAGGAGATCGTTCGCAAGCACATGGTGCTGCCGGTGGCCAAGGACGGCGGTCGGTTGAAGCTGATCGTGTCCGATCCGATGGACCTGGAACTGCAGGACATGCTGCGGTTCCGGCTCAACCTCGAGATCGACCCGCTGCTGGCGTCGAAGACCGCTATCCGCAACTTCCTCGAGGGCGGCGAGGACGGTCAGTCTGGCTCGGCTCCGGCCGAGGAGGCCAAGCCCGGTGAGAAGGGCCTGGTCACCGCGTCGATCGACCGCTCGGTGGATCGCTCGGTGGACAAGTCCATCGACATCGCGGCGGAAGACTCTCCCATCGTGAAGCTCGTGAACCGCATCCTGAGCGAAGCGGTGCGTATGCGAGCGAGCGACGTGCACATCGAGCCGATGGGCGACCGCGTGCGTCTGCGTTACCGCATCGACGGCGTGTGCGTGGAGCGTGACAACCTGCCCAAGCGCATGCAACCCTCGCTGCTCAGCCGCGTGAAGCTGAGCGCTGGCATGAACATCGCCGAGAAGCGCATCCCGCAGGACGGTCGCATCAAGCTGCCGGTGGACGGCACCGACATCGACTACCGCGTGTCGGCCTGCCCGACGTATCACGGCGAGAGCGTGGTGCTTCGTATCCTGCGTCCCGACGCTGTGCGCATCGGTCTGGTGAACCTGGGCTTCGAGGAGGACAACCTCGAGGTCTTCAACAAGATCATCCGCCGACCCAACGGCATCTTCCTGGTGACCGGGCCGACCGGTTCGGGCAAGACGACCACGCTGTACTCGGCTCTTGACGTGCTCAACAGGCCCGACCGCAAGATCATCACGGCCGAGGACCCGGTGGAGTACAACTTCGACGGCATCAACCAGTGCCAGGTGCGCGACTCGATCGGGCTGACGTTCCCAGCCATCCTGCGAAGCATGCTGCGTCAGGCGCCCAACATCATCCTGGTGGGTGAGATTCGCGACCGTGAGGTGGGCGAGATCGCCATCCAGGCCGCCCTTACGGGCCACCTGGTGTTCAGCACGCTGCACACCAACGACGCGCCCAGCGCGATTACGCGATTGGTCGACATGGGCATCAAGCCGTTCCTCGTAGCCAGCTCGATCCAGGCGGTGATGGCCCAGCGCCTCATCCGCATGCTGCATCAGCCCAGCAAGGTGCTCGATCCCGATCCCGATCCCAAGTTCCTGCACTTGTGCGGCATCAAGCCCGGCGAGTGGGAGGGCAAGGTGTACAAGGCCGGCAGCGCGCCCGAGGCGCCCAACGGCTACAAGGGTCGAAAGGCCATCTTCGAGATGATGCTGATGAACAGCGACCTGCGTGAGCTCGCCTTCCGCAAGGCTCCTGTTGCCGAGATCCGTCAGAAGGCGATCCAGAGCGGCATGAAGACGCTGACCGAGGACGGCAAGCGCAAGGTCTTGAAGGGCGCGACCACGCCCGCCGAGGTGGCCCGCGTCACCCAGGCCGCCGAGAACTGAACCCGTCGCGGGCCCGTGGCGATTGACCCGGGCCCGCCCTTGTTTTGCGAGGAGTGAACCCCGATGTCCTCATACGACACTGATTCCGGCCAGTCCCGCGGCGGGTCGGCCACCGTGCAGATCGACCGCCTGCTGGACACCGTCGTCCGCACCGGCGCCAGCGACTTGCACCTGACCGTGGGCCGCAAGCCGACCGTGCGTCTGCACGGCGGGCTGAAGAACCTCGAGACGAAGGTGCTCGACTCGGACGACATGGTCTCGCTGATGAAGTCCATCACGCCCGAGCGCAACCAGCAGGAAATCAACGAGATGGGCGGCACGGACTTCGGGTTCGGCTACGGCGACGCCGCCCGATTCCGCGTGTCGATCTTCAAGCAGCGTGGCGACCTGGCCATGGTGCTCCGCCTCATCCCCAACGAGCTGCTGACCTTCGAGCAGATCGGTCTGCCCGAGGCCGTCCGCGAGCTCAGCCGTCGCCCCCGCGGGTTGTTCCTGGTGACCGGGCCGACCGGTTCGGGCAAGACGACCAGTCTGGCGACCGTGCTGGATTACATCAACACGTACTACGACCGCCACATCGTGACCATGGAAGACCCTATCGAGTACTTCCACTATCACAAGAAGAGCGTGGTGAACCAGCGCGAGGTGGGCAATGACGTGCCGAGCTTCGCCGAGGCCCTCCGCCGCGTGCTGCGAAGCGATCCCGACGTGATCCTCGTCGGCGAAATGCGTGACCTCGAGACCATCGAGGCCGCCATCCGAGCGGCCGAGACGGGCCACTTGGTGTTCGGCACCCTGCACACGACCGGCGCCGCCAAGACCATCGACCGCGTGGTCGACGCCTTCCCGGTGAGCCAGCAGAACCAGATCCGAGTGCAGCTCTCCACGGCTCTGATCTCCGTGCTGAGCCAGGCGCTGCTCAAGCGGGTCGATCGCCCGGGCCGCATCGCGGCCTACGAGTTCCTCATGGTGACCCCTGCCATCGCGAACCTGATCCGCGAAGGCAAGACCTTCCGCATCGATTCGTCGATCCAGACCGGTGCCAAGTTCGGCATGCAGTTGCTGGATGACCACCTGTGGAACCTGTACACGAAGGGCATCATCAGCGCCGAGGAGATGGTCGATAAGGCCAAGGATCCAGGTGCCGTTCGTGATCGCGTGCACCAGGCGGGCAAGACGATCGGCCGTCCGGAGCTGGATGAGGACGACGTGGCTTGATCGAGCCGCGGCGTGATAAGTAGGTAATTGTATGGTATTTGGCCATTTCGAGCGATTGAAATGGCCAAGTTTCCATGTGTCTAAATTGAATTTGCACCGAGAATCGACGAAGTTCCTGGCATCACCCTGCCCAAACGGGCGAAGATGTATGGGTAGGCCCGATTGTGCGGGTCGCCGGGGGCTCGTAAGGACACTGGCATGGCCACGATGAATCCCGAAGAGCTGAAGGGTCGCAAGATCGGCCGCGTGCTCACGAAGATGGGCAAGGTTTCCCGTGAGCAGGTTCACGAGGCCCTGGCCATCCAGCGGACGCGCAAGAAGAAGATCGGCGAGGTGCTCGTCGAACTCGAGTACTGCACCGAGGCCGATGTGCAGGCGGCGCTGGCCGGTCAGGCCGGCATGGCCTACCTCGACCTGAAGGGCAAGGAGATTGCCCAGCCCGCCATCGACGCCGTTCCGGCGGAGAGCGCCCGTGCCTACGGGATTGTCCCGATTGAATACAACCAGACGGCTCGGCGGCTGAAGATCGCCATGAAGAGCGCCAACAACTTCCGCGCGGTCGACGACCTGCGGCTGTTGCTGGGCATGACCGTCGAGGCGGTGGTGGCCGACCCGGCCCAGATCGACGAGCTGCTGGCCAAGCACTACGCCAAGCAGGAGTCGGTGGTGGACGTGGTCAGCAATCTGGCCAAGGACACCAAGTTCGACGCGCTGGCGGGGCACAGCTCCGACTCGATCGACCTGGACGCCATCTCGGCGGCCGCCAGCGACAACCAGGTGGTGAAGCTGCTGAACCTGGTGCTGCTGCAGGCCATCAAGGACAAGGCCAGCGATATCCACTTCGAGCCGTTCGAAGACGAGTTCAAGATGCGGTATCGCATCGACGGCGTGCTGTACGAGATGGTGCCGCCGCCGAAGCACCTTGGCCCGGCTATCACCAGCCGTATCAAGGTCATGGCAAACCTGGACATCGCCGAGCGTCGCTTGCCGCAGGACGGCCGCATCGAGCTGCAGGTTGGCGGCAAGCCCGTGGATCTGCGTATCGCCGTGCTGCCGACCATGCACGGCGAGAGCGTCGTGATGCGTGTTCTGGACCGCTCGAACGTCGAGCTGAACCTGGAACGCATCGGCTTCCGCGAGGATGATCTGGCACGCTTCCGCGGGCTGATCGAGAAGCCCAACGGCATCGTGGTGGTGACGGGCCCGACGGGTTCGGGCAAGACGACCACGCTGTATGCCGCCCTTGCCGAGCTGAACGACATCGAGACCAAGATCCTCACGAGCGAGGATCCGGTGGAATACGACATCGACGGCCTGTGCCAGGTGCAGGTGAACGACGAGGTGGGGCTGACCTTCGCCAAGGCGCTGCGAAGCTTCCTTCGTCAGGACCCCGACGTGATCCTGGTGGGTGAGATCCGCGACCTCGAGACCGCGCAGATCGCGGTGCAGGCGTCGCTGACGGGCCACTTGGTGCTGAGCACGCTGCACACGAACGACGCGCCGAGCTCGATCGTGCGTCTGGTGGACCTGGGTCTCGAGCCCTTCCTTCTGACGGCGACCATCGAGGGCATCGTGGCCCAGCGTCTGGTGCGCAAGATCAACCCCGCCGCCCGCGAGGCGTACACGCCCTCGGAAGAGGAGCTGATGGAGTTGGGCTTGCGAGAGTCCGATGTTGCGGGCAAGACGTTCTATCGGCCACGCAGCGACGCCGAGTATGGCGGGTACAAGGGCCGGATGGCGTTGTTCGAGATCATGTCGATGGATGACACCATCCGCGACATGGTGATGCGTGAAGAGAGCCTGAGCCTGGTGCGCGAGCACGCCCGCGGTCGCGGGATGCGTTCGCTTCGCGAGAGCGGGCTGCTGGCGATCTACGAGGGGCAGACCTCCATCGACGAGGTGGTCCGCGAGACGCTGATTGAAGAGTAGTCGGGATTTGTGGTGGGCCTCGGTTGGCGCGTCTGGCCGAGAGCGGAAATGGAATCTGGCTTGCGGGGCCTTGTAAGAGGCGCCCCCGAGGAGTTCGAAGGCATGCCGACGTTTACGTACGAGGCTCGCGACGCCCAGGGCAAGATGCGCAAGGGCACTCTGGAGGCCAACACCGACGAGGAGGCTATCGGTCGGCTGAAGAGCCAGAGCCTGTACCCCACGTCGGTGCGCGAGCAGAAGGTCAAGAAGACCGCGGCGGCGGAGGGGCCGGCAGTCAAGAAGAAGCGCGGTGGCGGGATCGTGCTTTTCGGCAAGGTCAAGAAGAAGCAGCTCACGCAGTTCACGCGTCAGTTGTCGACCTTGCAGGACGCCGGTCTCCCGCTGCTGCGGAGCCTTCAGATCCTTGAGGGGCAGGCCAAGCCCGGCCCGCTGAAGAACGTGCTGATCGACCTGACCGACGAGGTGCAGGGCGGCTCGAGCCTTTCCGAGGCGATGGCGCACCATCCCAAGGCGTTCGATCGCCTGTACGTCAAGATGATCGCGGCCGGCGAGGTCGGTGGTGTGCTTGACATCATCCTGCAGCGTCTGGCGGAGTTCATGGAGAAGGCCCAGCGCCTGAAGCGGCAGATCAAGGGTGCGCTCGTGTACCCCTTGGTGGTCGTGTTCGTGGCCGTGCTGATCCTGGTGCTGATCATGGTGGTCATCATCCCGCAGTTCCAGAAGATCTTCGAGGACTTCGGCGTTGAGCTGCCCTGGCTGACGGTGTGGCTGACCGACACCAGCCGCTGGATGGCGGGCCAGCAGCCCGGTCAGGTCGTGCCCGGCGCGGTGATCTTCGTGGGCACGCTGATCGCGATCCCCTTCGCGTGGAAGCTGATCCGCCTGGCCAAGCCGGGGCGTGCGGTCACCGACCGGTTGGTCTTGTGGACGCCCGTGATCGGCAAGGTGAGCAAGAAGTCGACGGTGGCCAAGTTCACGCGGACGCTGGGCACGCTGGTGTCCGCGGGCGTGCCGATCCTGGAGGCCATCCGCATTACGGCGGATACGTCGGGCAACGCGGTGTTCGAGAAGGCCCTGATGCGCGTGCACGACTCGGTGCGCGAGGGCGAGAGCTTCGCCGTGCCGCTGCGTGAGAGCAAGACCTGCGAGCCCATCGTGGTGAACATGGTGGACGTGGGCGAAGAGACCGGTGAGCTTGACGTCATGCTCATGAAGATCGCCGACAACTACGACGAAGAGGTCGACGTTGCGGTGAAGTCGGCGCTCTCGCTGCTGGAGCCCGTGATGGTTGTGGCGATCGGCGGCATGGTGGGCACGATCGTGATCGCGATGTTCCTGCCGATGGTGGCGATGATCGAGTCGCTCAACGGCGGCGGTCTGTAAGGACGTTCGGGGCACGTGTGCCGGTGCGGGGCGGCTTGGGGAGGGCGCCTTCGCACCGGCACGCCCCGGCGATTGGTGAGCGTGGGGTAGCGGGCCGGCACGACTCGGCCTGTTCAGAGCGGAAGATGGGCGCCCGGTCGCACATGGGCAGGCCCGCTGAAGGGAACGAGTTGGATATGGCAGCACAGACTCGGGCAACTCGGATGCGGGCCTCGGCTCGGGCGGGCTTCACGATCATCGAGCTTGGCGTGTCGATCCTCGTGATCGCCGTCCTGATCGGGCTGTTGCTGGTGGGGCTGAACAAGCTCTCGCGGACAGCCCAGGGCGGGGCCGAGCGTGCGAACGTGATCGCGATGCGCATCGCGGTGGAGTCGTTCAAGAACGACTTCGGTTTTGCGCCGCCGCTGGTGAAGGACGGGCTTGTGTACCGGGGTGGTGGCACGGCCGCCTCGCCGCTCGGCACCGTGCTTGGACGCGATGCGGCGTTGGTGTATCGAACCGATGATCCGACGGGTATGGACCAGCTCTTTCTGCAAGGAGAGAGCGGCAACCCGGACCTGCGTTTCAGCCTGTACAGCCTGCCGTACTACTTGATCGGCGTGCTCGATGCCGACTACGACGGCAAGGATGGGCCCGGCTATCGCGAGCCCGCTCGGAACGGCACGTTCCGCCAGGCCGGTGGACGGCTGACCGATCCGAAGTTTGACGTTTCTGAGAATTCCGATCGTCTCGTCGAGATCGACGCGATGGAGGGGCGTTTCGAGCTCCGCGATCGCAACGGCGTGGCCTATCGGTATTACCGGTGGCTGCCGGATGACAGCGCGGCGGGAAAGACGGTCAGTGATCTACGGAATGTGCCCGCACTCTTGGGCGATCCTGCCGACGACATCACGCTGCGTGATGCCGAGTATGCGATCGTTGCGGCCGGGCCGAATCGTGTGTTCGGCGATCTGGCGACCGAAGAGGACGAGGCTATTCGCCAGGAGGTCGGCCAGAGCGGCGACATCGCCGATCGGGTGAAAGACGCCCGCGCGGACAACGTGGTGGAGGTGGGACGATGAGAGCCATGGCGCGAGCCGGGCGGCGCGTCGGCGTGGGCTTCACGCTGGTCGAGTTGATCCTGGTGATCATCATCATCCTGATTCTCGCGGCGATCGCGATCCCCGCGTATGCGTCGCTGACGTACAGCAGCAACCAGAGCGGGGCGTCCAATGCCGTGCAGGCCGCGCTGCAGAGCGCACGCGAGGCGGCGGTGCGGGCTGGGCCCGGGCGAGATGCCGCGGCGGTGTTTCTGCTGGGCGACGATGGCAAGGTGCGGATCGTGGTGGCGGAGGTTGCCGGCACGATCACCGACAACACTGGCAGCGACGACGTTTTGCGCGACGTGTTCGTGCCTTCCGATGGCGTGGAGACGTTTGTCCTGCCTCGCCACTGGGTGGTGCGTGGGTACGCGAAGCCGTCGGCGTTGCAGGTCGCGTCCTCGGGGCCGCTCGTCGATAACGGGGGGTGGTACGAGGACACGTATCGGTCCACCGATCGTGATCGCGGGCAATGGGTGTTCCCCGAGTCGTCGCTGTATGACGACTCCGCGGGCGACAACGGGCGTTCGCGTCAGTCGTTCATGGTTCGCTTCGAGGGTGGGAGCGGGCGTTTCCAGAGCTCGGCGACGAACAAGGCGTTGATGCTGGATGTGGCGCCGGTGCTGGGCTTCCGCGAGACAACGGCGCCCTGGCAGGCGAATCGGGTTGATCGCGAGGCCGATCTGGCGCGATTTGTCCGGAAGATCTTGAACGATCCCACGCTGACGCTTGCCGAGAAGCGGCAACTGCTCGGCGACGAGTCGACTGACACGGTGCTCGTCGGGCCGGTGGGCCAGCTTGCGGTGTACAACGAGCGTCGGCTGGCGGATGCCATCGGCGCGGATGGTTTGAACCGGTTTACGGACACGCTGTACCAGCCCATCACGGGCTCGGTGAGCGGGCCGGAGTATGACACCGCGCTCTTTGGCAGCATCACGCGGGCGGACATCAATCTTCGCATCGGGCTTTGGATCCGTGCGAGCGATCAGCAGGCGGGTGCGTTGGCGGCGGCGGACACGTCCGACGCCCGGATCTTCCTGGTATCGCGATATCTGGGCCAGCCCGTCGAGGCGGCCCGCCTGGCGGAGGGAGACTGAGCATGCGGCAACGGACTGCGAAAGCTCGGGAGCGTCGGCGTGTGCGGGCGGTTGCCGCCTTCACGCTGATCGAGGTGTTGATGTCGATCTTCGTGCTGGCGCTCGGGCTGCTTGGCCTTGGCGCGCTGATCCCGGGCATCATCCGCGAGCAGCGGGTGGCGTCGGATCGCACGCTGGGCATCGTGGTGGCCAACGACGCGAAGGCGTATCTGAACGCTCGCGCCGATCTGCGCCGGCTTGTTCTGCCGCCCAAGCCCGGCACCGGCCTTGGTCCGGCTACGGGGCGCGAGTATGGGCTGGGCGTGTGGCTGCGTGATGACGAGTGGTCCGAGACGTATCTGTGGGACCTCAACTCGATCGACGCGGGCGACTTCGAGGGCATGGGCAGCATGATCATCGGCGGTCGCGTCGATGCGATCGATCCGGTGCGCGTGCCGCTTGCCGACCGCTTGTACCCGTCGCCCAGCAGCGGCCTGGACGCCCCGCAGTTCGTGTGGGATTTCGTGGCGCGTCGGTTGCCTCCGACCGAATCGGAAGGCTTCGCGCTGTTGGCCGATTCCAGCGTGGCTCTGCCTACTGGCGTTCCCGAGCAGTGGCGTTCGGCGGTTGAGATCGCGGTGTTCGTGCGGCGTGTTGATACGGGCATCCGTGTGCCGGCCGGCGATACGGCGTTCGGCCGGATGCTCCGCTCGGAAGTGTTGCCGGTGGGTCTTGAGAGCACGGGGCTGCCGACGGGCACTGGGGCCGATACCTCGCAGAACCAGATCTATGCGCCGCCGATGACGCTGGCGGCCGAGTTTGATGGCACGCGGCGAACCGTGTTGACGCTCAGTGGCGACGATTCGAGTTCGGGCAACGAGCCTGGGTCTTCGGTTGCGATCGGCGAGCGTCTTCTGATGGCGGCGCAGGTTGGTCAGCAGTTGGTGGACAACCTTGGCAACGTGTACACCGTCGAAGAGGCCTTGAGCATCGGCTCGAGCGAGGCCGAGGTGCGCGTGCGGCCGGCGATCTCGGGGTGGATCCCGGCGACTGGCGGCAGTGTGTCGCAATGGGACGACGAGGACGGCTGGACGCAGATCCGCCAGGTGGTATTCGTGCCGCAGCCGCCGGCGACGGCCATCGTGTTCCGCATGGGTGTCGAGCCAAACGTGGTGCGTTCGCCCTCTGGGAGTGGCGCGGGGAGGTTGCCGCTGTGAGGAAGCTCTTGAACAAGCGGGCGACCGGGACGCGGACCAGCCGCGGCCTGATGCTGGCCAGCGGTCGCGCGAGTGGCTTCACGCTGGTGGAGATGCTGGTGGCTGTTGGCGCCGTGGCGTTCGTCGCGGTGGGCATCGCGAGCATCTTCGCGTCTGTGGGTGACACGGTCTCTCGCGGGCGCAGCGTGAGTGCGCTGACGCAGTACGCGGCCGTGCTCGAGCGGCAGATGCGTGAGGACTTCGCCGCGATGACGCGCGACGGGTTCATGCTCATCCGCCATGAGGAAGCCAGCGGCGTGGGTGGGAACGGTGTGCCGCTGTATGCCGACCAGCCTTCTTCGCAGTGGCGCAGCCGTCGCATCGACGAGATCATGTTCTTCGCGAACAAGACGTCGCGGTCGGCCCGCGAGCCATTGGCGCCGGGGTTCGTTCCCGAGGGCTCGAGCGCTCGTATCTATTACGGCATCGGCCAGCGCATGGACCCCAACGACGCGCGGTATGCCAACCCCGACGTGGTCGACACGAACCGCACGGGCCAGTTGCTCGGCCTGGACGGCGTGAACCGTGTTGCGAACACGTGGACGCTGCTGCGGCACGAGACGGCGCTGGTGAGCCCGGGCGGCGGGGCGGTCGACTCTCCCGGGGCTACGTACCCCGCGGGTGTGTGGCAGGACAATCGCCTGCAGATCGGCATGCAGCCTGCGGCCGAGAGCATCTTCCGTTCGATCAACGAGCTCAATGTCTCGTCGTGCACGGACGACTTCCCGAGCGTGCAGACCGTTCGCGACAGCTTTGGTGTTTCGTCGGCAGACCCGGACCGCAGCCCTCTGTTCGAGAGTGGATTGGTCGATGTGGCTACCACGAATCTGGCGGAGATCCGCGGGATCGTGATGTCGTCGGCGGGCTTCCAGGATGCCGATTCGGACCCGTATAGGCTGACGCCGCCGTACGCGTTCATCTCGCCGGCCGGGCTGAACGATTGCATGGACTATTACGGTCCAGGCCCGGTCGTCGGCCCGGTGGGTCTGCAGCAGGCGTGGATGCTTGACGCGTTGCCCGCTCCGAGCCATTCGGTCGAGATCAGCTTTACCGGCGGCACGTTCCCCATCGGCAGTGAGGTGCCTGGCACGCAGTTCCAGTTCCCCTCGGTTGGTCCAAGCCAGCGGTCGCGGATCCGGTATGAACCGGCGCCCCCCGACATGCACACTCCGCTGGCGGATTCGGTGACGAGCGCGACGCGCGGGGCGATCCGGCTTGCCGATCAGTACGCGCTGTCGTCGTCGGCCTTCATCCCTCGCACGACGGAGTTCATCGTCGAGTGGAGCTTTGGCAAACTCGATGACGAGGGGCGGCTGATCTGGCACGGGGCCGATCGCATGTACGACGGCGACGGTGATGGAACGGAAGAGCTTCTCGTGCAGCCGTATCCACGATACGCCGAAGAGGTGCGTGGCACGCGGGCGGAGTTGGCGGGATCGTACTTTGTGCCGTATCGGCTTGCACGGCCTGCGTCTGCTGGCGATGCTGGCGTCGGCAATCAGGCACGTGAGTTCACGAACTTGCCCAGGCTCGGCACCGATTGGCATAACGATCTGGCGGGGAATTTTGCCGCCGCTGGTGACGAGTATGCGAGCTATCCCGTGTTGCCCGAGGTGGTGCACGGCGTGCGCGGCAGCAGCCTTGGTGGCGCGACGAGCAGTGCGCCTCTGGTGAGCTACTTCGGGTACACGCTGCCATTTTTCAACCCGGCCGATCCGGACCGCGATGGGAACCTTGCCGACGAATCGGCTCAGGACACCCTGGAATGGCCCTGGCCCGAGCTGGTGCGCGTCACGGTGACGCTGGCCGACCCGGGTGACGAGACGATCGAGCGAACGTTCCAGTTCGTCTTCCCCACGCCGGAGAACCCGGTGCGATAACTGGATGGGACGCCGCCGCGAGGCGGGAGAGAAGAGCGGGAAGGGACATGGACATGCGAAGCATGCGACTGAATCTTGGCGTGACGAAGGCCTTGCGGACCGCGAGCGGCAACCTGGCCGCGCGGCGCGGGTCGACGCTCATCCTTGTTGTGGCGACGCTGGCGCTGCTGGCGGTGCTGACCGTGGCGTACGTGAGCATCGGCGGCGGCGACCGCCGCAGCGCGCGTACGACGACGCGGGCGGCCGAAGTCGAGCGTCAGGCCGAGCACGTGGCGAACTACCTGGTTGGCATCGTGGGTGATGATGCGCTCTCGGTGTACTTCGAGGGTTTTGATCCGAGCAATCAGCCGATCTTCATGACCGAGGCGGTGGACCTGCCGCGCACGGATCCGAATCGGACCTTTAACGGCGATGTTGCACCGGGCATGACGCCCGAGTTGCAGGACAACTACTACGGCCTTCGCTTCACGCCGACGGGATCGCTTCCGCCGCTGCAGACTTCGGACGATCCGAGTGACCTGGCGGAAGACCTCTTCCAGAACAACGGTTTTCTGCTGCCCTTCGGCCCGAGCGACCCGTTCCTCGCGGCGAGCGAGCCGACGTTTATTCGTGAGGCAGGCGATTCATTCAGCGATCCCGCGTATTTCGATCGCATTGATTGGGCGAAGATCTCGAACATCAGCCCGAACGGGTTGTTCGTGAACCTGTTCAACCTGCGTGGGAACTTTGATGCCGAGCCTGGAATCGGCACGGGCCAGATGAGTCAAACCGCCACGATGTGGCTGAACGACGACGGTGCCGCCCCCGTGAAGCAACTCGCTAACGGTGATCCCGCTCATGTCGAGATTCCCGCCCACTTCGATAGCAATCTTCTGAGTTCCTACCTGCCGGTGAACTTCGATAACGGATTCACAGTGGTCAGCGATCGGTACTTGCCTTACATGTGGGCCGATGCCGACGGCGACGGTTTCTTCGACGCGCGTTGGCAGGAGTTGGTTGATGTGACCTTCCCGGGCGGGCCACAGAGCGTGATCCCCAGCGAGGGGCAGCTGCGGTGGTTCGTGGCGGCTCGGATCATTGATCTCTCGGGACGCGTGAACGTGAACACGGCGCGTGGGTTGTTGCAGTTTGATGGCTCCAGTACCTCCTATATGGGCGAGCCGACGAACGCAAGGCGGCTCGGGGCGTCGCCCGGGGATATCGATCTGCGGCGGATCCTGAACATGGAGCCGCAGTGGGCGATGTTTGGTGAGTTTTACGATACCGCGCCGCAGCCGACCTCTGGTGGCGCTCAGGATTACAGCGGCTACAGCGATTACAGCGTGGCGCTCGGCGTGGGCGAAGAGGGCTTCTCGGCGGTACGCCGGACTCTTGCAGGCGAGCAGCCCGCCCCGGGTGTGCTCGACCTGTTAGACGCCCAGACCCCGGATCAGCGATTCGATGAGTACTCGGGGCTGCGGTACGGCGGCGCGTCCGCGGTGCGCACGGCCAGCGAGGGTGTGTATCAGCAGTCCGCGTTTGGCCTCGAGGATCTGCGCGACCTGCTCGCGTACGAGGGGCTGAACGATCCTTCGAGCCTGTCGAACCTGGAGCGTGCCAGCGGCGGGCGTTCGGCGCTTGCCCCTGGCAACTTTGGCCCGCTGCGCGAGAACCGTTCGCTGCAGTGGGAGCGTGACCTGGCCGATCCGGCCGCCGCGCTTGCTCTGCGACACACCTCCGTGCGTCGGCAGATCACCACGCTGAGCGGCGGCATCTTGCGTGTGCCCACGCGTGTGGCCTATAGCACGTCGACGCCAACCGCGCTCGATGTGTTCACGAGCATCTCACGCTTGTCTGGCAACACGCTGGCCGAGGATCCGGCAGAAGAGAATCCTTCGGTGTTGCAAGACGGCTATGTGCTGCTGCAGCGCGCGGCGCCGATCGATCTTCCGGAGAACAACCCTGGGGTCGAGGCCGAGCGGCGTCTGCTGCGTAATGCGCACCCGCTCTTCCGCACGTACGCCAACGCGTTGGCCCCGGCCGCGGAGGAGCCCGGCGCCTGGAATATGGCGGGCAACCCGGAGTGGGCGACGACGTTTTATGGCAGCGATCCGCTGTTCGCCCTGCGTTCTGCGGCCCACATGGCCGCGAACATGACCGACATGTTCGATGGCGACGACACCCCGAGCGCGTACACGCTCCTCGTACAGGGGGACAGTGCTGGCGTCAACGTCGTGCAAAACAACCCGGATGTTTTTCCGTGGTGGACTATGCCCGAGCCGACGTCGAGCAACCCGGGCGTGAGCGGCCGGCTGGATCTGGGAGACGCTCGCTTGCCTTCCGGTCCGGCCGAGAGCCTGGGCGTGGCGGCGATGAACGTGTACGGGCTTGAGGTCCACCCCTTCATCACCCAGGTCTCGATGTACAACGTGTACACCGATTCGGACGAGGGTGACTACGAGGGCCCTCCCCCCGGCAGCGGCACGGGTGGTGGTGTGTTTGGCCCAGGGGCCGGCACGTTCTGGATCACGATGGACTTCGACACCGACTTTGCGAACGTCGATTACATCGGGCAGATCTTCGCGGTGCAGCTCAGCAACCCGTACACCACCGATATCGATGTTCGTGATGAACAGTACTACGTCCGCTTCGGCAACCTGGGTGGCGATGGCATGTCCTCGCCGATCCAGGATGGCGTGAAGGTGCCTGCGGGTACGGTCATTCCTGCCGGCGAGAGCGTGGTGGTGTATCTTGAGACGCCCGACTTTGCCCAGCGTGCGATGGATGCGGCCCCGAGCTTTGCACCGGTCACGATGCAAGACGTGCAGGACTGGATCGATTCGCATCTTCACAGTGAGATGACCTCGGTTGGCGCCATCCGCTTCGACGCGATGGTGAACATCGACGACTTCCTGGTGAGCACGCCGGGCGACACGAGCCCTGCAGGTGATCCCAATCGCCAGGTGACGCTGTGGACGCCTCTGAATTTCACGGATTCGAGCGGTGCTCCGACACGCTCCTTCGTCATGCTCGACAAGATGTATGACCCGGCCTTGCCGTCCGAGCGGCCGACGCTCGATCGTCGCCCGCCGGCGATCAACATCAAGGTCGAAGATGCCGAATGGGGAGATGACACGGGTTCTTCCGAGCCGGCGGCCGAAGAGAACACGGGCTACTCGCTGGTGACCTGGGGCACGTTCGCACGGCCCACGGGTTCTACGGCGGCTCCTCTGGGTGCCTTGCCAGCATACATCCTTGAGAAGCCCTTCCTCGATCCGGGTATCGATGCCGGCATGTCAATGAACACGGCGCGTACTGACGGCTGGATGCTGCCAACGCCGCCCTCGGCCGTGTTCACGCTGAACGCTACGAACTTCTCGACATCTTCGCAGCCGGCGTTCGACAAGCTGAGCGACGTGTTTACGCGCACGCTCGGGTCGGGCACGGGCAGCCGTATCCGTACGGATATCCTCCTGGAAGCCGACGACACCTCGCACTTCCTGCGTCAGCAGATCGCCGAGTACAACAACGACCTGTACGTCAGCCCGCTGCGCAACGACAACCGTGGTCTGCTGGATGACACGGGAACGCAGGTTCCCATGCTGAGGCCCGGCGACTTCCTGGGCGTGCCTGCTTTGGGGCCTGTGCAGATGCCTGTCGCTGTCGGGGGCTCGGTGCCCATGGCAACGGACATTTCATGGTTCACGACTGGTGAACTGCTCACGCTTGCTCTCGGTTTTGACAAGGCTCCATCGGTCAACGATCCCGCTGGCTGGTATCCGAGTATTCCTGAGGATACTTCGCTCCTGCTCGATCGTGGCCACCTCAGCCTGGACCTGCCGGCCCCGTTCGTCGATAACGATGGCACTGGTGATTTCGATTCGGCCAACGACGATCGGCGCGGTCTTGGCGTGCCCCACGCGATGGCGCTGGTGTCGAGCATCACGACGATTCCGGTGCCCGAGATCACCTCGCGCAATCCGGTGGCCGGCCTGGTGAACCTGAACACTGCCACCGAGGCGGCGATGTCCGTCCTCCCCGGCCTGACGCCGACGCTCGAGTCGACGATTGATCCGACCTTCACATGGATCCGCAACGGCGGGGCCCTGCTTCACGACCAGCGGTCCGATGTCGCCTCGGGCGTGCTCTCGTACCGCGACAAGGCGGCGGCGCGGCCTCGCGCGGCCAATCCTGGTGCGGCCGCCGCGGCTGCGGTGCCGTTCTTCGAGCCGGCATCGTGGGGCGATCTTGATCCCTTCGACCTCGAAGGTCGCCAGACGACGACCGATATCGAGGGCCTGCGCGAGCATCCCGGCATGCTGTCTGTCGGTGAGTTGCTGGCGGTCCATCAGCCGCCGGCCAGTGGCGGTGGTGGTGGCGGCGGCCTCGGAGGCGCCGCGTATCCGCAGCCGCACCTCTTGCGTCGTCTCGGCTACGACAACCAGTCGATCGGCGTGCCAGGCGTTGATTCGGTGCTGTATGGGCCCGGCGGCGACGTGGCTCTCAGTTCGGGTACCGATGATGACGGCATCCGCGACGACTACGACGAGCAGCTCGCGCTCTACAACGGCGTGGCGAACTCGGTGGCGGTCCGCAGCGACGTGTACGCGATCTGGTTCGTCATGCACGGCTATGCCCGCGAGGATGTCGAGGGGCTACGTCCGGACGATCCCATGACTCCGTCGGTTGCTCGTCGCTACCTCATCGTGGTTGATCGCTCGAACGTCCGCCGAGCGGGCGACAAGCCGCGGGTGCTGTTGTTCGACGAGTTGCCCCTGTAGTTCGGCACACGGACAAACCCCTCCGGACGCGACCGGGGAGGGGGAAGGCGGTCGGGTGGTGCGCAGGGAGCCCACCCGGCCGTTTGTTTGATGGGGTATCGGGCGGGAGTCTCAGGCGACGTGGGGCTACAGTTCGATCGAGACAGGGTGTAGCTCAGCTTGGTAGAGCACCTGCTTTGGGAGCAGGATGTCGCAGGTTCGAATCCTGTCACCCTGATTGTTTGCGACCGTTCCAAGACTCCGCCCAGGCGGAGTTTTTTGATTGCCTGTAGCGAGGCTGATGCGAGCCGGTCGCTCATGGTGGCGGCAGATTGCTCTCTATGGATGTCGTCGAGCATGCCGAGATTGTGGCTTGAAGAGCAGGGCTCGGCAGGTCTCAGGACTGCCTTGGACTCGACCGCGGTGCAGGCGCCCGGCCATTTGATACCCGTACATAACCAGACTTTGATAAAATGAATGCACGAGGGGTTGCAATGCATAAATAAATGGTTATGCTTTATGCATGCTCGACGTATCCCCTGCTCTCGATGCACTCGGCGACCATTCTCGTCGGCAGATCCTCGAGTTGTTGGCCCGCGGGGGGATGTCCGTTTCGGACCTGCTCGAGCACTTTCAGTTCTCTCAGCCAGCACTCTCGAAGCACTTGCGGATCCTCCGCGAAGCCGGGCTGGTGACGTACATCAAGGAAGGACGAGCGCATCGGTACGAGCTGCGCGGGGAAGCGCTGCGCGACGCGGGCGCGTGGATGATCGAGCTCTATGCGTTCTGGAATCAACGCCTGGACGCCTTGGGAGACGTGCTTGACGCCGTCGCGAAGGAGGATGCGGTTCAATGAGTGGGTACAAGATCGAACGCGTCTACCCCCATCCCCGCGAACGCGTGTGGCGCGCGCTCACCGATCGCGAGTTGCTCGCGCGCTGGCTGATGCCCAATGACTTCTACCCTGAGGTTGGCCACAACTTCACGTTTCGCACCGAGCCGGGACCTGGATTTGACGGGATCGTGCGATGCGTCGTCACCGAACTCAACGAACCCGAATCGGTCGCCTTCTCATGGAAGGGCGGGCCGATCGACACGCTCGTGCGCATCGAGTTGCACGATCATGAGCTGGGAACGCGGCTGGTGATGTCGCAGACAGGATTCCATGGTCCGAAGGCTTGGCTCATCGCACGCATGCTGCAGATGGGCAGCAAGACGATGTATGGCAAGCGGCTGCCCGCCGTGCTCGACGAGCTCGCGGGCGTTGCACGAACACGCGACGACGGCCCCGCGTGCATGAAACCAACACAGCGCGCGCTCGCAGGCGTGTTGTCAGTCCTTGAGAGGAGATCGAAGTGACCATGGCCACCGATAGCCGAATCATGACCCTCCACCCCGAAGGGAAGCAGGGCGTCAACATCCTCCGGGCGAAGTACGATGCGATCCGGGATGCCATCTTGGACGTCCTGGCAGATGATGCGACCGGTGTTGCTCTTGCTTCCATGGCCAAGCGCATCGCACCACAGCTGCCACCGGAGCTGTTCCCCCAAGGCCACGGCATCACGTGGTATGTAATGGCGGTGAAGCTCGACCTCGAAGCCCGCGGCATCATCGAGCGGACGCCGGGGGTCAAGCCGCAGCACTTGCGCCGCTCGCGTGGTGCGTTGTGAGCGGAAGGTGGCTCTGGGGCGCGCTGGCGCTGTTGGTGATAGGAGGCTCGGTTGTGACCACCGGAGGTTACCGGGAAGTTCGCGGCGCCATAACGCCGTTCGAAGAGAAAGCGCCAGAGACCGCTGCCGAGGCGAGCGCGAGGCTCGACTCACTCCAGCCGCAGTTGCTCAAGAAGTACGAGCGGTGGCAGTGGATTGACGCACTCTTCATTCTGTGCTACACATCGGCGATGGGGATCGTATGCCTCGTCGCGAAACGGTCCTTCGGATGGGGTCGATGGGCAATCTGTGCCATTGCCGCCGTACTCTTGGTGATTGTGGTTGGTGAAGCGATGGAGAATGTCGCGATCATCGGCTTCATAAGCGGACGCCATCGACTTGGACTCTTGCACGCTGGCACGAGGATCAAGTGGGTCTCGTTTCCGATTGGGGTAGCCGTGTGCATAGTCCTGCTTGTTTGGCTCGGCATTGCGCGCTTGCGAAGTGGTCCGAGATCGGTGCGCACTGTCGGGTAGCAGATGTCGGCCCGGGATTGTGGGATGGCGAGCTACATTGGCTGATAGTCTTGTGAGAAGTGGTCTAGATCGTCGTTGTGCGCCGGTGCCACCTGTGGCTTGGTGCATGCTCCTATAGGGTCCAGGCCTGCTCGAGCAGGCCGCATTGCGGGGCAAGAGGGGCGGTCGCCGATATTGTGTCGATGGTGCGCTACGCGATTGGCTGCATGACCGGGACGAGCCTCGATGGGCTGGACGCCGTCCTCGTGGAGGCAGAGGGTCAGGGTTTGGGTCTGCGCGTGCGGACGGTCGGGCACGCAACGGCGGGGCTCGGTGATCTCGCAGACGGTCTCCGAGCGGCAGCGGGCGGCACTCCAATGAGTGCCGCGGAGTTCTCGCGACTCTCGCTGGAGCTTGGGAAGCTACACGCTCGGGTGGTTGGGGACATGCTGGCCCGTGCTGGTGTCGAGCCCGCGGTGTGCGTGCTGCCAGGGCAGACGATCGTTCACGCGCCCCCCATCTCGATGCAGCTCATCAACCCGTGGCCTGTCGCGCAGCGGCTGGGGTGCCCGGTGTTCCACGACCTGCGCGGGGCCGACCTTGCGGCGGGCGGCCAGGGCGCCCCGATCACGCCGATCGCGGACTGGGTGCTGTTCCGATCCGAGGACGAGGATCGCGCGATCGTGAACCTTGGCGGATTCTGCAATATCACGGCGTTGCCGGCGGGCTCGGGTCCGGAGGGCGTGCGGGGGTTCGATGTGTGCGCCTGCAACCAGGTGCTCGACGCCTGTGCCAGGCGCGTTCTGGGTGAGGCGTACGACGAAGACGGGCGAGCAGCCCTTGCAGGAAAGCCCGACGGCGGCGCTGTGAGCGCGCTGCTGGACATCCTCCGGGCGCAGTCATCGGGCGCTCGTTCGCTCGGCACGGGCGACGAGTGCGGGGCCTGGGTGGATCGGTATGCTTCGCTCGACGGGCGTGACCTGATGGCCAGTGCCGCACGCGCGGTTGGAACCGCGATCGGAGAACGGGTCTCGGGTGTCGCGGTGCTCGCGGGCGGCGGTGTGCGGAACGCGGCGCTCGTACGCTCGATCGAGGATGTCGCGGGCCCGTGCCGGACGACTGCCGCGTTCGGGGTCGGCGAGCAGGAACGCGAGGCGACGTGTATCGCGGTGCTTGGCCTGCTCGCGCTCGACGGCGTTGTGTACACGCAGGCGGCGATCACCGGGAGGAAGGGGCCGCTGATGACCGAAGGCTCGTGGATCGGGGTGCGCCCGTGAAGTCGTTGCCGGACCGTTCGGGCGTGCCTACCGAGGGTGTTCACCCGCGCAGCATCGGGCTGGACGTGCTTCCCACTGTGGATTTGCTGGCATTGATGTCGGAAGAAGACGAGCGAGCAGTACATGCGGTGAGGGCCGAAACGAAACGGATTGCGGAATTGGTGGAGGAAATCGTGCCGCGGTTTCGCGCGGGCGGTCGCCTGATCTATGTTGGCGCCGGGACATCGGGGCGGCTTGGCGTGCTCGACGCCTCCGAGTGCCCGCCCACGTTCCTCGTGGACCCGTCGCGCGTTGTCGGGATCATCGCGGGCGGTGATGCTGCGTTGCGCCGATCGAGCGAGTCACTCGAGGATGATCCAAAGGGCGCTCGCGCGGAATTGGAGCGGCTCGACGTGGGCAGGCTTGATACCGTCGTAGGCCTGACCGCCGGCGGGACTACGCCCTACCCGCTAGGAGCGTTGCAGATCGCGCGTTCTCGGGGGGCACTGACCGCTCTTGTGACCTGCGGCAGTGTGCCGGAGGGGCACGCCGCGGACCATGTGATCCGCCTTGAGACCGGGCCCGAGGTGCTGGCGGGTTCGACGCGTCTGAAGGCGGGGACCGCAACCAAGCTCGTTCTCAACATGATCTCGACCGCCCTGATGGTGCGGCTGGGCAAGGTGCACGACGGGCTCATGGTCGACGTGAGCGCTACGAATGACAAGCTGCGCGACCGGGCGGCACGGATCGTGGTACGCCTGATCGGCGGGTCGCGTGAAGAAGCCCTCGCGCTGCTCGACGACGCAGGCGGTCGCGTGAAGACCGCGGTTGTCATGCGATCGTTGCGTGTCTCCCGAGGCGATGCGGAGGCTCTACTTGAGGCATCGGAGGGGTCGCTACGCGGTGCGCTGGCACGGGGTGACGCGTGCTGACGGCGCTCGATGGCATTGTCTTCGCGGCGTACGCCCTCGCGGTGCTCGTGATCGGCTGGCTCGCGGCCCGCGGGGTGCGGAACTCCGAAGAGCTGTACACCGGCGAACGACGCATGCCGGCTTGGGCGATCGCGGTTTCGGTTGTCGCGACGTCGGTCTCGGGCGCGACGTTCATCGGCGGGCCGCAACAGTCGTACGCATCAAACCTGACGTACCTGTCGGCGTCGATCGCATCGGTGCTCGGGGCGGTGCTGGTTGCGTGGCTCCTCGTACCAAAGTTCTACGCGGCCCGTGCGACGACGGTGTACGAGCCGATCGGCGCGCGGCACGGCATGTTCGCGCAGAAGTCCTGTGCCGTCGCGTTCCTGCTCGGGCGTCTGCTCGCGAGCGGTTCGAGGCTGTATATTGCGGCGGTGCCGTGCAGCCTGATCGTGTTCGGCGACCTTGCGATCGGTCACCTGCTGATAAGTGTGGTGGCGATGGGGACTTTGGCTCTGGTATATACGTCGTGGGGCGGGATCAAGGCGGTGATCTGGACGGACGCGCTTCAGGCTCTGGTGATGGTTGTCGCGGTGGTCGCGAGCATCTGGGTGCTGGTAGGGCAGATCGGTGTTGCGCCGAGCGACCTGCCCGGTGCGATTTCCAAAGCAGATCCGACCGGCGACAAGCTCGTGCTGATCGACATTTCGTGGGACCTCGGGTCGCCTTTCACGCTGTGGTCGGTGCTGCTGGGGCTGACGCTCTTCAATGCCGCGGCGTTTGGGACCGACCAGGACCTCGCGCAGCGCCTCCTGACATCGCGGAGCGCGCCGCGAGCGGCGTGGTCGCTGGTCGCGTCGAGCCTGCTTGGGACACTCGTGGTCGGGCTGTTCCTGTGCGTGGGGCTGTTGCTCTTCGTACGCGATGCCTCGGGTGGTGCCGTGGTCGAGGGCGACACGCGCGGCGTGTACCTCGCCTTTATCCTTGATGACCTTCCGACTGGTCTGCGTGGCCTGCTGATCGCTGGCTTGTTCGCGGCGGCCATGAGCAGCACGGACTCGGCGCTCAACGCGATGTCGAGTTCGATGGTCGTGGACCTCGGGTTCGGAAGGAAGGACTCCGGTGCTCTCACTGCCCGTATCGTGAACGCGCTCTGCGGCTCGGCGTTGATCCTGGTGGCGTGCGGCTTTGTGCTCGCGGAGGGTGGGAAGAGCGATGGGTTGATCCCCTTCGCGCTGGGCGTCATGATCTATGCCTACGCGGGGCTTCTTGGGGTTTTTGTGTCGACGCTATTGCTTGGGCGAGGCAGCGCCGTGACGGTCTTGTGCGCGCTGGTCTTTGGAGCTGGCGCCGTCGCGGTGCTGCAGTTCGTGGTTGAGCCGGCTCCGTCGCTGGGCTGGCGCATGCTCGGCGGGTTCCTCGTGAGCCTCGCGGTGTGCTCGCTCGTGAAGGGGCCGCAGAAGTGAGCAAGGCACTACGCGAACTCGGCTCCATGACCATGCTCGGGATCCGCGGCGCGACGCCGGGTGAGCCGGGGCTTGAGGAGGACCTCGATGCCTGCGTGCATGCGGGCGTGCGGATGGTGATCCTGTTTGATCGCGACGTGGCTTCCGGCTGTGAACGCAACGTTCGATCGCCCGAGCAGGTCCGGATGCTGACGGATCACGTTCGCTCCCGGCTCGGCGACGACGCTCTGGTCGCGATCGATCAGGAGGGCGGGCGCGTGCAGCGTCTCTCGCCTGCGCATGGCTTTGCGGACTGGCCGTCGGCACACGCCTTCGCGTCGTTGGCAGAGAAGGAGCAACTCGAACAGTCGCGTGCGATGGCGGGTGCGTTGTACGATGCGGGCATCACACTCAACTTCGCGCCGTGCGTAGACGTGGACATCAATTCGGCGTCGCCTGTGATCGGCGCCCTGGAGCGTTCGTTCTCGGGTGAACCGGAAGAGGTCGCAGCGTGCGCCGCACGCGTGGTGCGAGTGCATCGAGAGGCGGGCGTCGGTTGCGTGCTCAAGCACTTCCCCGGACACGGGTCGGCGTTGGTCGACTCGCACCACGATCTTGTTGACATCTCCCAGAGTTGGGATCGCGAACGCGAGCTGACGCCATACCGCTTGCTGATGGGCGAGCGTGTCGGCGTGATGACGGGGCACTTGATGCTGGCCCAGCTCGATGCGGACCGACCTGCGTCGCTGTCGCGCGCGGTGACGACGGGGCTACTCCGAGAGGAGCTCGGGTTCGCTGGCCCGGTGTTCACCGATGCGCTGGACATGGAGGGAGTACGGGCGCGGTGGTCGCTCGAGGAGACGATCCGTCTGGGTGTCGAGGCCGGCGCGGACGTGCTCGTGCATGCCTGCAACTCGGCCCGAGGCGAGTACGCGCCGGATGTGGTTCGGGCTATGGAGATGGTCTCATCGGAGATTGACGGCCTCGCGGCGCGCGCAGCACTGTCGCGTGAGCGCGTACGGCTGCTGGTACGCCCCGGCACCACGTCAGACGAATAGGCGTGACAGGCAAATATCGTTCACCGCAGGAACGCTGGTACATGCGGATCGGCAACAGGTCGTTCAGGCCGTCACCGTCGCCAAGATTCAATTCCCGTGCGTTCCCGCCGGCGGTGTATGCCCTGGGATGCGAAGACATCGGCCCCGATGCAGTCTTGGGCTTGGCAACGCTGGTCAGGATGATGAGGGCCGACGAGACGAGGAGCACTCTGGCGTTCATTTCAATGTCCCCGTTCACTCGGGCATGTTGGACTGGTGAGGACCCCAGTGGGCGTGCGATGCTTGCATTCGCGACGCAAGGGCCACATCTCCCCGAAACGCGACGACCGCCGCCGTATCCGGCAGCAGTCGTCGAAAACATCAGGATTCGGTCGCGTTCAGATGCGATCTCAGCAGCCCACGTCGAAGGCGTTCTGGAAGGCCAGGAAGTCGAACAGCGTCAGCTCACCATCGCCGTCGAAGTCGGCGGCCGGGTCGCTCATGTCGAAGAGGTTCTGGAACGCGAGGAAGTCGAAGAGGGTCAGGTCGCCATCGCCGTCGAGGTCGGCCCGGCACTGGCACTCGTCGGGGATGCCGTCGAAGTTGCGGTCGAGGCTGTCGCCGTTGGCGATGTCGACCAGGTCGTGCACGCCGTTTTCGTTGCAGTCGACGGGGATCCCGCCTGCCGCGCTGGTCGAGCCGCGCTGGTTGAGTTGAGCGCCCGCCACGCCGCCGGGAGCGCCGCCGAGACCACCCGCGGCGATATCGAACGAAGCACCCGTCACGTCGGCGGCGTCACCAACGATCCACAGTCCGATGCTGGGCCCGCCCGCGCCGCCACCGCCGCGACCGCCGTTGCCACCACGGCCACCGTTGCCGCCCATGCCGCCGTTGGAGCCGTCGTCCTGCTCGCCCGAACCGCCATAGAAGTTGCCCGCCGTGCACGTCGGAACAGCGCGGCCGCCCTGCCCACCCGCTCCGCCGGCGCCACCATTGCCACCGCCGCCGCCGTTGCCACCACCGCCCGTGGAGAGCAACGCGCCGTTGATGATCACGTCGGTGGAATCCTGGATCAGAAGGCCGATGGACGCGCCACCGCCTTGCCCGCCGTTGCCGCCCAGTCCACCGCCGCCACCGGCCCCGCCGCCGCCACCGCCGCCGCCATAGCTATCGCAGCTGGAGGTGCCGCCACCGCCACCGCCGCCACCACCGCCACCCGCCCCGGGCTGGCCATCGCCGCCCCGTCCGCCGGTCGCAGGCATGTAGATGCCATCGGTGATCGTGCCCTCACCGCCGGCCGGTCCGGTGACGCCGTTGCTGCCCGGGAAGCCATCGGTGCCGATGGGATCTCGCCCGAGCAATGCGAACGGGCACCAGTTTCCAAATTCAGCAAATGCACCATCACCGCCCGAGCCAGCGCCGGGGCCAAAGCCATTCACTCCGTCGTCGCCAACGTTTGGACCCCGGCCCGGGCGCCCGCCATTGCCGCCTGGGAAGCCGCCGCCCGTGCCGCCCATGCCGCCGTTGGGTCGCACGCCCAGCCTGCATCCCGGCAAGCCGCCTCCACTGCTGGCCTCGACGCCGGGCTCGCCGAGTTCCCCGTTGCCACCACGGCTGCCGGTGGCTCCGGCCGACCCGTTGGCGCCGCCCATGGCCGCTTCGGCCACGAATTCGCAGTTGCTGGCGAAGAAACCGTCCGCGCTGTGCACGATGAGGCCGTACCGGCTTGCCGTCGCATCACCCGTCATCGTGAAGCGCACGCCGTCGACGACGATGCCCTCGCGAGCCCGGGTCGGTTCGCTGGTCCGCACGATCGTGGTGTTCGCGTCGGCATCGCGTGTCCAGCCGGCGGCCGCGTCGAATCCGCCCATGAGCGCCCAGCCGCCAAAGAGGGCGGCATCGCTGTACGTGCCGGCGTCGAGGTAGATCACGCCCGAGTCTCCCAGCGCACGGGCGGCGGCGAGCGTCGCGACGGGCAGGTCGGCCGTGCCCGGGTTGGCGTCGTCGCCCAGCGACTGGGACACGTAAATGGGGGCCTGCGCGAGCGCATTGGTGGCGGCCAGGGCGGCCAGCGTGCAGGCGACGTTCCGAGAGGTCTTCGAGATCGTGTTCATGGTTGCTCTCCGAGTGGCTTTGTTTGCCATGTGGTTGGGTTCGAGGATTGATTCGCTTGCATCCGACGTCTCGGAACGCGACAATGGCTCCAGAGCCCGGCAACGAACTCTGGGGGAAATTCAAAATCGACGGAAACGCCGAACACCACGGGCGGGAGCGCGAGCCCACCATGCTGCTGCTGGCCGCGGCGGGCGGTGATGCCCGCGCGGCCGAGCAACTCGCGCCGATGGTGTATGACAACCTGCGCCGCCTGGCCGCGGCGCGGCTCGGGGGCGGTCAGGCCGACTGGACGTGCCAGCCGACGGCCATCGTGCACGAGGCGTATCTGAGGCTGGCCGATCAGGACAAGGTCGATTGGAACGGCCGCACGCACTTCTTCGCGATGGGCGCCGAGATGGTCCGTCGCGTCATTGCCGACGAGGCCAAACGCCGTGGACGCCAGAAGCGTGGTGGTGGGTGGGGCCGGGTGACCCTCGACGCCGCCGCTCTGGAGGGCGGCTCGGCGCCGATCGATCCGATCGACCTCGACGACGCGCTCGATATGCTCGCCAAGGTCGATGAGCGTGCGGCGCGCGTCGTCTCGCTGCGGTTCTTTGGCGGGCTGACCGAGCCCGAGGTTGCCGCCGTGCTGGGTGTCAGCGAGCGCACCGTGCGCGGCGACTGGCGCAGAGCCAAGGCCTTCTTGCGGCGAACGCTGGCCGAGAAGGGCGGCGATGACTAAGAGCGACGTGTACCAGCGCGCGAAGGACGCCTTCTTGAAGGTGTGCGATGCCGAGCCCGCCGAGCGCGTGGCGCTTCTCGACCGGTTGTGCGCGGGCGACGAAGCACTGCGTGCTGAGGTGCTCAGCCTGCTCAGCCACGATCTGGATGACGGCGCCTTTGGTGATCATCTGCCACCCGGCGCGATCGTCGGCGGCTTCGAGATCGTCCGCGTCGTGGGCGAGGGGGCGATGGGCGTGGTCTATGAGGCGCGCCAGCGGCAGCCCGAGCGTGCGGTCGCGCTCAAGGTTGTGCGCGGCGGGGCTGCCTCGGCCTCGCAGCGTCGGCGTTTCGAGCACGAGTCCAGCGCACTGGCACGCCTGCAGCACCCGGGCATCGCCGCGGTCTACGAGGCCGGCATCGATCGCCAGACGGGCGCACCCTACTTCGCGATGGAACTGGTCCGGGGCACACCGCTGGCCGCGCACGCCGCGGCCCTCTCCATCGAAGCCCGCGTCGAGTTGCTGGCGCAGATCGCCGATGCCGTGCAGCACGCCCACCAGCGCGGCGTGGTGCATCGAGACTTGAAGCCGGGCAACATCCTGGTCGACGAGCAGGGCCGCCCGCGTGTGCTGGACTTCGGCATCGCGCGGCTGACCGCCGAGGACGGCACCGCGCACACGATGCGCACGCTGCCGGGCCAGGTCGTGGGCACGCTTGCCTACATGAGCCCCGAGCAGGCCGCGGGCGACACCGCCGCGATCGATGCACGCACCGACATTTACGCCCTTGGCGCGCTCGGGTACGAGATGCTGTCCGGCGAGCTTCCGCTGGATGTGCGAGAGAAACCCCTGGCCGAGGGGCTGCGCGCGATCCAGCACGATGAGCCCAGGAAGCTGGGTACGCTCGAGCGGCGCCTCCGAGGCGATCTGGAGACCATCGTCGCGACCGCGCTCGAGAAGGACCCGTCGCGTCGTTACGCGTCCGCGGCAGCGCTCGCCGACGACCTGCGACGCTTCCTGCGCGATGAGCCCATCGCCGCGCGCCCGGCGACAACGCTCTACCAGCTGCGAAAGTTCGCCCGCCGGAGGAAGGGTCCGGTGGTCGCCGCGGGTGTGATCGCTCTGGCCATGGTCGCGGCGAGCATCGTCAGCGTTGCATTTGCGGTCAACGCCCAGCGTCAGCGTGCGCTGGCCGAGCAACGCCTGGCCGACGTGCGCGCCCTGGCCAACACCATGCTCTTCGACCTGCACGACCTGATCGAGCCGCTGCCCGGGGCCATCGAGGCCCGCCAGCGCCTGGTCGAGACGGGCCTGACGTACCTCGATCGGCTGGCGGCCACCGCGGGCGACAACCCCGAACTGCTCGAAGAACTCGCCGAGGCCTACTTCCGCATCGGCGACATCCAGGGCAACCCGCGCCGCGCCAATCTGGGCGACGCCGAGGCCGCCCTGCGCAGCTATGGCCGCAGCATCGAGCTGCGCGAGCGCCTGGCGCGCCTCGCGCCATCCGACGCCTCGACGATCGCGCTCGCGCGTACCCAGCTAGCGCTCGCCGAGACGCTCACGAGTACGCCCAGGGCCGAGGCGTCGGCCGACTACGCCCAGCGCACCATCGAGACGCTCGATGGGCTCGAGTCGAGCGAGGCCGACGAGGTGCGCGTCATGGCCGAGCAGCG
>JBITAB010000090.1:6949-14647 GCA_044439825.1 Phycisphaerales bacterium JB064 | reverse complement strand
GCCTGGAACATGACCTCGTAGCGCGTGAGCTCGCTGACGCTGCCCCCCGCGGCGGGCGCGGGGGCGGGGACCGAAGGCATGGGGGGCGATGCTGACACTTAAATGTCCACACGTCCTTGCACGAGCTGGCGCAGCCGATCGACCCACTGGCCGAGCAACGGGCGCGGCGGCAGGCTGAACCGCACGGCCACGCGTTCACCTGGCATCGGCGGCAGCTTCGATCGGACGCCCTCGAAGTTCGCCTCCATCTCGACGATGAAGCGCGGGCGCGTGGCCCGTGGGCCATAGCCCTGGTCCTGAGTCGTCTGCACCTGCCCGCCGCCGACGTCGGCCAGCGCGGGGTGGGGCAGCGCCCGGTCGCCCGCGTCACGCCGCACGAAGGCGGTGACCTCGTGGGCCACGCCAGGCTGGGTGAAGCGACGCACCTGGGCCGAGAAGTCCTCCTCGAAGCTCATCGTCTGCAGCCAATCGGCCTCGTTCTGATCGACCGAGGCGACCACGCGGATGTCGTCGGCCGCAACCACCGTGCACACGGGCTGGCCCTGCTCGACATACTGGCCGGCGAGCCTGCGCGGATCGTCGGAGATGGTGCCGTCGTGCGGCGCGCGGATGGTCAGCCCATCGACGCGTTCCTGGAGGAATCGCACACGCTCGAGCAGCACGGCCCGCCGCTCGACCATCAGATCAGCCACCGGCACCTGCTCGCTCATCGCCGAGCGGAATCGCGCCTCGAGCTCTCGGAACTGGCCCATGGTCTGGTCGAGCTGGGCCAGCAACTCGGGATTCTCGGAAACGGCGATCACCTGGCCCTTGGCGACCTTCTCGCCCGGCTTGACCAGCACGTCCTCGATGAACCCGTCGCTGCCGGCGTACACGCCCGTGAACTGCTCGCTCTCGACGACCGCGGTCGCGCGGCGATGGTCAGGCATGGGCACACCGCCCAGAAGGACGCCCGCCAGCGCGATGCCGCCGATGCTCGCGAGCACCGCCCGCCCGCGCTTCTCGGCCAGCTGCGGGCTGGTGGCCAGCCAGTGCGTCCACTTGCCCAGCGGGATGATGAACCACACCGCCGCCGTCCAGATCGCCAGCACGAGGCCGACGCCAAAGAGCTGGCCCATCACGAACAGCGTGATCGAGAAGAACAGGAACACGCGGTAGGCCATCGCCAGCCAGCCATACGTGATGAGCAGGGGCCGCTCGCCGGGCTGCACCGTCGGTGGCTTGGCGTTCTTGACGCGATAGAAGTAGCGCTGGAAGTGGTACTTGATGAGGTTCTGGGCCCGTTGCATGAGGTTGGGCGCCTCGAGCAGGTCGCTGAGGATGTAGTACCCATCGAAGCGCATCAGCGGGTTGGCGTTGAAGACGATGGTGCTGATGCTCGCCGTCAGCATGGCGCTGTAGGCGAGCTGGTTCGCGATCCCACCGGTATCGAGCGTGGCCAGCCACACGAAGCCGGCGATCGACGCCGCCGCCAGTTCGAAGATCATGCCCGCCGCGCCCACGGCCACGCGCTGCCACTTGTTGGCAAACGCCCAGGTGCTCGAGGCGTCGACGAACGGCGCCGGGAACATCACGAGCATCATGATGCCAAGCTCGGGCACCTGCCCGCCAAACCGCTTGCACACCAGGCCGTGCCCGCTCTCGTGGATGATCTTGCTGACGACGAAGATGACGATCAGCCAGGGCCAGTTGGCCGGCGCGATGGCGCCCTGGAAGCGGGCCGAGTCGAACAGCGCACTGCCCTCGCCCGAAAGCGCCACCAGCGCCGTCAGCAGCAGCAGGCACCATGCGATGAAGCCCCAGCGGTTGAGCAGCGGCCGCACGATCGGCTCGACGGCGGTGAAGATGCCATCCGGATTGAACAGCCGGATGCGGAAGTACATGATGCCCATCGCCTGGCTGATGGCCTTCTTCTTCACGCGTTGGCGGGCCCGATGCAAGAGCTGCTCGGTCTCGGGCGTGTCGTCGGCCATCAGGAGGTTGGCGTTGTAGAGCTGGCTGATGAGCTCGACGGTCTCCACCTGCGTGGGGGCCAGGTCGCCATGGGTCTCCAGGCACAGGTGCCAGGTCTCTTCCACGGTGCGCCGCCCGTCGAGCAGGCAGACGAACTCGTAGGCCATCGGCGTCAGCCGATAGAACTGGTTGCTGGCCGGGTCGTGCACCACGTGCCATCGCTTGCCGCGATAGTGCTGACGCGTGATCTGCGTGTGCGAGCGCAGCCGCGGCTTCATCGCACGCACGCGGCTCCACATCGGGCTGAAGGTCGGGCGTTCACGCATGGTGCTTCACCCCCCCTCAATACCACAGCCACAGGCGGGCGGTGTCGATGATGCGGCGGCTGAGGATCCAGATGATCCGCTTGTCGCCCGTGTCGATGTACGCGATGCCCTCCATGCCCGGTCGCAGCCAGCCCGGCGGGTTGGTCAGCTCGCCGCGCAATTCGAACACGTTGGTGCCCTCGTCGGGCTGTCCCATGGGCACCAGGCTGTTGGCGGCGAACTCGAAGCGCTCGCCCGGCCTGGCCCGCGTGGCAAAGCCGCCCACGCTCTCGGGCGACACGTAGCCGATGTCGTTGTCCTTCACGCGAGCCACCACTTCGAGTTGGTCGAGGCTGGCGATGCGGAACACGGGCTCACCCACGTTGATGGCCGAACCGATCATGCGGCGTGGGTCGCCCGACACGATGGTGCCGTCGATGGGCGCCTTGATGACCGCACGCTCGAGCTGGATCTCGATGTACCGCAGCCGGGCAGACTCTTGCTCGACGCGTCCGGCCGCCTGCTCGGCGGCGTTGAGGTCGCCCTCCTTGCGCGCCTCGTCGGCTTCACGCAACGCGGCCGAGACCGACGCCTTCGCGTCGATGCGGCTCTCGCGCAGCTCGGTGGTGTCCATCTGCATCAAGATATCGCCCGCGGCCACCTGCACGCCCGGGCGGATCTTCTCTGGCACGCTCGCGATGATGCCCGCAAAGGGCGCGGCGATCGAACGCTCGTGCACGGCCATCAGCTCGGCCTGCGCGTCGATGCGATACGGGATCTTGATGAACGTGATGCCCAGCAGGATCACCAGAGCCACGAGGGCGGCGACCTTCCACGCCGTGTGACGCGGGCCGACCAGCCACGTGCCGCTCTTGAGCACGCTGTGCCAGGCACGCTGGGGGATGGGCCGGTCGTCGCTGCGGCGCAGCTCGATGACCGGGCCGACCAGATCGAGCGTGGCCTGCAACAGCTCGAGGCGTGCGGGCGTCAGCAGCCCATCCTCAGAAATCTCGATGGTCACGACACCCACCACGCGCTCGCCCGCGCGGATGGGCAGCGACGCGACCTTCAGCCGCGCGTCCGACGAGGCCAGCTCGCGGTGCGCGTGCGTCACGGCCGTAGCCAGCGTCGGGTCGACCACCGGCTCCATGCCCTCTTCCTGGGCCTGCGCAGCCTGGGGCACCGGATACACCACGGCGTGCGCCTGGTCGTAGCACTCCTCCATCGCGGCCTGCAGCATGCGCACCATGTGCAGGCGGCGATCGACGTGCTCGGTATCGCTAAGCGCCTGCACACGCACGACGCCCGAGTCGCCCAGCCCCTTCACCCAGCCGAGCGCCACGCGATCAGCAGAAGCGGCCCGAGCAAGATCGTTCACGAGCTGCAGGCACGCGCCCTTGAAGCCAGTGGCTTCATTGATGGACGCGATGAGCCGGCCGGCCAGGTCGAGCGCTGCCGACGCCTGCCAGGCGCCCTTGGCCTCCTGCCGCGCCGCGTGCAGCTTGGCATAGCCGCACAGCACCTCGACGAGCGCCATGGTGGTCTGCGTGGCCTCGCGAGAACGCTGCTCGATGGTCAGGCAGATGGCGGCCTTATGCCCGCCGCCGAGTGGCAGCTCAACAGGGCCAGCGATGACCGCCCCGCCATCCGCGCCAGCGCCGTACATCGGCGTACCCTGGCCAGACAGCGAGAACACACGCGCCTCATTCGTGCGCGTGGCTTCGATGGCCGCCGACCGCACCCACGAGCCATGTTCGATCTGGCTCGGGTCGATGCGCCTGGGTTCACCGGGTCGGCCGCTCTGGGGGTCGCCTGCGGCGACGGCGTAGGCAATGGCTGGCTCTTCGCTGCCGCCGTCCTCGGTGTCGGCCGACGACACGATCACCACCGATCCCTGCCGGGCGTTGGCCACTCGGGTCAGCACGCCGCAGAGGCGCGCCAGGAACGTGGTGGCGGTGGGGGCGTCGGCCGAGAGTTCCTCGACCACGCGGCGCCAGGCGGGGGTTCTCAGATTCGAGATATCCGTCACGGTCGCTCCTCTGTGGGGCAACGGTCAAAGGACAACGGGCTAAAGCGGCGACGGGTGTGGGCAGTCCACCCCGCTCGCCTCAGGCGGTTGGTTGCTGGCCCCCGTGGGGAGGGGCGTCAGCCGGCGTCGGCGGCCAGCGTGGCGGGCGCGTCCTCACGCTCCGCCCGAGCCTGGTCCGCATCGCCCTTACGCTCCGCAAGGATGCGCATGAACTCCTCGGTCGGCTCGGTAAATCGCACCCATGCGGGCAGGCCCGACAGCAGGCGGTCGGGGTTGGCCATCTCGACCTTCACCCACACCTTGTCGGAGCCGAAGTCGGCAACTGGGCTCACCTCGGTCACGGTCGCCTCGAACAGCCGGGGCTCGCCAGCCACGCTGACGGCCACCCACGCCTTGTCACCCCGCTCAACCCCCTGGGCGAGCACGGTGCTGGTGGGGGTGGGCACGCGGACCTGCAGCGGGTCGATCGAGACCAGCCGCAGCACGGGCTCGCTGTCCTGCATGGCCTGGCCGGGCGAGACCTCGATGGTGGCCACGGTGCCATCAAACTGGGCCGTCACGGCGAACCGCTCGAGCTCGGCCTGCTGACGCTCCAGGGCGATCCCCTGCTCGATGAACCGCTCCTCGGCCGTGTCACGCTCGATCTTGGCGTTCTCGAGAGAGGCCTTGGCACGCTCGAATTCCAGTGCGCTGCCGCCGCCCTGCTCGCGGGCCGACTTCTGGTTGTCGAACTCGATCTGGGCGAGCTGGACGCGGTTCTCGGCGGCCAAAATCTCGAACTTGTTGACGGCACGACGCTGCTGGAGCCGCAGGGCCGCCTGGATGTCGGCGTCCCGGGCGCGCACGAGCACGTCGCCCTTCTTGACGTTGTCGCCCACCTTCACCAGCACCTGCCGCACCTCGCTGGGCTGGCTGAAGCCCATCATGGCGTCCTTGCTGGGCTGGGTGAAGTGGTAGATGCCCCCAAACTCGGCCGCCCACGAGGGCTCGTAGCTGAACTGGCGGGGGGCAGCGGCCTCGCCGCGGTCCTGGGCCAGGGCCGACGGCAGGCAGGTGGCGCCTGCGAGCACCGGCAGGGCGATGGCAAGATGAAGGAAACGCGACCGCTTGGGGAGGGCATAGGCCATGGTGACACAGTATACGGGCCGGGCGTAGGCCTTTGTTCCCCCTTCCGGCGGGCAATTCGCAACCGGGGCCGCTGTCGCTCCGTAGAAACCCTTAACAGACTTCTTGGCCCCACGTTCTGTTCTGGAGGCCCGCCATGCGAATTGCCGCTCCTGCCCGCCGCGGAATGACCGTCATCGAAGTCGCCGTTGTGCTCGGTGTGCTCCTGCTCGCGGTGTTCATCCTGCTGCCGCTGATGGCAGGTATCAGGACCGGACATCACGGTGGTCGGCAGCTCAAAGATTCCACGCAACTGCGAGGCGTCACCCAGGCGTGCGCGATCTGGGCCCAGAACAACAACGGCTTCTACCCCATCCCCAGCGAGATCGATCAGGAGGGCGCCACGCTGCCTCGCGCAGCCGGGCTCGTGGGCCCCGACCGCACGCTCGACACCACGGGCAACACGCTCTCGCTCCTGATCTGGAATGGGTTCATTCCGGTCGAACTGGCGGTCAATCCTGCCGAGCCTGGCAACGTCGAGGTGTATGACGACTACGAGACCGCTGTCCCAACGGCAGCCGTGAACCCGTACAAAGCGTACTGGGATCCTGCGTTCCGAGGTACGCCATTGGACGAGCCCGGCGGCAAGGTGCCGGGTAAGGTGGGCGATCCGAGCCACAACTCGTACGCCCAGATGGCATGGTTCGGCGAGCGGGCGAGCCTGTGGTCCAACACGTTCGCGAGCACGCAGGCGTGCTGGGGCAATCGCGGGCCCGTGTACGAATTGCACAACGCCCAGTGGCGGCCCGTCAAGGGCAACCAGTTTGGCGACCGGTCGATCACGATGCTCGCCCACGGATCTCGCAAATCATGGTCGGGCAACATCGCCTTCAACGATCAGCATACCGAATTTGTGACAAGCCCCGACCCGCAGCAACTCGTCTGGACCTTCCCGGGCCTTGGTGGCAACCCGACGAGCATGACGATGCCCGACAACCTGTTCCACGCCGAACATGACCACAATCGCGCGCCAATCAGCGAACATGCGACGCCCGTCTCGGGTACGGATGGCCGGGGTGTCATCTATCGCACGACCGGTGCGGGTGGCACGGGCGCACTGGACCAGAAGAACAATTATCTGAGGCCCATCGCCCGGGTGCTGCCCGGCGAGAACGGCAAGATCGAAGCCCAGATCTGGATAGACTGAGTATTGCAGGGATTGGCCACGAAGGGAGACGGCATGCGATCGCACTCGAGGGGACGGAGCGGATTCACGATCATCGAGTTGTTCTTCATCATCGTCGGCCTGGTGATTGGCTTCGTGACGGCGTTGGCTCCGATGGGGCAGGCGCGTCAGGAGGCCCGCCAACTCAAGGACTCGACCCAGTTGCGCGGGATCACACAGGCGTCCGCCATCTGGGCGCAGAACAACCAGGAGCGGTATCCAACCCCAAGCCGTGTCGATCGCAAGGGTGTAACGATCCCGCGACCGGAGGGGCTCAACGGCCGAGACTTGAGCCTCGACACGACTGGTAACATCCTCTCCGCGATGATCTTCAACGGCTTCTTCCCTGTGGAACTCACCGTGAGCCCGGCCGAGGTTGGCAACGTCGAGGTGTTTGCGAACTACCAGTTTGCCAATCCAACCACGACGGTGAATCCGCCGATGGCGTTGTGGGACCCGGCGTTCCGTGGCACGCCGCTGGACGTGTGGGGAGGCAAGGTGCCGGGCATCATGGGCAGCGCGAGCCACAACTCGTACGCGCAGGTCGCGTACTACGGGCGAAGGGAGCACATGTGGGGGAACACATTCAGTGCGTCCGAGGCGGTATGGGGCAATCGGGGTCCGGCGTACACGCTCGAAGAACAGCAGTGGGTGCCGTTACGCAACAGCCCGTTCGGCGACGCCTCGACCACCATGCGCATCCACGGCAACCCCACGACCTGGGAAGGCAACGTCGCCTTTAACGATCAGCATGTCGACTTCGTGACCCAGCCCGATCCGGCAGCCCTGAGGTGGCACTTCGTGGACGTCGGCGGCCAGGGTCCGGACATCCTGCCCGACAACCTGTTCCACGCCGAACATGACCGCACTCGCGCGCCAATCGGCGAACATCTCGAAGTGGCAGCCGCTGGCGATGCGAGGGGCATCGTCCGTCATTCGGGCAAGCAGGTCGGAGACGAAGCTCTGGACCAGCGCAACAACTACCTGCGCCCCATCTCGAAGGTCATCCCCGGCGAGAACGGCGCGATCGAGGCCCACATCTGGGTGGATTGACCACCATCTCGGTGTGGTCGCTCTTCGCC
>JBITAB010000090.1:5231-6849 GCA_044439825.1 Phycisphaerales bacterium JB064 | reverse complement strand
CTGCTCAGGGTGTGGACGCGCAAGGAGGCGTTGGCCAAGGCGATGGGCGTGGGGCTACCCGATGATGTCCGTTCGCTGCGCGTGCCGCGGGAGGTTCTCGGGATAGGCCGATGGCGTCGCATGGACGGCTGGTTGTGGGTTGGCTGCCCGTGCGAAGATGGCTGCGTCGCTTCGTTGGTTGTCCGCAGCGAGCAACCCGATGACGAGGGCGCGTTCGACTATCTCGAACCGGGTTTGAGTGAGGACGATGCCAAGGCGTGGTCGCTGATGCTGCCGATCTAGCCGAGATCGATCTTGAACTTCCGTGACAATTCCTCGGCGCGCGAGCCGTCGCAGTGTCGGACGTTGACATGCGCGACCTTGCGGCCCGGTCTGGCCTGCTTGCGATAGTCGTGCAGCTTGGAATCGGGGCAGGACAGCACGGTCCTGGCGTCGGGCAGCTCACCCACGCAGTTGAGCATGAGCGTGGGCATCAGCACCTCGGTGGAGCCGAGCGGCATGCCCATGACGGCCCGCACGTGGTTCTCGAATTGGCTCGTTTGTGAGCCGTCAATGGTCCAGTGGCCGCTGTTGTGCACGCGTGGGGCGAACTCGTTGGCGACGAGCCGGCCTTGCACCTCGAAGAACTCGATGGTCAGCACGCCGACGTGATCGAGGGCGTTGAGCAGCTTGGCGGCCATCGCTTCGGCGGTTGCTTGCAGTTGCTGATCCACACCCGGCGCTGGCGCGATCGTGACGCGCAGGATGCCTTGGCGGTGCTCGTTCTCTACGAGCGGATAGAACGCGGTGGCGCCATCAACGCCGCGAACCGCGACGAGCGACAGCTCACGATAGAACCTGAGCATCTTCTCGAGGATGGCTGGCCGCGACTCGATAGACGCGTAGGCGCGTGACGCGTCCGCGGTATCGGCGATGATGGCCTGGCCCTTGCCGTCGTAGCCGCCGCGGCGGGTCTTGAGGATGGCCGGGGCGCCGATGCTCTCGATGGCCTTGTCGAGGCCTTCGGTCGAATCGACCTGCTCCCAAGGCGCAACCTCGAACCCCGCGTCGGAGAGTGCCTGCTTCTCGAGCACGCGGTCTTGCGAAAGGCGCAGGCTCTCGGCGCCGGGTCGTAGCGGCGTGATGGACGCCAGGAACGCCGCCGTCTCTGCGGGCACGTTCTCGAACTCGTAGGTCACCGCGTCGAGGCCATCGGCGAAGGCGCGGAGCTTGTCATGGTCGTCGTAGTCGCCCGTGACCAGCTCGCAGACGTCGCCGGCGCAGGTGTCGGGGCTGGGGTCGTACGCACGCACACGGACGCCGAGCGGCGCCGCGGCCAGCGCGAGCATGCGAGCGAGTTGGCCGCCGCCGAGGACGCCCAGCCTCACGCGTCGCCCTCGGTGGGCAGTGTGGCGTTGAGCACGGTCTCGGTCTGCCTGGCTCGGAAGCCATCGATGGCCTGTGCGACCGTATCGTCGGAAAGCGCGATGATCTGGGCGGCAAGGATGCCCGCGTTCCGCGCGCCGGCGGTGCCGATGGCCAGCGTGCCGACGGGGATGCCGCCGGGCATCTGGGCGATGGAGAGCAGCGAATCGATGCCGCTCAGGGCCTTGCTCTGCACGGGCACGCCCAGCACGGG
>JBITAB010000090.1:0-5131 GCA_044439825.1 Phycisphaerales bacterium JB064 | reverse complement strand
GGGTGTCGTCAGCTGGCCTGAGAACGCGAGTTGCTGCGCTGCTTGAGGCGGGGGCTGGTGTCCTCGTCGTCCTCGGTCATGACCTGGCGCGAGGTGCGGCCGGCGAGCATGGACGGGCGGGCGTCGTGCTCTTCGCCTGGGGTCTCGGCCGGGCAGGTGTGCAGCACGTGCGAGTCGGCGTCGTAGCAGCCGCGCATCTCGTCGTGGGCGGTGCCGTCCCACAGCGGGCTGCCCACGAAGTAGGCGGCCCGGGCGATCAGGTGGCTGGCGATGGGGGCCGTGATGAACAGCATGCCGATGACCAGCAGCGACTCGAGGATGACGTCCAGCGTGGTGAAGTGGGTGGCGACGGCCAGCACCATGCAGCCCACACCCAGCGTGCCGGCCTTGGTGGCCGCCTGCATGCGGGAGTAGACATCGGGCATGCGCAGCAGCCCCACGGCGGCCAGCACGCTGAAGAACCCGCCGATGAGCACCAGCACGACGGTGAGGCTGTAGTTGAGCCAGATGGCCGCCTGGGTGATCCATTCGCTCATGGCCTGGCCCTCCGCTCGAGGTACAACGCGAAGGCGGCCGTGCCCAGGAAGAGGATCAGGCCCATGATCAGGCACACGCTCAGCAGGACGGGCCGGCCGATGAGGATCGAGAAGATCGCGATGACCGCCACGGCGAACATGCCCATGAGGTCGAGGGCGACCACGCGGTCGGGCAGCGTGGGCCCGAGCAGGAGGCGGATGAGGCATCCCACCATGGCCAGCGCGAGCATGCCCAGCACGACCAGCAGCACGGCCTTGATGGCGACGGGCCCCTCGAACATCACGGGCTCGATGGTCTGGGCGATGGTGAGCGAGTGCAGGAGGGTGTTCATCGGGTCACCTCCAGCAGCCGACGCTCGAAGCCGTCCTTGATCTCGCGGCGCGAGGCCTCGGGATCTTCGACGTGCATGAAGTGGATGAAGAGGATGGACTTGTCTGCCGACACGTCGAGGCTGAGCGTGCCGGGCGTGAGCGTGATGAGGTTGGCCAGGATGGTCAACTCGGTGTCGGTCAGGTCTTCGACCAGCGGCACGGCCAGCACGCCTGGCTTGAGCTTGCGCAGCGGGCTGAGCGTGTAATAGGCCATCTTGATGTTGGCGATGACCAACTCGACCAGCACGTAGAAGCAGAAGCGGACGGTGCGGCCCACCTTGTGGTAGTACGACCCGCGCATGTCACGGGGGATGCACAGGCGCAGGGTGATGTACGCCAGCACGAAGCCGATGGCGAAGTTGGCCGGGGTGAACGGCCCGATGGCCATCGCCCAGATCAACGCCAGAACGAGATTGAGAACGAGCGCGCCTATGGCTTGTCCTCCTTATGCTCGACATCGCCCGCCGGAACGGTAGCAAGCTCGTGGAGCGTGCCCGCGACGGCCCGCTCGTAGTTCTCGCCCAGCACGGCCCGCTGATAGCCCTCGGTGTCCAGCAGTTGCTCGCCCGCACGCTCTGCGATGTGGTAGAGCGGGCTGACGAACACGCCAAGCAGCAGGGTGGCCGCCGCCAGCACGATGATCGGGCCGGACATCAGGCCGATGCGAACCCGGTCGCCGCTGCCCTTGACCGGTGGCGGTTCGGGCATGGTCTCGGGCGGCTCCTTCCAGAAGGCCTCGGCCCAGATCTTGGTCATGGAGTAGAGCGTGAGGATGCCCGTGGCCAGCGAGGCGGCAACGAGGGCGAAGGCGCCCGCCGACAGGCCGCTCTTGATGAGCACGAACTTGCCCCAGAAGCCGGTAGAGATGGGGATGCCCGCCAGCGACATGGCCGAGGCCATGAAGAGCACGCCCGTCCACGGGTGGGTCTTGATGAGCCCGCCCAGGTCCTTGAGCTCGCTCGTGCCCGCCAGGCGTTGCACGAGGCCGCTGATGAGGAACAGGTTGCCCTTCACGATGCCGTGGTGCAGCAGGAACATGGCCGAGCCGGCGAGCGCCATGGTAGCGGTCTCGCGGGCGGCGACGCTATCGGGCTCTGCTTGCGCGAGCGCGTACAACGCCACGGCCAGGCCCATGAGCATGTAGCCGATCTGGCTGACGCTGTGGAAGGCCAGGATGCGGCGGATCTCGAACTGGCAGGCGGCGCCGAGCACGCCGGTGACCATGGTCAGCCCGCTGATCCACATGAGGACCATGGCGGTGATGTCCATCTGCTGATCGAACAGCAGCGTGAAGGTGCGCATGATGGAGTAGACGCCCACCTTGGTCAGCAGGCCCGCGAAGAGGGCGGTGATGGCCACGGGCGGCGTGTGATAGCTGGCCGGCAGCCAGAAGAACAGCGGGAAGACCGCGGCCTTGATGCCAAAGGCCACCAGGAACAGCATGCTGACGGCGGTGATGGCGCCGGGGTTCTGGGCCCGATCGAGCACGATGGACAGGTGGGCCATGTTCAGCGTGCCGGTCATGCCATAGAGCAGGCCGGTGGCCGCCAGGAAGATGCCGCTGGAGAGCAGGTTGAGCGTCACGTACTTGATGGCGCCCTCGAGCTGGCCTCGCTCGCCGCCCAGGGTGAGCAGCACGAAGCTGGCCAGCAGCATGATCTCGAACCACACGTACATGTTGAAGATGTCGCCCGTGAGGAACGCGCCCGAGCAGGCGGCCAGCACGGCGTGGACGAGCGGGTGATAGCCGAAGCTCTCGCGAGAGCGGTCGATGGCGCCAAGGCTGTAGAGCACGATCGCTACGGCGATCACGCCGTTGAGCAGCACGAGGAGTGAGCTGAGCGTGTCGGCGACGAGCGAGATGCCGAAGGGAGCCGCCCAGCCCGCGGCGTCGGTGGTGACGACCTGGCCGTCGCTGGTGGCGATCAGCAGCGAGATGGCGGCGCCGAGCAGGCCCACGGCGCCGGTGACGCTGGCCACCCGCTGCATCAGGCGGTCCTTCCACAGACCGATGCACAGCACGGTTGTGGCAAGGGGGATCAGGATGGGCGCCACGACGGTCAGGTTCATCGGTCGGTGGTCCGCATCGCGTCGAGGTCGTCGGTGCCGACCTCTTGGTAGGTTCGCTTCACGAGCACGATCGTGAACGCCAGGATGGCGAAGCTGATGACGACGGCCGTCAGGATGAGGGCCGGCGGGACGGGATCGCTATAGCCGGGTTCGAGCTGCTGCTGGCCATCGGGGATGAGCGCGGGGTTGCCGCGCACCAGGCCGCCGGCGGCGAAGATGAGCAGGTTGGCGCCATGGCTGATGAGCGCCAGCCCGATGATGAGCTTCACGAAGCTGCGGCGCAGGATCATGTAGATGCCCGTGGCATACAGAGTTCCGACCGCGATGGCAAGCAGCAGTTCCATGCGCGGCCCCTTATGACTCTTCCGCCAGCGTGAGCAGCATGAGCAGGTTCACGCCGAGCACGGTGATGTAGACGCCGATGTCGAACATGAGCGGCGTGCCGACCTTGAGCTCGCCGAAGCCCTCGAGGTGGAAGCTGGCCCACATGCCGTAGAGGAATGGCCCGCCCTCGATCAGGCCGGGGATGCCGCTGGCCAGGGCCATGCCCACGCCCACGGCGATGTAGGTCGTCAGCGGCACGCGCAGCAGACGCTGCAGCGCGGGCACGCCGAAGGCCATCGAGTAGAGCACGAACGCGCTCGAGGCGAGCAGGCCGCCCACGAAGCCACCGCCGGGCTGGTTGTGCCCACGCAGCAGCACGACGATGCTGAAGAGGATCAGCAGCGGCAGCATGAAGCGCGTCGCGGTGCGGAGGATGATGGAGTTCATGCCATCCCTCCCTGCGCGGGGCGCTCCTGGCGGAGCTTGAGCAGCGTGTACACGCCAACGGCCGCCAGGCCGAGCACGGTGATCTCGCCCATGGTGTCCAGGGCGCGGAAGTCGACGAGGATGACGTTGACGAGGTTGCGCCCATATGCCGCGTGCATGCCGGGCTCATCGGGCAGGGCGTAGCGGTTGTAGAACCACGAGATGCCGTCGTCCGCATCGATCGCGAACGAGGAGACGACGAAGGCCGCCATCATGAGGCCGAAGGCGATGCCCACGCCCGCGTCGGTCAGCTTGGCAAGGCGGCTGCTATAGACCGCGAAGCGCGGCAGGTGGTAGACCACCAGCACGAAGATGATGACCGTGAGCGTCTCGACGGCGAACTGGGTCATGGCGACGTCTGGCGCGCCGAAGAGCACGAAGATGACCGCCGAGCAGTAGCCCACGACGCCCAGCACGGCGATCGTCGACAGGCGGCCGCGCATCTGCGTCGAGGCGAAGGCCGCCACGCAGATCATGGCGACGAGCACGGCCTCGAACAGCAGCTCTGTCCAGGCGACATCCTTGAAGGCGGGGATTGCCGTGCCGAGCGAATCGAAGAGCCCGCCGTTCATCACGAGCAGGCCGCCGGCCAGCGCGATGGCGGTGAGCACGGTCACCTGCACGTACACGCGCAGATAGCCGCTCTGGAGCAGCCTGGTCTGCATGGTCGAGAGCGAGTGCTTGCCCACCACGCCGTTGAACAGCAGGTGGTACAGCCGCTCGCAGCCGATGGCCTGCGTGAGCGTGTCGAGTGGTGCGGTGATCGCACGCCACGGCCGGCGGAGCGCGAAGATGATGACCGACCCGACAAGGGCCACGCCGCTGAGCAGCAGGGCCATGCTCGGGTGTGTGGCCAGATAGATCGAGCTCAGCTTGACCAGTTCGACCTCGTGGCCACCGGCGATGGACGCGCTGGTGCCGTTGATCAGGTGGTTGGCAAAGAGCGCGGGCGCAAGGCCGCCGACAAGCGTGAGCCCCGTGAGCACGACCGGGCCAAACAGCATGGGCAGCGGTGCTTCGTGGGGGTGCTTGGGGTAGTCGCCCTCGGCGGTGCGCTTCATGAAGAAGGGACGCAAGCCGGCCTGCAGGCCCGCGACGCCCATGAAGGCGCCGGCGATCGTGGAGATCGTGGGCCACAGCCAGGCGATCTCGTGCGGCCCGCCGTGCGCGTGCAGGCTGCCCTTAAGCATGAGTTCCTTGGCGACGAAGCCCAGCAGCGGCACCAAGCCGGCCATGGACAGGCCCGAGACGATCGCGACGATGGCTGTGACGGGCATGGCCTTGAACAGCCCGCCCATCTGCTCGGTGTCCTTGACGCCCGCCTCGTGGTCGACGATGCCGGC
>JBITAB010000089.1:42036-47563 GCA_044439825.1 Phycisphaerales bacterium JB064 | reverse complement strand
TGCTTGACGATCTCGCCGTGCTTCTCGAGCTTGGACGCCCTGGCGATCTTGAGCCACTGGTCCATGCTCTTGCCGGTCTTCTCGGGCATGTTGGCCACCATGCTCGCGGCCATGTCTTCGGGTGATTGTGCCATCGTGTTCCCCCAGGTGTGCGTGCGAAGCTACTCGACCGGCCAGTGCTCGCTGCGGCAGCGCTTGGGCTGCGGCATCACGCCAAACAAGACGTACAGCATGCGGATGCCCAGGCTGGGCTTGCCGGTCTCCATGACGCGCTTGAGCGTGTTGACGATCATCTTGCCGCCGGCGGCCATCTGCTTCTCGGTCTTGGTGCCCGCCGGCGCGTCGACGATGGTGAGCGTGAACTCGGTGCCGCCGTCCACCTCGCGCAGCTCGTAGACCACCGTGCACGGCGGGTCGTCGAGGTTCGTGAACTTGAACGTGTGGCTGAACTTCGTGGGCGGCACGACCTCGAGGATCTCGCCCACGACGCCGGTGTGCCTGCCGTCGGGCGTGCGCATCGCGAGCTTTGAGCCCGGCTCGAGCATGGGCGTGTGCATCCGCGCGTTGAAGAAGGCGGCGATGGGCGCATCGGTCCGCGTGATCTCTTTCCACACGTCGTGGATCGGGGCGCGGATGTGCGTCTTGAAGACCGACTGCTTGGCGCTCGCCCGGGTCGAAGCATCAGCTGACATCGCGTGCCGCCTCCTGTTGTCCATCGTCTTCCAGCCGCCGCTTCAGGTCGGCCATCCGCTCGCTCCAGAACGACCCGTAGCGGGCCATCCACTCGTCACGCACCATCTGGATCGGGGCGGCGTTGAAGTAGTGCCGCCGCTCGCGGCCGACCTTCTCGCTGGTCACCAGCCCCGCGTCCTCCAGCACACGCAGGTGACGCATCACGGCGATGCGCGAGAGCTCGAAGTGCCCCGTCACGTCGCGCACGAGGGCTCCCGGCTGATCGCGGATGATCTCGAGCATCGCCCGCCGGCTCGCGTCGGCCAGAGCCCCGAAGATGCGATCGAGCCGTTCGGCGTCCATAGGTAATAAATATATTACCTATTGCCGATGTGTCAAGCAGATGTGCCAGCAAAGCCCCCATTTGGCAAGGGCCGGGCCCGGCCGCTCCGATACACCAGCCATGACCCATCAGGCGACGCCAGCCGCCCAAGCCGCCCAGACTCCCACCCGCGCTCGCTCGCGCGGGCTTTTGCCACTGGCCGGCGTGCCAAGCGTGGTCATTGGCGATGCTTCCACGGCTCCCACCGCCGCCCGCCTGCTGCCCGAGGGCGGGCCGTTGGTGGTGGGTCTGGTGCTGACCGGCGGCCGTGCGGGTGGGGGCGAGGCCGACGGGCTGATCGGCGCTCCCGTGCTCGGCTCGATCGAGGCGTTGGAAAACCTGCGAGAGAACATGGGCGTGCGCGTGGCGATCGTCAGCCTGCCGCTCGACGACCACGCCACGATCGCCCGCGTGCGCCAGGCCATCCACGACGCCGGGCTCGAAGAACGCTTCCTGCCGCCCGTGGTCGACATGCTCAAGCGTCAGCCGCCCGTGCTCGTCGGGCTGGGCGGGCCGCCCGAGCAGGGCAAGGGCGTCGGCGGCGCGACCATGAGCACGGCGCCCGTGATCGACCTGCAAGCCCTCATCGGCCGCCCGATGCGTGCGCCCGACGACGCGCCGCTGCGCGAGCTCATCCAGGGCCGCCGCGTGCTGGTCACCGGTGCTGGTGGTTCGATCGGCAGCGAGCTTGCGCTGCTGTGCGCCCGATACTCGCCCAGCGCGATGATCCTGATGGAGCGGGCCGAGAACGCCCTGTTCGAGATCGACCGCCGCCTGGCCTGGAACCACCCGGGCATGGCCCGCCGCGCCCTGCTGCACGACGTGGCCGACCGCGATGGCACGCGGCGTTTGCTGCACCAGGAACGGCCCATGGTCGTCTTCCACACCGCGGCACACAAGCACGTGCCCCTGATGGAAGACCACCCCGCGCAGGCCATCGCCAACAACCTATTGGGCACCGCCTCGCTCGTCGACGCGGCCATCGAGGTGGGCGCCCATCGCGTGGTGCTGGTCTCCACCGACAAGGCCGTCGCGCCCAAGAGTGTCATGGGCGCCACCAAGCGATTGGCCGAGGCCTATGGCATCGCCGCCGACCAACGCGCCCGAGAAGAAGGCCGGCCCACACGCCTGGCCATCGTCCGCTTCGGCAACGTGCTCGGCTCGGCCGCCAGCGTGCTCCGCATCTGGAGCGCCCAGGTCGCCGAGGGCCAGCCCATCACGATCACCGATCGCCGCATGACGCGATACTTCATGACCATCGGCGAGGCGGCGCTGCTGGTGGCCCATGCCGGTGCGCTCGAGCCCCAAGACAACTGCGGCGTCTTCGTGCTCGACATGGGCCAGCCCGTCGAGATCGCCACCCTCGCCGAGCGGTTCATCAAGGCCCATGGCCTCGAGCCCGTGTGGAACGAGGGGGGTGGCACGGGCCAGCAGGTCATCCTCGAGACCGGCATCCGCCCCGGCGAGAAGCTGCACGAGGCCCTGGTCCACGCGGCCGAGGAACTGGTCGAGACCCCCTGCCCGGGCGTGCTGCGGCTCAGCGGTGCCGACGACGGCATCGACGGGAAGGCCGCCGCCAGGGCTCTGGGTGGCATGACGGGTTCGGCCGATCGCCACGCCGTGCTGGCCGAGCTCCGGAGGTGGGTGCCAAGCCTTGGGGTTAATCCCGATGGAAAGCCCGTCCATGCAACCACCGGGGCGGCAGACGGAACAAGAGACGGCTAAAGTTCTATTCACCCCGCGGCGGGCCGCGCTCCCTTCTGTAGCCCCGCCCGCCCGCGAGCGAGACGCCATGGCCATCGCGACTTCAATCGACACCATCGCGACCACCACCGACCTGCCCACGCTGCTGGCAGAGCTTCGCGCCACGCGCGCCCGTGCCCAGAGCGCCCTGGTCGAGCTCCGCCAGGCCCAGCGCGAGAGCGAGGCCCGCATGGCCCAGCGGCCCGGCGGCGACACCTACAAGCGTGTCGCGGGCGCCAGCAGCCTCGAGCGAGCGGCCAAGGAAGCTGAGCGTGTGATCGCCGCCGCCGACCGCCAACTCGCCGCGATGTCTCCGCTCACCGAGGTGAAGAGCAAGCCGACGTGGACCCGGTCTCGATGAGCCATCGCGACCACCCGCCGGTGCGATTGAGCATCCTCGACCAGCGCGCCACCGTGCCCCAGCGCCAGACCGATCAGGCGGCCGGGCTCGATCTGGCCGCGTGCCTCCCAGCTGATCAACCCACGCTGACGCTCGAACCGGGCCAGATCGCCGTCGTGCCCACCGGCCTGGCGATCGCCATCCCCAACGGGTATGAGGGCCAGGTGCGGCCACGCTCCGGGTTGGCCACAAAGCGTGGGGTGACCGTCCCCAATGCCCCGGGCACGATCGACGCCGACTACCGCGGCGAGCTGCGCGTCGCGCTGATCAACCTCTCTCGGGAATCCCAGACCATCGAGCACGGCGACCGCATCGCCCAGCTCGTCATCGCGCCCGTAGCGATGTGCGAGGTGGTTGTCGTCGAAGAGCTCGACCAGACCGTTCGCGGCGTCGGCGGTTTCGGCTCGACTGGGATAGCAAGCACTCACTCATAAGTTCATAGCGCTTCGCAAGCGGGGCACTGCGAGAATTGCAGGCCTCATGCGCAGTGTTTTCGCTCGCCTCGCGCTGTGCACGGGCGATGATTGTTGCGTGCCGCCCACCCACACGCCGCCCGTTGCCGACCGGCTCTCCCCATTGGGATCGAGCTCCCGCCTTCCGGCACGGGCCCGCGAGGAGAACGCGATGGACTCCCTCACGATCGTGCTGCCGACGTATAACGAAGCGCCCAATCTGGAACGCATGGTCGATGCGTTGCTCGCCCAACCGCTCGGGTACACGGTCAAGATCATCATCGTCGATGACAACAGCCCCGATGGCACGGGCAGCATCGCAGACGGGTTGGCCCATCGCCACGAAGGCGTGGTGCACGTCATCCACCGCCAGAACAAGGAAGGCCTCGGCGCGGCATACCTCGCGGGCTTTCGCAAGGCGATCGATGACGGCGCCGACCTCGTGCTGCAGATGGACTGCGACTTCTCGCACCGCCCCGAAGACGTCCCCGTGCTGCTCGACGCCATCAAGGACGCCGACGTCGTGCTCGGCTCGCGCTTCTGCCCCGGCGGCACGCTCGGCGAGACATGGGGCCGTGCGCGCCGTGCGCTCAGCCGCGTGGCCAACGGGCTCTATGTGCGTTGGTCGCTGGGCCTGCGCGTGCACGACGCCACGGGCGGCTTCCGGCTCTGGCGACGCGAAGCGCTCGAGGCGATCAACCCGTGGGAGCGGCTGACCCAGGGCGGCTACGGCTTCCAGGTGGAGATGGCCTACATGGCCCACCGCCTGGGCCTGCGACTCGTCGAAGCGCCCATCCACTTCCCCGATCGTGCCGCCGGCAAGAGCAAGATGAGCACGCGCATCGTCGCGGAAGCCGCCCTCAACGTGCCGCTGCTCCGCGACGAGCACGCCGATCTGCGGCCCAAGAACTGGCGTGCGAAGAGCTTCACTATTCCAGGCATTCGGCAACGCACGCAATACCGCGTGCTCGCATTGCTCGCGCTGGCCATGTTCGTGCGGCTCGTGGCGATGGCGCAGCTGCCGCTCGCGCCCGAAGAGGCGTACTACTGGATGTACGCCCAGGAGCCGAGCCTGAGCTACTTCGATCACCCGCCCATGGTCGCGTGGGTCATCGGCCTGGGCACGGCCATCTTCGGGCACACCGAGTTCGGCGTGCGCTTCGTGGGCCAGGCGCTCATGCTCGCATCGGCGGTGCCCATGTTCCGTTTCGGGGCGGCATGGTTCGGGCGGGCGGCCGGGCTCGGGGCCGCGGTGCTGCTGCTCGTGCTGCCGATGTACTACGCCACGGGCTTCATCGCCACGATGGATGCGCCGCTGCTGTTCTTCTGGATGGTGTGCATGGTGGGCGTGACCAGCGCGCTCAAGCACGACCGCGCCTCGGGCTGGTATCTGGCCGGCGCAGCACTCGGCGGCGCGATGCTCAGCAAGTACACGGGCGTGTTCCTCGCCGCGGGAACGGTGGGGGCCGTGCTCGTCCACGCCCCATGGCGCCGGCACCTGCGCAGCGTGCACCCATACCTCGCGGTCGTGCTCGCTGGCCTGATCTTCGCGCCGGTGGTCTATTGGAACTGGGCCAACGACTGGGCCAGCTTCCGCTTCCAGTTCATCGACCGCTTTGGTAACGCGCCGCTGAGCCTCGGATCTGTGCTCGGCTTCGTGGGCATCAACCTGCTGGCGATCACGCCCGTCCTGCTGTGGAGGCTGTTCGCCGACGCGCCCAGGCTCGTGCGCCATCGCCGCTTCCTCCAGCCGAGATGGGTCATCGCGTTCGCGTACTCGCTGCCGCTGCTTGGGGTGATGGCGATCAAGTCGCTGCGTCACGACATCCATCTCAACTGGACGCTGCCCGCGCTGCTCAGCCTGCTGCCGGCGGCCTC
>JBITAB010000089.1:39292-41936 GCA_044439825.1 Phycisphaerales bacterium JB064 | reverse complement strand
CTGGCCAGCGTGCTGGCGTTCTATCGAGGATCGATGGAGACGTACGAAGAGTCCGCCGAGTTCACAACCAGCCAGTGGCTCGTGGGCGGTGTTGGTCTGGGATTCGCGTATTGGAGCGATCGCGAGCAATGGCGCGGGCGGGACTGCATCGTTGTGGCCGACGCACGCGATGGCGACCTGCTCGACCGGCTGCGCCCGCACTTCACGTCTGTCGAGCTCGCCGACGAGCCGCGGCTGGGCGAGCTCGGCCGCAAGCGATACCAGATCGCGATTTGTCGTGCGTTTGAGCCGACGCACGAGCTGCTCGCGTCCCGCTAACGAAAACGCCCTCCCTCGCGCGAGGCGAGGGAGGGCGATTGTGAACTGTGCTGAATTGGTCGCTTAGCCCAGACCGCCCTTGAGCCCGCCGCCGAACTTCTCGCGCAGGCGACGAAGCTGGGGCGTTTCCTTCAGGATCTCTTCGGCGCTGGGGCCCTGCTCGCCCTTGCCCTTGGCGCCGGCCGGCGCGGGCTTGAGGGCCTTGATGCTCAGGCTGATGCGGCGTTTGCCGGGCTCGATGCTCAGCACCTTCACCTTCACCACCTCGTCCTGCTTTACGGCGTCGCCCACGGCCTTCACGCGCTTGTAGTCGAGCTCGCTGATGTGCACCAGGCCCTCGACGCCTGGGGCAAGCTCGACGAACGCGCCGAAGTCCATGATCTTGGTGACGCGGCCCGAAACCTCGGCGCCTTCCTCGATCTCGCCAACCTTCTCGGAGAAGGGGTCGGACTCGAGCTGCTTCATGCCAAGGCCGATGCGGTTGTTGTCCCAGTCGATCTTGAGGACCTCGACGCGGACCTGCTGGCCTTCCTTGACGACCTTGCGGACGGCGTTCTCGCCCTGGCCGATGCGGTTGTGGGAGAGGTCCGACACGTGCACGAGGCCGTCGATGCCGCCGATGTCGACGAAGGCTCCGAAGGGCGCGATGCGCTGCACGGTGCCGTCGATGATCTGACCCACGTGCAGCGTGTCCTTGAGCTTCTCGGCCTCCTTGGCCCGCTCACGCTCGAGGATGTTGCGACGGCTGAGCACGACGTTGCCGTGGCCCTTGCGCTCGACGCGCTGGACCTCGCACTCCATGCGCTGGCCGACGAACTTCTCGAGGTCTTCCACACGCTCGATGGACACCTGGCTGGCGGGCATGAAGGCGCGGTGGCCGCCGGCCAGCTCCATCTCCAGGCCGCCCTTGTTGGTGCCCACGCAGGTGGCCTCGACGACCTGGCCCGCGTGCAGCGTGTCCCAGATGGCCTTGCGGATGGCGCCCGGGCGAGCGCACACGTAGATGGACTCGGCCTGATCGAACCGCTCGACGATCACCTCGAGCTCATGGCCGGCCTCGGGCACGTTCTCGCCCTCGCGCCACTGGTCGCGGCTGACGATGCCGAGCTCCTTGGGGCCAAACTCCAGAAAGATGTCGTTCTCGGTGACGTTGACCACCTTGCCGGTGCGCATCGTGGGCTGGCCACGACCGCCGACCACGCGCGGGCCGCGGATCTTGCCCCCGCTCATGCCCTTTCCGGGTCCCGCCTGGTCGGCGGGCGTCGAGGCTTCCATCGCAGCGTCGATCTGCTTGGAGAGCTCATCGCTGAGCGGCTGGGCCTGGGGCACCTGCGACGCGTCGCTGGCTGGAGGCGGCGTGGTCTGCGAGGTCTGCGTGCTGGTCTGCTCTTCGGCCATGGCGTTGGGTTCCGGACGGATGAGGTGGGTGGAAACTACTGGTGTCGATGGTCTCGATGCGGATGCCCCCGCGGGCCACTCGGCCTGTGCGGCGGGCTGAAAGTCTAGCGGAGGTGGGCGTCCGTGCGGGGGAACTCTCGCCACAAGGCGTCGCGGCGTGTGCTCATCGGCCGGCCGAGCGACCCACGGGCGCGTCCTGGCCCTGGTCCTCACCGGCGTGCTGGTTGGTGTTGGCGGCGGCCAGGTTGTCACCCATGGTCGCCCGGATGGCCTCGACGATGCGCTGGGCCGTCCGCACGTTGGCAAAGCCCGCCCGCGCGTCGATGGGCGGGGGGCTGCCGGTGCGGATGGCGTCCAGGAACGCCCGGATCTCCATCACGATGGGCTCGCCGTCATCGATCTCGAGCTGCTCAACGTTGACCAGCTCGTCCCATTTCAGGTCCGTCAGGTCCACGCCGCTGCGCAGCTGGGCCTGGATCTCGCGCATCTGCAGCTCGTTGGCCGTCCGGCGGATGATCACGCCGGTCTTGGCCCCGTAGTCGAGCTTGATGTAGGCCTTCTCGCCGGTGATGCGCGTCACCCGCTCGGTCTTGAGCGCCAGCCTGCTGGCGGTGATGTTGGCCACGCACGCCCCATAGGGCTTGTGCCAGGTCAGGCGGGCGTTGCAGATGTCCTCGTGCTCGGTCACCACAGCGACGCCGGCCGCCTGGATCTCGTCGGGCTCCTGCCCGCCCATGAGCATGAGCACCACGTCCAGGTCGTGGATCATCATGTCCATGACCACGCCGATGTCCACGCTGCGGAAGGTCATCGGGCTGACGCGGTGCACCTCGATGAAGCGAGGCGTGATCGAATCATCCGCGGCCGTCGCCCGCTGCATGGCCCGCATGATCGGGTTGAACCGCTCGATGTGGCCCACCATCAGCAC
>JBITAB010000089.1:26452-39192 GCA_044439825.1 Phycisphaerales bacterium JB064 | reverse complement strand
GCTGCATGGCCCGCATGATCGGGTTGAACCGCTCGATGTGGCCCACCATCAGCACCACGCCACGCTTCTCGGCGAGGTTGCGGATCGCCTCTGCGTCGGCGGACGAACCCGCCAGCGGCTTCTCGATCAGGCAGTGCACGCCCGCCTCGATGCAACGCTCGGCCAGGTCACGATGGGAGCTGGTGGGTGCGGCGATCGAGACGGCGTCGACGCCCGCCTCAATCAGCTGATCGAGGGAGGAAAACGCCTTGCCCCCGAACTGCTCGGCCATGTCGGCCGCACGCTCGATGTTGGCGTCCACAACGCCCACGAGCTCGGTGTCGGCGAGCTGGCCATACACGCGGGCGTGGTGCCGGCCCATGCGGCCAACACCCACGGCTCCGCATCGGAGTCGGGGGCCGTTGGGCGTGCCGGTCTGTGGATTGGGGTTGGTCACCAGGGGGACTGTATCGCGCCGGAGGCGTCGGGTCTGCGTGCCGGTGCCGTTAGGCCGCGCCGACGGCGCCGTTCATGGCGGCGGCCAGCTCGTCGCGGTTCTTCAGGCCGATGAACTTCTCGACCGGCTCGCCGCCCTTGAAGAGGATGATCGTGGGGATGGCATGGATGCCGTACTTGACCGCCACGTCGCGGTTGGCGTCTGTATCGACCTTGCCGACCTTCACCTTGCCGGCGAATTCCTCGGCCAGCTGGTCGATCGTGGGGGCCAGCATCCGGCACGGCATGCACCACTCGGCCCAGAAATCCACCAGCACGGGCTGGTCGCTGCTGAGCACTTCGGCCTCAAAGTTAGCGTCGGTAAACTCCTGAACATGCTCGTTGGCCATTGTGCCGCTCCTTGCTCATGGCGTGGCCCGGAAGCCTCCGTGGCCCGCCCGTCTCGTTCTCGCCGAGGTCGGACGACCCGATCCTAGCGATCCGGCCCGGCCCTTCAACTGTGTGCGTTTGGGGCGGGGTCAGGTATACCAACCTCCGCAGCCCCGCCGTCATTCCATGCCGGTTTCCGAGCCCGCCCGCCACGCGTCAACCACCGATAACGCCTGCACATGCTGTGCGACGTCGTGCACGCGATGCAGCATCGCACCGTGCCTGGCGCTGAGCACCGTGACGGCGATCGATCCCGCCAGCCGCTCGGCCGGCTCGCTCTCGCCCCCGATCGACACCCGTCCCACGAACCGCTTGCGGCTCGCGCCGATGTACACCGGCAGGCCCAGCGAGGCCAACTCAGCGGTGGCGCGAAGCAGTTCCATGTTCTGCCGCACGCTCTTGCCAAAGCCCAGGCCCGGGTCGATCACCAGGTGATCACGGGCGACGCCGGCCGCCATCGCTCGTTCGGCCTGCGCCGCCAGATTCCCGCACACCGCCGCGACCACGCCGCCCTCGTAGTGCGGCTCGGCCTCATACTCGTCGGCGTAGCGGTCCTTGGGCGGCGCCGGCCCGCGGTGCATGAGCACCATCCCAGCCCCCATGTCTGCGGCCACCCGCAACAGGTCGGCGTCCTCGCTCGCCCCAGACACGTCGTTGATCGCGTCAGCCCCGGCTTCGACAGCAGCCCGCGCCACTGCCGAAAGCGTGGTATCGACACTGATGGGAATTGACGAAACCTTCGCATCCTCGCAGCGGCGGACCGCCTCGATGATCGGCACGACGCGCGCGATCTGCTCCTCGGCCGACACACGCTGGGCTCCCGGACGCGTGCTCTCGCCGCCCACGTCGAGCATGGCCGCGCCATGATGCACGGCCCCCCTGGCACGAGCGAGGGCCGCGTTCACGTCGGGCAGTTGCCCTCCGTCAAAGAAGCTGTCTGGCGTGGCATTGAGAATGGCAACAACGCGCGGCCGCTTGAGGGCGACCGCGCGCTGGTGGGCCAATGCCCAGTTCGTTGGGATGGTCGAGGCTTCGCTCAGAACGCCGGCCCGCCGTCGTCGTCGCCTTCCTCGAAGTCCATGCCCGGGCCGCCCATGCCGGCGCCCATCATCATGCCAATCTCCATGCCCTTGGAAATAACCGCGGGCGAGATGTGCAGCGCGATCTCGGCCGTGCCATCGCCGCTGGCCGCCACGATGCCCACCGGGGGCATGGGCGGGATATCGCCCAGGAACGCCGCGCCGATGCCCAGCAGCTTGTCGACACCAATGTACACCTCGAACGCACGGTTCTCGGGCAGCTTGCCAGAGATGGCGCTGACGTCGGCGTTGGTGCCCAGGCCGCCGCCGTTCTTGGCGGTTCCGAGCGTCTGGGTCAGCATCTGGCTGTTGCGCGACATGGTCATGATCACGCCGTTGTCGACCGAGGTCAGGTAGCCGCCCAGGCCGTTGCTGCCGAACATCATGCTCATGGCCATCTGGGCCTGCATGGTCTGCTCGTTGGGCTCGCCCTCGAAGTTGGTCTGCATGCCCCACTCGTCGACCGTCACGCCCTCGATGGTGCGCGCCTCGGGGCGATAGCTGGTGCTGGTGACGATGGTCAGGCCGTCCTGCTCCATCTTCTGCCCGTCGGCGAGCTTCATGCCCTCGGCCACCGAACTCTTGAGCTTGGCGGGGTTCTCCGAGCGGTAGTACACCGCGCTGCGGACGAACGCGCCCGCACCGATGCTCATCTCCTGCATCGAGGGCGCACCCATCACAAAGGCCTGGCCCGTCGAGTTCTTGAGCATGTCCATCACGACCTTGGCCTGGCCGGCCTTGTCTTGCGGCAGGTTCTCCTGCATCATGCTCAGCAGGCTGCGCACGCCGGGCGCCGAGGTGTCGATCGCGCCGGCAAAGGCGAAGGGCATGTCGGGCACACGCTCGAGCAGGCTGCCCGTGTCGCTCTTGCCCGTGAACAGGCCGGCGAGCATCGAGCCTTCCTTGAAGCGGCTGAGGAAGCGAGCGGTCACACCATCAGCAGCGAAGTCGAGGGCGACCACACCAGTCTGCGCATCGGTCAGGAAGGCGCCCACGATGGGGTCGATGGTGGCAAAGCCCTGGGCGGCCTCGGGCCCGCCAAACATCATGGCCATGCCCTTCATGCCCTCATAGCCCTCGCGCCAGTCGTCGGCCATCGCGGCGATCGAACCGATGATGAACACGTCGGCCGACTCGGCCGCGTCGAGCGAACGCGAACCCATCGATTCGACGTGCTTGGCCATGTGGCCCTTCGTCGGCTCCCAGCCATCGAGTGCCTCGGCCATGTTCGCCGGCGCCAGAGCGGCAAAGTTGTCGCTCACACGCTTCACAACGGTTGGCTGCCCGCCGAAGTCGATCTCCTCGACGCCCGCGCCCACGCCGCCGCGCGCGGTGACGAACTCCTTGTAGTTCTTCACCGGCAGCAGCACGATGCTCTCGCCGTCGGCATCCATGAAGAAGGCGGCCGAGCCGGCGGCGTTCACGGCCACGCCGTCCACCTCCGACAGCATGGCCTGCATCTCGCCTTCCATCGCCGGCAGATTGCTGGCGTTCATGAAGGCACGCAGGTCGCCCATGGCGCCGCCCAGGTTGTTGATCGCCACGACGCCCGAGGCGTCCTCGGGCACGAAGTCGAGCACGGGCGGGGCGGCCAGAGCGGGGGCAGAGATCGCCAGCCCGCAGGCGGCAACCACACAGGCCACCCGGCCGGCCAGGCCATCGAACGAACGAGCAGTCTTGAACATGGGCTTCCTCCTGGCCTGCGTGATGGCCGGCCTTGCCTTGGCTTTGTTGCAGCGCGGCCAATTGGCCACGCGGGTCTTTCGTCCCAAAGTCTATCGGAAGTCGCCCCCCGGCCTTCCACTCGGGCCGTCCTACCACAGGGGCAACCACCGCCATTCTTGCTACTGAACGGTCTCTCCCCCAAGGATCGACACGATCGCCTGGTGACTCTCGCGAGCCGTCTCGAGCGTGGATCGCCGGGATTGGCGAACAAAGCCCCGCCACATGAGTGGGATCGGGAGGATGGTCAGCGGGTAATACCACCACATGATCGATCCCCAGCCCCACGAGCCCGGGATCATGGTCTCAAGGAAGTAGCGCCCGGGCTCCACGGTCAGCACCATGGCGGCGATGTAGATGATCGGGGCCTTCTTCCGCCATCGCAGGCCGAATGTCAGGCGGAGCTTATCGTTATCGGGCTTCGCCCAGGCCAGCAGGTCTCGGTCGAACGGATGGCCCAGCGCGCTGGCCGAGAACAGGGCATCATCCGGCCCGCCCCGGTGATACTCGGGCAGCTTGCCCCGGCGGGCGGCCTCTCCCAGCTTGGCCAGCACCTCGTCCTTACTCAGGGAAACCCGAATGTCATCGAGCCCATCGCCCGCATCGGGTGCGGGCGTTGCCGGCTGTCCGGGTTGGGCGTCTCCCTCGCTCATGGCCGACCAGTGTATCGGCAGATCAAGCCGGGCTCGGCACGCGGTGTGCAATCTTGCTCACACGATGCTGGAATCGGCCGGAACAAGCCCTTCGTTGCGACTCGTCGGCGCGCCGCGTGGCGTCAAGGCAACGTCGTTGCCCCAACGCAACGCCGCCCGAGCGGTGGCGACTCTGGCGACCGATACGCCCCAGGCCGAGGGCCCGAGCCAGGCGGCACTGCGGGCCGCCATGGAACTCGAGGTCGCCCGGAGCAACCGACAGGCCGCGGCCATCGACGCGCTCGACGCCCGATGGGTGTTCGCCTGCCGCGTGGCCACCAGCCTCGAGGGCGGCCGCTCGGCCATCTTGCGGCCCGAGTCCCGCGACCGCCTCCTCGCCCAGGCCACCCGCCTGGGCCTGCGTCAGTTCGACGCCAACCTCGTGATCGCCATCGTGCAGGACTCGGCCCGCTGCGGCGAGGAGCCCCTGGGCCTGGCCACGGCCGAGCGGCTCCCGCTCATCCGCAAGGCCCACACGCCCACGCCCGCCTCGCTGCCCGTGCTCGCCCGCCTCGGCATCTCGCTGGCGGTGGGGGTCGTCCTCGCGGCGACGATGATCCGCTGGGTGCTTTCCTGATCTCGTGATGACCGTGCCGCTTGCGGCAGGTAGGCTCTGAGGCATAAACCCTCAGGAGCCCAGGCATGTCTACGACCACCAGCGAACCCATCAAGGCCGGCCGCAAAGCGCCGGCGTTCAAGCTCAAGGACCAGGACGGCAACACCCACGCGCTGAGCGACTTCGCCGGCAAGCCGGTGGTGCTCTTCTTCTATCCCAAAGATGACACGAGCGGCTGCACGCAGGAGGCTTGCGACTTCCGCGATCAATTGCCCGCGTTCGAGAAATTGGGCGCCACGGTGCTGGGCATCAGCATCCTGAACACCAAGAGCAAGGCCAAGTTCGCCAAGAAGAACGACCTGAACTTCCCATTGCTCGCCGACGATCGCGAGGGCGACGACGGCAAGCCCGACCCCGCCATCGCCCAGAAGTATGGCGTGTGGGTCGAGAAGAGCATGTACGGCCGCACCTACATGGGCATCGAGCGCACGACCTTCCTCATCGATGCGCAGGGCAAGGTCGCCCGCGTGTGGAGCAAGGTGAAGGTGCCAGGCCACGTCGACGAGGTGGCCGAGGCGCTGCGCGAGTTGGATTGACCGCTCAGCGCCGGCGACGCACGGCCATCAGGCCGCCGAGGCCCAGCACGGCAAGTGCGCCGGGCGTGGGAATCTGCCGGACAACGACGACAACGCCACCGCTGCCGAACACGACCTCGACCTGGCCCTCGGCGCCCAAGCCGCGGAGCTGCACATCGCGGAACTGACCGTCGACGCCGTCGGCCAGGATGATCTGGAACTGATCGCCCGGCTGGACCGGCGGCTCGCCGCTGAAGGGCGAGAACTCGATATCCAGCGTGCCATCGAACAGCGCGATGCCGCGCACGTCGAGCACGTCGTGGTCGGCCCCCGCCATGCGGCCGGCGATCTCGATGAACAGCGTGCCGCCGGTTTGTTGCTGGAAGACGTGCCCCGAGCCCGCGACGCCCTCGGTCACGAGCACGCCCGGAGACGTGCCAGGGCTCACGAGCCCATTGTTAATGAACGTGGCGGCCTGGAGTGTGCCGTTGCCCTGCACGGTGCCGCCGTTGTTGTTGATGCCCGAGCCATTGCCCGTGACCACGCCGCCGTTGAGCACGGTGATCGTGCCGGTGTTGTTGTTGATCGCGCCCGCGGCCGTGATGGTCGAGCCCGCGCCGTCGGCCAGCAGCGTGCCCTCGTTCACCAGCCCGCTGGTGGGCGAGAAGGTGATGTCGGCGCCATTCTCTGCTTGGGCCAGGCCCTCGTTGAGCGAGACACCAGAGAACTGCGGGAACGCGCTGTCCGGCCCGCGGAAGATGACGTCGGCCTGGTTCGTGCTCAGGGCCGTGCCCGTGAAGTTGAGCACCGCGCCGTCGCCAATGTCATACGTGCTCGGCCCGAGCGTGGCCGCGCTGGGCAGGATGGGGTTGGTGATCTCCAGGCTGCCCTGCTCGATGATCACCGTGCCCGTGTTGACGAAGCCGACGTCCTCGATGAGCGTGAGGCCGAGGTTCTGCTTGATGAAGGTGCCATCGTTGAGGATGCGGGCGGTGGAGTCACCGATGAGGTCGCCCGAGTTCTCGATGGTGAACGTCGTGCCGGACATGAGCTCGAACACGGTCGAGCCCGTAAAGGCGATGTCGCCCATGCCCAGCTTCTGGACCGAGGCGCCGATCTGGCAGGCCGGTGTGTCATCGATCTCGCACAACACATCGCCCGTGAAGCGCAGCGTGCCCTCGCTCATCAGTTCGGCAACTGCGCGAACGGTGGCGTCGCCAAACTCGATATCCGTACGAACGACGATGGTGCCAACCCCGCCACCATCGATGGTCGCGTCGCCGCTCGTGAAGACGAACTGGTCGAGGTCGATGTCCGATGAGACGCCGATGGTGTACGCGCCGCCGGCATCGAAATCGATGATGGCGCGATAGATGTCCGGCCCGCGAGCCGTTGGGAAGTCTGGCGTGCTCCACCGTGTGGCGTCACCCCACACACCGGTAGTGTCGTCGATCCAGGTCGAATCGATCACCTGCCCGAAAGCGGCTTGGCCGGCCAAAAGGGCCATCATGGCCGCCGATGCGACCTGGGTACAACGCGTCTTGGTCATGTCTGTCTCCCAACCCGCCGGCTCGGGCGGCTTGCTCCTCAGGTGGAAGATACCAGCTATGGAGGCCCGACTCAAGACCAAAGTAGCGTCTTAACCAGCAGACATGCGCTGGCGTACGGCGTCGATTCGGTCCTGGATGGTCTGGGCGTGTGTGTTATCGGGTCTGATGCCGGCATCGATCTGCTTCTGCACGAAGTTCTGCGCCTTCAGAAAGGCATCGAGGGCCGCCTGCAATTCGATCGCTTTAGCTGTTGGGTCGGCCGCGAGCGATTCATGGAGCACGCCCAATCGGAACCAGCCGACGACGGCGTCGTTAAAGTGCTGGTTCGTCGGGTCGGTTGCCGCCAGCGACTCACGCTGAAGGATCGAATCGGCGTACAGGCGTCGCGCGTCCTCCAGCCTGCCGCTGGCCTCATAGCTCTGGCCAAGCCGCCCCTGCAACATCGCAAGTCTTCTGCCAAGCGTGACATTCGCCTCATCGGCGTTCAGTGCGCGTTGGCCGAGAGCGACAGCCTCTTCGAGCAGCCTGACGGAGTCTTCGCGAGCGCGTGTAGCAAGCCCGTTGAGTTCGTCCTGTCGTGACGGCTGCTGCGTTGCGAGGGCGTCATATTGCTCGGCCCTGAGACGAAGCGTGTTTGCCATATCTTCCACGGCAATCAAGCGATCGCGTGCGTAGGCGCCGTTTTCGGGGTGGCGAGCTTCCAGCCCCTCGTACAACGGCATGGCCCGTTGCAGGTGGGCTTCCGCCTGGATGAGCCGGTCAAGCATCAGTTGGTGATCGACCGATGGCAGCCGCGCGGTGTCGAAGGTCACCGATCGCATCTCCCACTCCGCCAGCCTGACATACGAGTGCGCCTTGCCGATCTCGGCGCGATCGATATTTACGCCTCGATCGATCATGGACTGGAACTTGTCTAGAGCATCTAAAAAGGCCAGTCGTGCACGATCGGCAAGCCTCTGGCTCTCGGAAACGTCCTTCGAGGCCATGCCATACTCGACGTAGATGTTTCCGCGTTCGAGTATGCTGCTTGCTCTCAGGAACTCGATCTCACCCGTCTCGGGATCTTCGTCGGTAGCGAGCTTGAGTGTTTGCTCCGCGGCTTCAGTTGCCGATTCGACAGATTCGATCGCGCCGGCATAGTCCTGCTGCATCCTCTGAGCATGCGCCAAGGCCGCGAGCGTATCGGCCTTCAAATAGTGTGCCTCAAGCGAAGACGCATCGCGGTCGACGAGCTCATTCGCGATCGCGAGCGCCGATCGATACAGCGCCTCGCCCTCTTCCGGCCGGCCGACGCGATGCAACTCCGCCCGGCCCGCGTACAGCATCCCAAGCCGCAGCCGCCCGCGCCCGATCATCAGCAGCCGCTGCGGATCGTCCTGGGCCTGGCCCTCGAGGCTGTCCAGCGTCGCGACGGCCTTCTCGGCCAGCGCAAGCTTCGCTGCGGTTGCGCCCCGCAAATCGCGGATGGCGTCGTAGAAGTCCGTCAGCATCGTGTTGGAGAGCTCGTAGGCGTCATCCAGTCGCAATTCGGCGAGCTGCCGCTGCTCGGCCTCGGCCTCCCGTGCGTCCTCCGCAACGATGGTATTCTGCTCGGCCACCGCACGCGCCGCCTTGGCGTCCTTGTAGAGCACCGAGATCACGATCGCGAACACGATCAGGGCCGCGAGCGAGCCGATGCCGATGGCGACCGGGCCACGGTAACGCTTGAGCGTCTTGGTGATGACGTACCAGCCGCTGTCGCGCTTGGCCTCGATGGGCTGGCCATCGAGGAAGCGGTGCACGTCTCGGCCGAGCTCGCCCGCGCTCTGGTACCGGCGATCGCGCTGCTTGGCCAGCGCTTTGAGCACGATCGTCTCGACCTCGTCGTTGATCTTGCGGCGGATCGTGCTCGGGCGCGCCGGCTCGGTGCGCAGGATGTTGTCCAGCACGTCGCGCATGTTGCCCAGCACTTCGTAGGGGAAGCGGTTGGTGAGCAACTGATACAGGATCACGCCGAGCGAGTAGACGTCGGTGCGCACGTCGATATTGGTCGGCGAGCCATCGGCCTGCTCGGGGCTGGCCCAGGGCAACGAGCCGATGAACTGCCCGGTCATGCTCATCATGCGGCCGCTGCCATCGGTGTCGAGATCGGGCACGGCCAGCTTGGCCAGGCCGAAATCGACGACGATGGGCTCGCCGTGCTTGTCGATGCGGATGTTGCTGGGCTTGAGGTCTCGGTGGATGACGCCCTTGAGGTGTGCCGCGTTGACGGCCTCGCAGATCTTGGCGAACAGCCGCAGCGCCTCGCGAACGGGCAACTGCCCCTCGTTCATGAGGCGATCGAGCGGCTTGCCGCTGATGTAGTCCATCACGTAGAAGCACGAGCCGTCCTTGGTCACCCCGCTGTCGTGGATGCGCACGATGTTGGGGTGATCGAGCTGGCCGAGCACCTGCACCTCGCGCTCGAAGCGAGCCCGGCCCGACGAGCCCATGAACGGGCCCGAGTGCATGACCTTGAGCGCCACGTGCCGGCGCGTGCTGAGCTGCACGGCCTGATACACCACGCCCTGTCCGCCGCGGTGGATCTCACGGACGATGTCGTAGCCCGGAAACGCGCCATGGGGAGGCAGCGGCGCGCCCTCGAACCAGGCGCTGGACGACTGTGGCCAGCCGCTCGCGGGCTCGGCGCCCTCGAAGGCGGCCTCGATCAGCTTGCGCTCACGGCTCGCCTCGCTGCCCTCGCGTGGCGCAGCGTCGTCGGGGGGCGTTGGCCCTGGGGCACTTCCCTGGTTGGGTGTCTCGTCCATGGAGTGCTATCCCGATCAAAACGTCCATCAGCCGCCGGCGCGCGAGAAGTACTTGCCCTCGTCGCCCATGGCCTCGCGCAGCCGATCGTGCGCGCGGGCGCGGAGCATGAAGATCGCGCCCGTCGAGCGCCCCATCTCCTTGGCCACCTCTTCCACAGGCCGCCCCGCAAGGTCGTACAAACGGATGACCTTCGCATAGTCGGCGGGCAGCGTCGCGAGCATGCGCTCCATCGCCATCACCGCCTCGCCCCGCGCCACGAAGCGCGAAGGTGTTGCCTTGCTCTCACCGGCGAGCACCTCGATGAGCGTCGCGGCCGAGTCCTCGGCATTGCGCGGCGTGTGGGCGCGCTTGGCCGGGTCGGGCCGCTTGGCGGCCTGCGCCGCGCGGATGGCGTCGAGCAGGTTGTTCTCGGCCACGCGCGTCACCCAGGCCTTAAAGCCGCTGACGCCGCCGGTCTTGAACTGGCCGATGCGCCCGACCACCTCGATGTAGGTGACCTGCAGCACGTCGTCCGCCTCCACGGCCACCTTGAGCGGCGCGGGGATCTTGTGATCCAGCCTGACCCGCAGGCCAGGGGCAAGATCTTCAAGAAGTTCGATCAGGGCCCCGCGGTCGCCCTTGATGGCCCGCTTCAGGGCGGCTTCCAACGGGTCGACAGGCTCGCCGGCCTGGCCGTCCACCACGGTCGCGTTCTGGGTCATGGCTCTCTCCCCCCGCACACGCTTCTGGGGGGGATTGTAACCGCTCGGCCTGAGTTTCCCCTCATGTTCGGTGTCCCGAACAGGGGTGGCTGGCCTCAGGGTTGGCCCGACGGATCGATTGGCCTCTCGGCCGGCTGCTCGGCCGGTGTCAGGCCAATGGGCTCGTCGGGTTGGGGCGGCACGGACCATGCCTCTTCAAGCGGAGGCCCTTCGCCCGGCTCACGCGCCGATCCACTTTTTGTCCAGTTCTCGGGCAAGATCGCAGGCAGGATGGCCAGCATCGCCACGCCGCCCACCGCCACGCAGGCCCCAAACACCGCCCTCCGGTTCACGGTGTCCCCCTGCCAGGCCACCATGGGCAGGATCATCACCGGCGCCAGCGAGCACAGCGTCTGAGCGACGGCTACCGGCGTCAGGTCGGCCGTCACCAGGCTCATCCACATGCCCAGGAACGGGCCGACGAACGCGCCCAGCGCCGTAAACAACAGACCGAACTTTAACGTGCGAACTGGGATCTTGTGGGCCTGTTTGCTCGCCTGATACCGCCAGCGGGCGATCAGCACCGGCGTCATGCACACGATCGCCACGGCGATGCGGGTCTGCGTGGCGGCCAGCGGGTTCAGGTGCTGGTCTTCGGGCAGCCAGCCGTGGCCCATGCCCGCCTTGCTTATGAGCAGCCCGCCGCCCTGGCACATCGAGCCCACCAGGGCCAGCACGATGCCGCGGACGCGATGGGGGTGGGCCTTCTCGTCGGCCTTCATGGCCGGCCTTTCCATGATCACCCAGGCCACGCCCGCGATGGTCACCGAGATGCCCAGCACCGCGGGCCACGCCAGGGCCTCGCCCAGCACGATCCACCCCAGCAAGGCCGCCCAGATGGGCGCCGTGCTCATCATCAAGAGGCTCAACCGAGGCCCAATGTCGACAAAGGCCGTGAACAACGCCTGGTCGCCGATGACGATGCCCACCAGCGACGACGCGGCCAGCAGCAGCAACTGGCGATCGCTCAGGACTGGGAGTGGGTTGCCCGTGGTGATCCACACCATGGCCGTCAGCAGCACGATGGCGACGTACAAACGCAGCCCGTTGACCAGCGTCGGCCCGATCCGCCGCCCGCCCGCGGCAAAGCACAGGCTCGTCAGGGCCCACAGCAGGCTCGTGGCCAGCCCGGCGGCAAAGCCGGCGTACATCGTGGTGTCCAAGGGTCGGTGATCTCCGGCATCCAGCAAGCGGCGGCAAGGCTGAGAGCATAGAACAGGTCACGACTACGACTGGACCCTGCCAAGGAGACACCATGAAACGCTCAATCTTGCTGTTGGCCGCCGTGCTTCTCGCCTTGCCAGGCTGCGTCGCAACCCAAACCCCTTCTGGCCCGATCGCTTCGGACGCACTCCGCGAGCAGACCGCCGAGTCTTCCCGCGTCCGCTTCTTTGATGGCCATTCGGGCGAGCGCCTGTACGAGCGCGTCGTATCGGGTCGCACCCATGATGCCGACGTCGTCCTCTTCGGCGAGCTCCACGGCCACCCTGTCGGCCTTCCCGTCGCCGCGGCCATCTGGAAGGACATGCTCAGCGTCCGCGACGAGACCCCAGCCCTCCTCCTCGAGTTCTTCGAGCGAGACCAGCAACTCGCCCTGGACGACTACCTCGCCGGCCAGATCGAGGAAGACGCGTTCAAGGAGCGTGCGAATCGCTCGGCCTCGAACTATCCCGATGGCCACCGCGACATGGTCGAGGCGACCAAGGCCGCGGGCGGCGCGGTCATCGCGGCCAACGCCCCACGTCGCTACGTCCGCCTCGCCCGCCTCGAGGGCTACGACACGCTCCGCGGCTTTTCGCCCGCCCAGCGCGCCACCTTCGTGCTGCCGCGCGATGAGCAGGGCCCCGAGGGCTACCGCGAGCGCTTCGTGCAGGCCATGGGCGGCATGGACGTCAGCCACGGCGGCTTCGGCCCGCTCGACTTCCTCCGCTCGCAACTGGTGTGGGACGCCACCATGGCCGACAGCGTCGCCACGGCGCTCAAGGCCGGCCACGAGCCCGTCGCCCTGGTCGTGGGCCGCTTCCACGTCGAGTTCGACGGCGCCACCCGCCAGTTCCTCCAACGCCAACGCCCCGGCGCCGACATCCTCAGCATCGTCATGGTCGACCGCTGGAGCGACGAGCTAGCCGACGAGGACAAGGGCCGAGGCGACATCGTGATCTACGTCGGGCCGGC
>JBITAB010000089.1:0-26352 GCA_044439825.1 Phycisphaerales bacterium JB064 | reverse complement strand
CCCGACAGCAACTGGCGCTCGACGCGATGCCGCAGGGCCTGCTCGGGCTGTGCCCACACCAGCAGTGGTGCGAAAGCCACGATCGAAGCGCCCGCGACGATCAGCAAGCCGCGTGACCGCTCGGGCTTCGGGTGAGACGCGATCGGCCACATGGGCCTGAAGCCAACCAGACTGATCAGCGCCCCAAGGATCCACACCGGTGCGCTCAAGATCGCAAGCCCGCTCGTGATGAACGCGATGCCGGCGAGCAGCTCCTCGCGTGCGGGCCCGCGCACGCCGCCCATGATGTCGATCACCGGCATTGGCGCAAGGCCCATGACCGCGATGACCACCGCATCGGCGAACAGCATGACCAGAAACAAGGCAGGCACCGGGTGTACGCCATAGATCACCGTGATGACGCGCGTCATCAGCACCACACGCCACGCGGCGACGAATGCCAGCGTCCACAGGTTGCACGAGATCGCGACCTCGGGCGACATCCATCGCTCATAGGGGATCGCGTACAGCCAGGCCATCGGCGCGGTCATCCAGAACAGGCCCATCCACGACCGATAGGCCGCAAGCAGCGGGGGGCGTTCAGCGGCGCCCGCCGAATCGCCACGGATGATCGCGGCGCCGTGGACGAGCAGGAACAGCAGCGTGCCCGATGCCAGCGATGCGCCCAACGGCCGCAACGCGTGCCACGGCTCGAGCACAAGGTACTCCCCGTCATATTCACGTGCCAGCCCAGCCGACAGCACGAACAACATGCCGATCACGACCGACAATGGAGAGCGGGCAACGTCGAGGATCGCCTGGCGTTGCCCCATGAGATACATTGGCAGCGTCGAAGCCCTCATGGCCGCATCCTCGGGTTGTTCCGCCACGTCTCGCGTCGGATCATGCTCCGGCGGCGGTGTGCGTGCTCGTCAAAGGCACTGGCCAGTACGCGGGCGTACCCAGCCTGCAACGCCTCGGGCGTCAATTTGTCCGGCATATACGTCACATCGAACAGGGTGCAGTGCGACCAAGTACGATCTTCAAGGAGTCGGCCTTCACGCTCCAGCCTGCGGCGGAGGGCCGTGCCGGGAAACGGCGTCTGCACCGTGACCTGCGCATCGGCGCACGGATCATCATGCAAGAACTCGATCAGGCGATCGAGCGATGCCTCGTCTTCACCATCGCTCCCAACAATGCAGCACCCGATCACCGCCACCCCAGCCGCCTGGATCGCCCGCACGGCATCGAGCATGCGCGGCAGATCCGTCCGCTTCGCGCCCATGCCCGTGTGCTGATGCACCATCGATTCGAGCCCAACCAGTACCTGCACGCAGCCGGTCTGTGCCAGCCGTTCGAGCACGGCAGGGTTCTCGCCCAGCCTCCAGTCGGCCTCGGTGAACCACCTCGCATCGCTCTCGCCGAGCGCATCGAGCAAGTCGTCATGTGGCCCGCCCAGCGCGAAGGTGTTGTCGTCGGCCAGCTCGATGGCTGGCTTCGGATCGATCGCGGTGATCGCGCGCAGCTCTTCGCGGATGCGTTCGGCGGGCTTGCGCCGGAACGGCCCCAACAGCCGGCTGGCCGCGCAGAAGTCGCACGCGAACGGGCACCCACGGGTTGCCTGCATCGTAAAGCGTTGCCGCCTCGCGCCGCCAAGGAGGTCGAATCGAGGAAGTGGAGCCTCGCGCATATCGAACGGGCTGTCGGCCTTGTACACCGGTCGGAGCACCCCGCGCCTCGCGTCCTCGAGCACCCGTAGCCACACCGGCTCGCCATCGCCCACAACGATCGCGTCCGCGTGCTCCATCGCTTCGGTAGGGCACGCCGTCACGTGGAGCCCGCCCAGCACGACACGCACACCCTCACGCCTCAATATGTCCGAGAGCGCATATGACTCGAGGATCGAAGCGGTGAGCGCAGAGATGCCAACCAGTGTCGGTCGTTCCTTTACGATGGCCTGCACCAGCGCGTCGCTCACCGAAACGGCCTCGTGCAGCGAGATCTGCCAATCTCCGGGCGTCATGCCTGCAAGGGTCAGCACCCCGAGCGGTGGCAATGCGGCGATCGCAGCTCCCCGAGGGCCAAGGCCGGGCAGGCTCATCCCTAGCTCCGCCAATTCGGCTTCTCGCACACGGACGCCAGAGAGTGCGACCAAGGCGAGGCTCGGGCTGTCGTGGCTCTTGCACATTCGACTACTCATCGGATCTGTGTGGGCACGTTGCAACAATGTCGCCACCATGCGCATCCGAAACACAGCCAGGATCATCCTTATCAATCAACAGGAGCGAGTGCTCCTCATGCGGTACGACGAACTCGTGCCCGCAGATCCAAAGCTGACCGGCCCCATGTCGTTCTGGGTGCCGCCGGGTGGCGGGGTGATCGAGGGCGAGAGCTTTGAAGACGCCATCCGGCGTGAGGTCGAGGAAGAGACCGGCATGGAGCTGGGCTCGGGAGAGCTGCCGTGGATCTGGACGCGCGACCACCAGCTCTTGCACGAGGGTGAGCTCAAGCACTTCCACGAGCGATACTTCGTGGTGCGCGTCGACGCGCCAGACCGATTGCACAACCGGACGGACGAGCCCATCCTCGACATGCGATGGTGGTCGCTCCCCGAGATCGAGCGGTCGAGTGAGACCTTCTTCCCTCAGGGATTGGCTGCGCTGCTCGGGCGTGTGCTCGCGGGAGATGTTCCGAAGCGGCCGATCGTGATCTAGCGGCGGCCGAGCGCCTCGGCCACCACGTCGATGAGCGTCTCGGGCTCGGGCATGCGACCCGGGCCGACGTGCCGGCACGCCTGCCAGCCGCTCTCGGCGTCCAGCACGTGGAAGCCATCCTCGCGGAGCTGGGCCAGATTGCGCTGCGTGCTGGGCTGGGCCAGCATCACGCTGTTCATCGATGGCGCCAGCAGCACGGTCGTCTTCGCGCGGTCGATGGCGCTGAGGATCAGTGTCACCGGGTCGCTCGCGTGGCCATGGGCCAGTCGCGCCAGGCAGTCCATCGTGCACGGCGCCACCAACGCCACCTCGGTGCGGTCGGCCAGGTTGACGTGCTGCACGTCTCCAGGGTCGTGATGCCCCCAGATGCCCGTGACGACCGGGTGCCCGCTGAGCGCCTCGAACGTCAGCGGCGTGACGAACCTTGTCGCGGCCTCGGTCATCGCCACGCGCACGTCGCACCCGCGCTGGCTCAGGCGGCTGACCACCGTTGCCGTCTTGTACGCGGCAATGCCGCCAGTCACGCCGATGAAGACGCGGCGGCCGGCCAGATCAGCTGAGGGTGGTGTCGCCATGGTGATGGCTGGTCGGGCAGGTTAGAGCAGCGCTTCCTGCGAGTGCCGCGGGGCGGGGGGCAGCTCGTCGGCGGTCATGGGCTCGGCCCACTCCAGCGTGATCTTGTCCTGCATGATCTCCTCGATCACCACCTCGAGGTCGCTGCGACCGTTGCGGTCCACCAGCGGGCGCGAGCCGTCCAGCAGCTCGACCAGCCGACGCTGGATGAGCACGGTCAGCTTGAATCGCCCGCCGACCTTCTCGGCGATCTCGTTGCTCTTGAGGGCTTCGATCATGGCAGGTGCTGGCTCCCGATTGACGCACGAGCAGCACGCACCCGGGTCGCCGGGCGGTGCTGCGTGTCGCTGGCACTTGAGGCCAATAGTAGGCCCGACCAGATTGGCAGGCCTGACCCGACCTCCGTGGCCCGCTACCATGGGCCCCAACGTCTCAATACACACGAGCAGTTGCCCGAGACCCAGTTTCCAGGAGGGCGGGGGTGTCCAGTACCGTGGCCGAAGTAAAGAAGGGTGATCGCGTCCGCCTGGCGACGCGGCCGGAGTGGGGGCACGGCGAGGTGCTCTCGGTGATCTCGACGATCGTCGACAGCCAGCCCACCCGCAAGGTCCGCATCCGTTTCGCCCGGGCCGGCGTGCGAGAGGTCATCGATTCGCCCGCCCTGTCCCAGGATGAGGACGGCCCGGTCAACCTCAACCCCGCCGCCCTCAACGCCCGCATGGTGGGTATCCCCCAGTCTCTGCGAGACCCGCTGCGGTCCCTGGCCGACCGGTTTAAGGAAACGGGCGCCATGTTCCGCTTCAACGGCCGGGGCGGCTCGCTCATCGACTGGGCCGCCACGCAGACCGGGCTGGTCGATCCGTTATCGGAGCTGCCCCGCCACGAGATCGAGAACGCCTTCGTGCAGTTCCGCCGAGGCCTCGAGGAGCACCTGCGGACGCTTGGCCGCCAGATGAAGCAGGAGAACGAGGCCGAGTTCCGCCGGATCGCGTTGCAGATGCCCGACGATGCACAGGACGTGTTGAGGGGACGCAACGTCCGGCGTTGACCGCCGGCAACAGCCGCCACGCCCGGCTCTGCCTGCCCGGCTTGCCCGAACCCTACAGATGGACCGAGAACCGCCCTGGGAACACGCCAGGGCGGTTTTTATGGGTCCATGCGCAAAACCTGCCGGGGGTTGGCACGCCGGCTGGCACACCGGCGCGGCGGTTGTATCTGTCCTGGTGCAGGCCGCGGGGGCGGACAACAAGCCAGAGACACGAAGAACCGGAGGCACCCATGAACGATCGCGACTTCCACACCCGGCTCGGCGAGCTGCTCACCAAGATCAACGACATGCCCGAGGGCGAGCGCGATCGCCTCCGCCAGCTTGCCGACGAGACCAAGACCCGCCACGACCGGGTCAAGAAGGCCATCGGCGAGATGCAGGAGTCGCTGGACTACCTCCGCCTGAGCGTGAAGTACCTGGTGTTCGATCTCGAGGCCACCCGCCGCGAGAACCGCTACCTCAAGGACATGCTGGCCCGCTCGGCCGGCGATGAGGCTGGCGAGTAACCAGCACAGCACACCGGCGAGAACGCATCGCCACCGGGGCCTCCGAGCCGAAAGGCCAGAGCGCACCATTTCCGGCTGACCAACCACAGCCCTCCACACACCCGGCCTGGACGCAGGTCGGGTGTGCTTTTACGCACATCGCGGGTGGAGCCGTGTTAGAACCCGCGCCCCTTCGCGATCCTGAACAGCTCGATCACGTCGACGATCAGGGATACGCCGCCATCTTCGCGGACGGTGGCGCCGCTGACGGCGCTGGGGGCATCGTGCATCTCGCCCAGGGGCTTGACCACGATCTCGCGCTGGCCGATCAGCTCGCTGACCATCAGGCCCAGGCGACGGCTGCCGCTCTGGAGCACCACCGCGAAGGGCGCCTCCTCGCGCCGGTCTTGCGGCACGTCGAAGATGGTGTTGGCCTGGATCAGCGGCAGCACGTCGTTGCGCAGTCGCATGACGGGATGCTCGCGGATGGTGGTGAGCTGATCGGGCGTCGGGCGCACGATCTCGACGATGTTGGACAGCGGGACGGCGTAGCGCTCCTGGCCCACACGCACCATCATCGCTTGCATGATGGCGATCGTCAGCGGGATGGCGATGGTCAGGGTCGTGCCCTTGCCCTTCTCGCTGTCGATGGTGATGGTGCCCTTGAGCTTCTCGATGTTCGTGCGCACCACGTCCATGCCCACGCCGCGGCCCGAGAGGTCGCTCACCTGGGCGGCGGTTGAGAAGCCGGCCTCGAAGATGTAGCGGAAGACCTCGCTGTTGGTCTTGTTGGCCAGCTCGGCTTCGGTGGTGAGGCCACGCTCGATGGCCTTGGCGCCGATGACCTCGCGGTCGAGGCCCTTGCCGTTGTCCTCGATGATGACCTGGACGAAGCTGCCCTCGTGGCTGGCGCACAGCCGGATGATGCCCTCCTCGGGCTTGCCGGCCGCGGCGCGCACGTCGGGCATCTCGACGCCGTGGTCGGCGCTGTTGCGCAGGATGTGCACCAGCGGGTCGCCGAGTTCCTCGATGACCGACTTGTCGACCTCGGTGTCGCCACCCTCGACCACCAGCTTGATCTTCTTGCCGGTCTTGGCGGCCAGGTCTCGGATGAGTCGGGGGTACTTGCCAAAGAGCTTGTCGAGCGGCTGCATGCGTGTGCGCATGACGGCCACCTGGATATCGCCGGCCACGCGGTCGAGCGCGGCCGACGCGCCCATCATGTGCTCGCCAAGCTCCTGGTTATCGCTCTGGTTGAACACATCGTCGGCCTGGCGTGAGAGCGCGCCGATGCGGTTCTTCTGCAGCACCAGCTCGCCTACAAGGTTCATGAGCGTCTCGAGGCGACCGACCTCGACACGGACGGACTGCTCGACGACGGGCTTGCTTGCGCCTTCTTTGGCGTCAGGCTTGCTGTCCGCCTTGGGGGTGGCTGTCTTGGGTGGCGTGGCTGGAGGTTGCCCGTCGGCCGGCTGGGGAACGGCCTCGGCGGGCGCATCCTGGTTGGGCGCCTCGATCGGTTCGCTCGACTCGGGCGTGCTCGGCGCATCGCCCAGCACGCCATCGGTGCTCAGCACGTTATCGACGGAGGCGCCCGCAGGTAGCAGGGCGTCGTCGGTCAGCGCGTCGCCATCCACGAGCGTGTGGATGCGCTCGCACAGCAGGTCGACCTTCCAGATGTGGCGTTCGCCCTTGCCGAGCGCCTGGGCCTGGTCGTCGAGGATGTGCAGCGCGGCCTCGAGTCGAGGGCAGAACTGCTCGAGTGCGCCCGCAAGCGCCCCGGCGCCATGCTCGCCCGCGTCCTCGATGGCCTTGGCTAGCGCCGCCATGTCCTCGAAATCGAAGAAATCAACGGCCTTGGACAACTCGCTGGCAACCGCGACGATCTCGCCGAACACGGTGGTGTCGTCGCCGCGCAGCTTCGTTGCCGCCTCGCGCAACAGCTCGAGGCTGGTCTGCACATCGATGATAAGGAATTCGAGCAACGCTTCCTTGTTGTCCGGAAGGTTGAGCGGCTCGATGGTGATGCCGTTGTCGGTGGTCTGAGCCCCATCCGGCGAGGCCGCTGCCGCGAGCTCGCTCTTCGTGGCGACCTTGCCCGATCCCAGATCGGTCAGGCGCTGCACGAGCGTCGGGTCGGCTTCGGTCAGCGAGGTCGTGCCCGAGTTGAGCTCTTCGAATTGCTTGCGCAGCGTGTCCGTGGCGGCCAGCAGGTCGTCCATGACATCCGGCGTGATGACGAGCTGTCCGCTGCGAGCGGCGTTGAGCGCGGTCTCGGAAGCGTGAGCGATGGCCACCAGTGGCGTGAGCGCCAGGAACGAGGCGCTGCCCTTGATGGTGTGCAAGGCCCGGAAGATGGTGTTGATCAGGTCCAGGTCGTCGCATGCCTGTTCGAGCGAGACGAGGTCGCCCTCGAGCTGCTCGAGAAGCTCGCCCGACTCGGTCAGGAAGTCCTGGATGATCTCTGAGTCAAAGCCGCCGATCTCCACGTTGTGTCTCCTGGCTTGAGTTGATCAGGCCTTGTGATAGCAGAATCCGCTGCGCTCCGGGCGTGCGATGAAGGGTGCGTCGTCGGGTCGGATGATCTCGGAGTGGCCGATGAACAGCGTGCCGTCTGTTGCGAGCTGGTCGTGGAACGTGTGCAGCACCTGCTTCTTCATCTGGTCATCGAAGTAGATCATGGCGTTGCGGCAGAAGATGACGTCCCACGTGCCGTGACGCTTAGCGGCGATGCGGTCCTTCAGGTTGTGCAGCTCGAAGCCGACCATCGAGCGGACATCGTCGTTAAGCATCCACTGGTTGCCCTTCTGGTTGAAGTAGCGGCGCTTGATCATGTCGGGCGTTGTGCGCATGGCGTAGTCGCCATACGTCCCGCTGGTGGCGATGTCCAGGCAGCGCTCGCTGATGTCGGTGCCCAGGATCTCGATGTGCCAGTCGGCCAGGCGCACGCCGAGCGTGCGGTGAACCATGATGGCCAGCGTGTAGGGCTCTTCGCCCGAAGAACAGGCCGCCGACCAGATGCGCAGCCGCTTGCTGGTCTTGCGGGCCTCGAGCAGCTCGCTGAGCACGATGCGCTCGAAGACTTCGAGCTGCGCATCGTGTCGGAAGAAGCTGGTCTCGTTGATGGTGATGCGGTTGAACATCTCCTGGAACTCGTCGTTCTGGTACGGCCCCATGCTCAGCAGGGCGATGTACTGATCGAAGTTCTCGAGCTCAAGCTCGCGGAGCCGATGGCCCAGGCGAGATTCCAGGACGTAGCGTCGGTTGATCTGGAAGCGGATGCCAGAGCGATCGTAGATGATCTTGGCTAGCGCCTCGAAGTCGTTGTCGCTGAGCTTGGGCATTGTTGCGGTCGTTGGCATCGTGATGTTCCTGGTGTCTCGAGCGAGAGGTCATGCACTATCGATGGGTTCAAGCGGCGCTGGCGGTGTCGACGACCTGGTCGATCGCGTCGGCGATCTTGCTGCTCAACAGTCGAGGGAGGTCCAAGAGGATCAGCAGGCGATCGGGCAGCTTGCCAACGCCCGAGATGAACTGGGAATCGATCGTGGCGACCATGTCGGGCGCGGGCTCGACGATCGACCGGCTGATGGGCAGCACCTGACGCACGCGGTCAACGATGAAGCCGATCACGCGGCTCTCGACCTCGACCACGATGATGCGGGTCTGCTCGTCACGCTCGCGAGTGGCAAGCCCGAAGCGCTTGCGAAGGTCCATCACGGGGATGATCTTGCCGCGGAGGTTGATCACGCCCTCGATCTCGTTGGGCGCCTGGGGCACCCGCGTGAGCTCCATCATGCGGTTGATCTCATGGACCGCGAGGATGTCGACGGCGAACTCTTCCCCAGCCACCTCGAAGGTCACGAGTTGCAGGGATTGGTCGACCTGGCTTGCGTCTGACGGGGGCTGAGCGGTTGCTGCGGTCATGGCGAGCATCTCCACACGTTGAGAGGACATGGCACGTTGGTCAAACCGAGGCCCGCGTGCCCAACCGATTGCTTATCGACCCGCCAATGGGCGGTCTTCAGTTCCACTTTGTCGGCCTTGAACAGTCACGCCGCCGACCTCCGTCCGATAGTGCCCAAGGCTGCTGCAAGGCCATCTGGTTCGAGCGATGCCGAACTGATGCCCTGGTCGTCCACCGCCTTGGGCATGCCATAGACGACGCAACTCTGCTCGGACTGCGTGAGGACGCACCCTCCGGCGTCCACGATGGCCTTGGCGCCGTTGGAGCCATCGCGGCCCATACCGGTCAGCATGATGCCAAGGACCCCGGCTCCGGCGACTTCCTCCGCCGTCAGGAAGAGCACGTCCACACTCGGTCGGTACAAATGGCTCGTCGGCTCATCGCTCGTGCGCATGACGATGGGCTTTCCGACGCCCCCCTTCAGGTGGGTGTGGGTACCCCCGGGCGCGATGTACACCACCCCGCCCTGGGCCACCATGCGATCCTCGACGTGCTGCACGTCGAGTCCGGTGACGTCTCGGAGCCGGGTCGACATGCGCTCGGTAAAGGGCCGCGGCATGTGCTGGGCGACCACTACCGGCATGCGGAATCCTGGCTTGAGACCCTTAAGAACGGTCTCGAGGACGGGCGGCCCGCCGGTCGAGGATCCGATGACCACCAGATCGGGATGGAATTCCTGCACCGTGCGCGTGCGATGGGTGCGGATGGGGTCGGCCGGATGGATCTGTCGCGGGGCTTCCCGGTTGGCCAGGCGGTGATGCCGGCGCTGCACCGCCTGCCCGATAGCCATGACCTTCTCGATGAGTTCCGGGCCAAGGCTGCTCATCTGACCGGCGCTCGCGGCCTTCGCGATCACGTCCGCGGCGCCGCTTGCCAGCGCTTGCAAAGCGGCGTCGCTGCCCTCCGCCGTCAGGCTCGAGCACATGAGAACCGCAGGGGCTGTAGGTAGTTTTACGATCTCTCGCAGGGCGCCCAGGCCGTCGAGCACGGGCATCTCGACATCGAGCGTCACCACGTCGGGCTTCAGGGCCCTGGCCTGATCAACACCCTCCTGACCATTCCGTGCCTCGCCCACGACGGTGATGTCGGGCGACGCGGAAAGGATGCGGCGGATCGCCGATCGCATGAAGCTTGAATCGTCGACGATAAGAACGCGCACCGATGGCCACTCCTGGCTTCGGAGATCGCGACAGTTGGCCGCGATTCCGGCACACCAAGGCATCGGCGGAATCGGTAGTGCTGTTTATCCGTTTATGTGCCAGCCGAGAAAGTGGCCGAAGAGCGTTTATAGGACTGAATGCCCAGGAGAGGACTCGAACCTCCACCCCGTTTCCGGGACTACCACCTCAAGGTAGCGCGTCTGCCAGTTCCGCCACCTGGGCTCTAGGGGCGAGGCCGGGATTCCCGGCGCGGGGTGAGGATAGCGACCAAGCCGGTCCCTGTCGAGCGTACCATGCCCCTTCTGAGCGTTTCACGAACCAGCTTCGCACTCTGGCTTGCCAGGGAGGGCCCATGCCTCAATCCGGATCGACCTCCAACCTCGCCCCAGCCGCCTTCAACACCCTGCTGGACCAGGTCTGCCAGCGGGCCCGCAAGGCCGGCGTGTTCGCCAGTTGCGAGGTGGTCGACGGGCGGCTGGAGTGCAAGGCCGATGGGTCGGCCGAGGACGCCTGGTATCGCGTTCGCTGGGATGGAGGTCGGGTCTGGGTCAGCCTCGAGATGGCCGACCGCTGGCAGAGCGAGTCCATCGAGGCCGACCTCGTGCACACGGGTGACAAGCTCGACGAACTGCTCGAAGAGGAGATGGTCGACCTGGGTTACGAGGGCCCGCGTCCGACATTCGAGCACTTCCGCTCCGACGACATGCTCTTCACGTTCCGCACGCCGGTGGCTGTCTCGGAGAGTGAACTGGGCAGCGAAGCGGCGGCCGACAAAGCGGGTCTCGTCCTCATGGGCTACGAGGCCTGCTTCCGCCAGCTCGGCGACATGGACGCCGAGAACGACGAAGACTGACCAAGGCCGCGCGCATGCAAAAACCGCTCGCAACACGCGATGGTGTGCGAGCGGTTTGTTTGTCTTGGGTGCAATCGCGAATCAGCAGAGGCGGGGGGCTTACGAGCCGCCGACCACGCCGCCGCGCTTGATGAACTCGGCCTCTTCGCGGTCCAGTCGCGCCTTGGTTTCGCGAACTTCCTCCTCGCTCGGGGCGACGTAGGTCACGACGTCGCCGTCATTATTCTTCACGGAACCGCCGCCAAACGGCGACGGAATCACGTCGAACTGCATGCCCAGAACGACCGCGGCCAGCAAGAACAGCGCGCCAGCAATGGCGCCCTTGATGACCTTGGGATTTGGCCCGCCGGAGGACTTGGACTTGCTGCCGCCGGATTCACCGACGTCGATGCCTTCGAGCAGAGATGACATGAACTGCCTCCGATTCGTATCGACCGGGCAACAGAAGTGCCTGGCTGAAGTTCCCCTTCGGCGGAAGAGCCCGCCGACCCGACGACACGACACAGCGTCGGGCCTTGACAATTACATGCTACGCAAGCAACCGCAATGTGTTGATGGGGACTTCCCTATAGAGCCAATGTTTTTGTGTGCTTCCGTCGCTCTAACCAACATCTCGGCGCTGGAAGAGCGCGATGGCCAGCGCCAGGAATGCCCCAATCTGGAGCACGGCGTAGAGGACTATCTTGAACAGGTGGCTGGCGGGAATGTCTCGGTTCTGGCTCACCGCATCGAGAAGCCAGTAGTAGTGCATGTTCGGGATAACCGCCCATAACGTCGCCGCCATCGGCTCCACATCCGTGGGCGTGATGAACACGAAGTCGTCCTCTGTGGGGGGACGCTCGAGTTGGAGCGGGTCACGTCCGATATTCTGCACCGTCAGCACCTTGCCGCTGGTATTCAAGACGATGAGCCCCGGCGGGGTGGACGGGTCGAAGAGGCGGGGCGTGTCGGTGTAGTCGCCCGTAAACGGCCGGAAGTTGCTCGACACGAGCGACACCCCGTTCGGGTTTGGTCCGTAGTAGAAGGGGGAGCCAGGATCGATCTCTTTGCGAGGCGGCTCCTTGAGCGCGACCTCGAAGATCGCTCCGCGGGACGAGGGATCGTCGCTGCTGGTCTCGATGGGCTCTGCCGACTGCACGACCCCGACGATCTCGTTGCTGAAGGCCTGCCGGCCCAAGAAGTAGTTGGACAGCAGCCCGCCCACGAACACGCCCGCGCACACGACGATGGTCATCACCTGGCCCAGCCTGGTGGAGGCGGCCGTGGCGACCGAGGTCAGCACCAGGATCGCGAGCACCATGGCCGAGCAGGCCGTCACGATCTTGACGGGCAGGTCGGTCGTGATGGGCTGGAGTTCCCACCTCTTGGACACCAGCAGCACGCCGATGTAGGCCAGCAGGATCAGGGGCAGCATCGCGACGACGGCCGTCTGGTTGAACGACCAGCCGTACATGAAGTTGCCCGCCGCCGCCAGGACGAGCGAGCCCAGCACGGCGCCGAAGCCAAAGAGGATGACCGGCATGTCCAGGTGGTCGCCCGCCGTGGTGAGCACGCCATGGCGGATGGCGAGCAGCAGGAAGGCCAGCATGATGAGCGTGGCGCCTGTGATGGCGCCCGCGACGCCGAGGTATTTGCCCAGGACAACCCAAGCCCTGGAGATGGGCTTGCTGACCACCGTGAGCATGGTCTTGCGGTCGATCTCGCTGGAGATGACGGCCGTCGCCAGGAAGGCGGCCATGATGACGCCGGCCCCGAAGATGGTCGCTAAGCCTACATCCAGCAAGAGTTTATTGTCGCCGTGCACCTCGGCGGTGCTGCTCCGGCCCATGGTGAACGCGGCGGTCCAGGTGTTGAACACCTGGAGGAGGCCACACACGAGCACCAGCAGCAGCAGGACCGGCTGGCGGACGCTCTCGACGAAGGTGTTTCGGGCGATGGTGAAGAGCTGGCTGAGCATGGTCCTCCCCGTCGAACGCTCCCCATGAGCGCATGGATGAAGGCGGCCGGCCCGGCCGCGACGAGTGGCAATGATTCGCCCAAGAGGCCTTCCGGGGTCGGTATGGGATGCTATTTTATTTGCCCATGGCGGCGAACCGGGGTTCGACCCCGACGTAGCTGCCCGATGCGTCCGCAGTTTTTCGTCTGCTGGGCGTGGCCTGCGAAGGCGTGAGAGGGAGAGCTTTCGCTCCGGCGACTGGGTGTGGAAAGCCCGCCGGCGGGGTGTGAGAATGGGCGGGTCCGAGGCGGCGCCGGCAGCGGTGCGGCCCCGGGCCGGCGTGCGGTTGGGTTATCTTTGGAGTCTGCCTTAAAGCCTGGAGCCCGTTGGATGTCCGGAGACTTCAATACCTACAAGCGAGCGGCGAACCACAGCATCCTGGGCCTCCTGTTCCAGGGCGTGTTTGGTGTCGGGCTGCTCGTGTACGGCATCGTGGGCCGCGAGCCGACGGCGGTGACCGGGGCCATCTTCGCCCTCGTGGGCATCGTGCCTTGGATCGTGCTGCTGATCCTCTTCGATCAGTACCGCCGCGAACGCATCGAGACCATGGAAGCCGAGGCGTTCGCCGCGACCGATGCGGCGACCAGTTCGGTGTTCGACGAGGCCGAGGGCGGCATGCGTGTCGCCGGCCGCCGGCTGAAGCTGGTGCGGAGCATCGCCGTTCCGGCCGTCGGTGTGGTCTTCGGGGCCACGCTGATCCTGGCGGGCATCCTGCGGATCGGCCCGGGTCGCGAATTGGCCGACCCCGACACGTTCGTGCTGCCGCCGTATGAGTTGGTGGGCCTGACGCTGGGCCTGGCGATCGCGGTCATCGGGTTCATGTTCAGCCGGTACACGGCCGGCATGGCCAAGCGGCCGGCGTGGCAGGCTCTTCAGGGCGGGGCGACCATCGCGGCGGGCACCGGGCTCTTTGGCTTGCTCGTTGGCGCTGGGCATGTTGTTGACCAGCTTGGCTCCAACGACGTGATCCGTGTGCTGCTGTACGTCTCGCCGGTCCTGCTCGTGGTGTTCGGGGCCGAGGCGATCCTGAACTTCCTGCTCGAGCTCTATCGGCCGCGCAAGCCCGACGAGGGCTTCCGCCCGCCGTTCGCGTCGCGACTGCTGGGCCCGGTGGCTTCGCCCGAGGTGGTGGCCGAGTCGGTCAGCGGCGCGATCGACTACCAGTTCGGCTACGAGGTGTCGCGGAGCTGGATGTACCGGCTGGTGACACGCTGGGCGTGGGCCTTCGTGCTGTTCGCCGGTGGTGTCCTGTGGCTCATGTCCGCGTTCGTCGTGGTCGAGCCCGACCAGACGGCCATCCACACCAGGTTTGGCAAGATTGTCAACGAGAACGTCCAGCCCGGCCTGCGGGTCAAGGCTCCGTGGCCGATCGATCGCATCGAGGTGCCCGGTGTGTACAAGCGGGACAAGGAGGGCACGGTCCGGCTGATCGGTTATTCGACGGGCACCGTGCGTGACATCTGGGGCGCCAGCGCTCCGCGTGCGATCGAGACCGAGGCTTTGCTCTGGTCGAACCTGATGACCGAGGACGAGTCGACGATGCTCGTGCAGCCCTCGCGTCGGCAGGTCGACACCACCGACAGCGTCGAGTTCGGCCGAGACCTGAGCCTGATGCGTGTCGAGGTGCCGGTGCGGTACACGATCGAGGACGTCGAGGCGTGGGAGCTGTTCACCCAGGACGGCGCACACCTCGACTTGCTCGACCGGCTGACGCAGAAGGTCGTCATGCGATACCTCGTGCGGACGCGTGTGGACGAGTTGCTCGGCCCCAAGCGCGCCGAGATGGCCCAAGAGATCCGCGAGCGACTGGAAGCGGAGTTCGTTCGCGCCAACCCCAAGCAGAACGGCGAGCCCGTGGTTCGCATCCTGTCGGTGGGTGTGCAGGGGGTCGCGCCGCCGTCGTCCGTGCAATTGCAGTTCGAGCAGGTCGTGCAGCAGGAGCAGAAGTATCAGGCTCAGCTGAACTCGGCCCAGGCCGAGGCCATCCGGGCGCTGACGCAGGTCGTGGGATCGGTGGAACTCGCCGACGAGATCGTGGCCGAGATCGACCGGTTGGACGACCTGCAGTCCCAGCGCGGCGAGGATGCTGGCGATGAGCTCGAAGAGGCCATCACGGCCCAGGAGCTCAAGATCGATCAGTTGCTCGCCGACGCCGGCGGGCAGGCGGCGTCGTTGATCGCCAAGGCGCAGGCCCAGCGTTGGGAGCGCCACATGGGCCAGTGGGGCGAGGCCCAACTCGCGATGGGGCAGGCCGCCTCGGACCGGGCCAATCGCCCCTACTTCCGTGCCCAGCTCTATCTCGAGCGGTTCTTCAACGCTCTGGATGGCAAGCGTGTGACCATCGTGCCATCGGGGCGCGATGTGACGATGGAAGTCGACCTCAAGCACGATCGGCAGTCGGCCAGCATCCTCCAGGACGAGATGTCGTCCGGCGGAGACAACTGAACTTCTTAAGCCGTGGATCGGCCGGCCCGGCGATGGGCCCTTGGCAGGAGCGCGTTTCAGCATGCCCAAGCTCAAGATCATGATGACGTTCGGTGTGGCGATCCTCTTCGTGGTCGTCCTGCTCGTGTACGCGATGACCTTCACGGTGCGATTCACCGAATCCGCCGTTGTCACGCGTTTCGGCGAGGTGCACACCGAGATCGAGCAGCCCGGCCTGCGTTTCAAGTGGTTCTACCCCATCGAGGGTGTGACCAAGTATGAGACGACCAACCGGCTGGCGCAGGCTCGCATCGAGACGTATCAGACGCGCGACGACCGCCAGCTGATCGTGGGCGCGTTCGCGATCTGGCGCGTGAAGCCCGAGGAAGTCGGCACGTTCTACCGGCGCTTCAGCAATGCCGGCCCGCGTGCGGCCGACCAGTACCGCGCTGCCGCCACGCTCGTGGAAGAAACGCTCCGCAGCTCGATGTCGGCCCTGAGCGCGTACACGATGAGCGACCTGTTCACCCCCAATGAAGGCGCCTCAAAGCTCGAGGAGCTCGAGGCACGCGTGCTGGCGCAGATGAAGAGCACGCTCGAGGGGCAGGGCGAGCGAGCCTTCGGGCTCGAGATCGTGGCGGCCGGCGTCGCGCGGACGAGCCTGCCGCAGACCACGACCGAGGCCGCGCTCGAGCGCATGCGGCAGGACCGTGCCCGCATCGTGACGAGCCTGCAGGAGCGTGGTGCGAGCGAGGCCGGAGCCGTGCGTTCGCAGGCCGAGAGCAACGCCGCCAAGATCCTCGCGTTCGCCGAGGCTCGTGCCCGCCAGATCCGCTCTCGCGGCGACGAGGAGGCGGCTCGCTACCTGGCGCAGATGACCGAAGTGCCCGGGCTGGCGATCTACCTGAAGAACCTGGAATTGCTCGAAGAAGCGATGTTCAGCCGGGCGACGCTGCTGTTCTCGACCGACACGCCTGGCCTGAACCTCCTCGACCCGGGCCTGTTCCAGACGCTCGAGCCCGGCGAGATCCCCGGCACCCGCATCTTCACGGGCGGCCAGGGCGAGGTGCGGGGCAGCGATTCGGAGGGACGCGGCGATGAGTGATCCCAAGGGCACAGGGCCGGGAGACAAGCCGGCGGGCGGCGAGGAATCCCTCGAGTCGATGCTGCCAGCGCTCAACGAAGACGCGAGCGGCGCCGCGCCGACACGCGAGGCCTCCGTGCGCTTGCGTCACGACTCGGGCTCTGGCGAGCAGGCCATCAACGACATGCACGCGGCGAACGAGTCGCTGGCGGCGGCCTTCCGCACGATGTATCGCATCCTGCAGTTGGCCATCGTCGGGCTCGTGGTGATCTACATCCTCAGCGGCATCAATTCCGTTGGTGCGGGCGAGGCTGGCATCAAGGTTGTCTTTGGCCGGCCTTCGGCCGAGACGGTCCCGCCCGGCATCACCTGGAACCTGCCTTATCCGCTCGGTAGGCTCGTGCGTGTGCAGACGGGCCAGCGCACCGTGACGCTCGAAGAAGAATTCTGGTTTCGTGTGAGCGATAGCGATCGAGGCAGGTCGCTCGAGGAGATGGCACGCAGCCCGAGTCGTTCGCTCGATCCGCAGCGCGATAAGAGCCTGATCACCAGCGATCAGAACCTCGTGCACACGCAATGGACCATCGTGTATCGCCGCGAAGACCCGCGGGAGTTTGCCAGCAACATCACGCCGGAAGATGAGGAAGCAATCGTCCGCCATGCCGTCCAGCGTGGCGTGGTGCGTGCGGTGTCGATGACCGCCATCGACGACCTGCTGCGGGAGACCGGTGTGGCGGGCGGCGTGGCGAGCCAGGCCCAGCGGATCGCACAGGCGACGCTTGAGGCGATCGACGCGGGCATCGTCCTCGAGCAGCTCACCATGCGCACCCGCACGCCGCCGCTGAGCGTATGGAACGCCTTCACCGAGGTGCAGACGGCCGAGAGCCGCAGCCAGTCGATGCGTGTGCAGGCCGAGAGCTTCGAGTCCAACGAGCTCAACCGCGTCGCGGGCGCGGCGGCCGAGCCGATCCTCGAGCAGATCCGTCGCTACGAGGCCGCGGTCGAGTTGGGTGATGCCGACGAGCAGGCACTCGTGCTGGACAAGATCCACAGCCTGCTCGATGGCGAGCCCGTGGAGATCGACGGCGAGATCGAGCGATATGCGGTGAGCGGCGAGGTATCTCGCATCCTCAACGAAGCGCAGAGCAGGCGGGTGGAGACCGAGCTCTCGGCCAAGCGCATCCTGGCGCTGTATCAGGCCAAACTGCCGCAGTACAAGACCAATCCCGATCTGGTGCTGCAGAGCGATTGGGCCCGTGTTGTGAGCGGGATCCTGGCTCGCGACACCGTCGAGGTGGTGAAGCTGCCCGTCGGTGCGATCAATCTTCTTGTGAATCCAGACCCGGACATCCGCCGGCGCATCCAGGAACTCGAGCAGGAGCGTTTGAACGAGGACGCCCAGCGGCGTCGTGAGCGCCGCCAGCGTGAGGAGCAGTTCCGCACGGATACGGATGCGCGTGAGTTCGCCGGCTAACACATCTCGCGTTTCGGGACTCAGGATACAGGCAAACGCATGACCCAGACCGCTCCAACCACGCAAATCGCCCCGGAGGCCAACGGCTCGGTTCGTCCCGTGGTCGCGGTGCAGGGCCTCACCAAGACGTTCCGCGACTTCTGGATGCGTCCACGAGCCCGCGCGGTGTCCGATGTCAGCTTCGAGATCAGGCCGCACGAGATCTTCGGCCTGCTCGGGCCGAACGGTTCGGGCAAGAGCACGACCATCAAGGTGCTGCTCGGGCTGCTCAAGCCCACGAAGGGGCGGGTTGCGGTCTTTGGCAAGGCGCCCACCGACGTCATCATCAAGAAGCGCATCGGCTATCTGCCCGAAGAGAGCTATCTCTATCCGTTCCTCAATGCCCGTGAGACGCTCGATTATTACGGCCGCCTCTTTGGGCTCGACCACGGCACGAGGCAGCGGCGCATAGACGAGTTGCTCGACATGGTGGGGCTCAAGGCGGCTCAGTATCGCCAGGTGCGTGAGTACTCCAAGGGCATGCAGCGCCGCATCGGGCTCGCCCAGGCGCTGATTAATGATCCGGACCTGCTCATCCTCGACGAGCCGACAACGGGACTCGATCCCATCGGCACGCGTCAGGTGAAGGATCTGATCATCGAGCTTGGTCGGCGCGGCAAGACCGTGCTGCTCTCGAGCCACCTGCTGTCCGACGTCGAGGACGTGGTTGATCGCATGGTGGTGCTGTATGGCGGCCGCATCCGCAAGGAAGGCACGCGCGAGCAGTTGCTCGAGGCGACCGACCGCACGACCATCGAGGCCGACCAACTCGACGAGCAGACGCTGGCCGAGATCGACGACTTGATCCGCCGCCGTTCGGGCGGGGCCAAGGCCGTGCAGCGCGTGTCGCACCCTCGCCAGAAGCTCGAGGAGTTGTTCCTCCAGATCGTGCAGGATGCGCAGGCCGAGCGTCTCGAGACCGCGGGTGCGACGCACGGTGGCGCGACGGCGGGCTTCTTGCGTGCAGAGGCCGAGAGCGATGAGCCCGTCGAGGGCGAGGCGCTGTTGAGCGATCTGGTCAAAGAAGAGCCAGAGCCCGAGCCCGAGAAGATTCCCGAGGTCGAGGCGCAGCCCGAGACTGTCGACGAGGATGTGGTCGGAGAACTCATCGAGAAGGAAGAGCAGGCCAAGCCGCAGGCGGCCGACGCGTCGGTGGACATGGGCGTCATCGGCTCGCTTCTCGACGAGGATGACGAGGACGATGGCACGGCTGCCAAGGGCCAGAAGCGATGAGCCAGCTCTGGGCCCGCATCGATCGCTTGCAGAAGTCTCGCATCTTCAAGATCGTGGCGTCGACGATCGCTCTGGTGATTGTCGTTGCCCTCGGCATCACGTATCTGGCCCAGGCGAGTTCTGACGAGCGTGTCGCGGATCGCTACGAGCTTTTTGACACCACGACCATTGAAGACCCCGCGATGCGCGCCCAGATGGAGCGGCAGCAGCGCATGGTGCAGGCGGTGCTGAACCAGGACCAGAGCCCCGTGGCGGTGGCGGTGGGGCTGGCCGTGTTGCTCGCCGTGATGATGGTGGTCATCTGGCTCGGGCTGCTGCTGACCTATCTGCTCCTTGGCCTGGGCGTCATGCTCGTGGCGTATCCGCTGATCGTGCTCGAGCAGCTCGAGGTCGTCGGTTCGACGGTGGGGGCGTTCGGGCGCATTCTCGTCGGCGCCGCGGCGCTGACGGTCTGCTTCACCGCCGTGCTCGAGCTGTTGAGGCTGCTGCTCTCGACGCTCTCTGGCCCGGTCTTTGCGGTGGCGCGCAACGTTCTAGCCGAGGCCGTGCGGATGAAGGTCTCGCTGGTCTTCATCGTGCTGCTGATCTTCGGCCTGGCGGCCGTCCCCATGCTGCTCAACGAGGGCACGCCGCTGCGGTATCGCATGCAGTCCTTCCTCCAGTACGGCACGTCCGGCGCGTTCTGGCTCATCGCCATCCTCACCCTGCTGCTCTCGGCGGCCACGATGACCTTCGAGCAGCGCGACAAGATCATCTGGCAGACCATGACCAAGCCGGTCTCGGTCTGGAAGTACCTGCTGGGCAAGTGGCTGGGCGTCATCACGCTCAACGCGGCACTGCTGCTGGTGTGCGGGTCTGCCATCTTCCTGTTCGCCGAATACCTCAAGCAGCAGCCGGCGCAGGGCGAGAGCGAGGCCTATGTCGCTCGTGGCGTCGAGCTCGGCGGATCGGTGCTCAGCGAGGATCGCCGCATCCTGCACAACCAGGTCTTGCAGGCCCGTGAGGCGCGTGAGATCGACGTGCCGATGGCCAAGAGCAGCACGCAGTTCGCCGAGATCGTCGATCGCTTCATGGAGCAGCGCGAGGCGCTGGACTCCTTCGACGAGGTGGCCGAGATCCCCCAGACACGCACCCAGGTGCGCGACGACCTGTACAAGCACTACGTCGCGAATCTGCGGTCCATCGAGCCAGGGCAGGCAAAGACCTACGTCTTCAGTGGCCTTGAGCAGGCGGCCCAGCAGGACTCTCCATTGCTCCTGCGATATCGCGTCGAGTCGGGCGGCAACCTGCCCGACGAGTTCTATCGCATCTTCTTCAACTTCGGTGGGGCGCAATACGAGCGAGAGGTCGGCCTTGCCCAGACGCTCATCATCGACGATATCCCGCCCGAGGCGATCAACGACAATGGCGAGCTCGAGCTGACCATCATCAACGGGCGGCTGATGCAGAACGCCCAGGGCGATGTCGGCGTAGCGCCCAACCCGCGGACCATCACCTTCCCCCCAGGCGGGCTCGAGCTGAGCTACAGCGTGGGTGGCTTCCGCATGAACTTCGTGCGTGTGGTTGCCGTGCTGTGGATCAAGCTGGCCTTCCTGTCGCTTCTTGCCATCGCGGCATCGACGGCTCTCAGCTTCCCGGTGGCCTGCCTTGTTGCGTTTGGCACGTTCTTCGCCGCTGAGAGCGCGATGTTCCTCCAGGACTCCATGGAGGTCTACAACCCGTTCTATGGCGAGGGCGTCGGGCCGTACATCCTGGCGGTGGTCGAGCTTGTTGCCGGCTCGGTGATCTGGATCTTCAAGGTGTATGCCGAGCTGAACCCCATCGAGAAGCTCGTTCAGGGCCAACTCGTCTCATGGGGGAGCGTGGCCCAGGGCATCGTGGTGCTGGGCGTGTGGTGCGTGGTGCTGTTCGGCGTGGGCTGGTTCGTGTTCCGCTCGCGAGAGCTGGCGATCTATTCCGGCCAGTGACGGCGGCGCCCGGGTGAACGATCCTTCGTTCTCTCGGTGGCGTAGTACGAGACGGGGCGTGTTGCGAGCCCCATGTTGGAGGCCATGGCCATGCCGCAGGGCAGGATGACACAGCTGATCGCGATCCTGACGTGCATTGCGCTGCTGGGGCTGTCTGGCTTCGTCTCGGCAGGCCTCACGGCGTCGGCTGGTCGCTACAAGCTGACCTATACCGAGACGGCAGAAGAGGGCGACCCGCCGCAGGTGGCCCTGGGCATCGCGATGGGCGCGTTCCGCGGCTTGTTCGTCAACATCCTCTGGATACGTGCGAACGAGCTGAAGGAAGAGGGTAAGTACTACGAAGCCGTCGACCTCGCGCGCGCGATCACCAAGCTCCAACCTCGCTTCCCTCAGGTGTGGGCCTTCCATGCGTGGAACATGGCGTACAACATCTCGGTGACCACGAACACGCCGCAGGAGCGGTGGAATTGGGTCAGCCAGGGCATCGACCTCTTGCGCACCGAGGGCGTGAAGCACAACCCCACCGACATGGTCGTGCACAAGGAACTCGCATGGCTGTTCCTGCACAAGGTGCAGGCATTCGCGGATGACGCCCACTGGTACTACAAGTTGCAACTCGCTGCCGAGTGGCACGAGATTCTCGGCCCGCCACCGATGCCCGACCCGGGGAACAACCGCCGCGAGATTCGCATCGCCGAGCACGAGGCGTGGCTCCGCCCCATCGTCAACGCGCCGGCGACGCTGGCCGAGGTGGTCGAGAAGAACCCGAAGGTCGATGAACTGGTGGATCGCTTTTCGGCGATGGACCTCGACCCCACCAGCGAGCGCATGCTGCGGCTGGTCACGCGTGTGCGTGTCGCGCGGGCATCGGCCGTATGGCTCCAGCTCCAGCAATCGGCCGACGATCGTTTTCTTCGCCTGACCGAACTCGTGCACGATCCCGAGTTCGCCGAGGCCCTCGAAGACCTGCTGGCCTTCACACGGCGCAAGGTGCTCATCGAGAAGTACAACATGGAGCCGCAGCGGATGCTGCGCTACACCACCACCTATGGCCCGCTGGACTGGCGGCATCCGGCGGCCCATGCGCTCTATTGGGGCCAGAAGGGCGTTGAGGGCGGCATGACGCGCATGGAAGCCTTCAACATCAAGGACTACGACTTCATCAACACCGACCGCCTCGTCGTGCAGTCGATCCAGGAGCTCTGGCGCACCGGCAATCTCTGGTTTGATTACAACGGCATGATGCTCAACCAGGAGCAGACGCCCTTCTACCTTGGCATTCCCGACACCGCCTACATCCCCGTGTACGGCGAGATCCTGCATGATGTCGTCGAGCGCAGCTATTACGACGGGGCCGAGCGTGCCTATAGCTCGTACTCGGCCGGCTACGAAAACTTCATGAAGGACGCCATCCGCTTTGTCTATCGCCGCGGCCAGCATAAATTGGCGGACCAGATGAAGAACGATCTGGCCAACTTCGATCTGGCCAACATCAACGACAGCACACGCGCCCAGTGGCTTGCCCAGGACATCGATCGCTTCGTGCAGGCCGAGCTGGTCGATCGCATCGGCTCGCCCAGCGTGGCCTTGCAGGAGATCTCTGGCGCGCTGCAGGACGCCATCCTTACCGGTCTGGTCGGCGGCGACACGGAGATCTTCGAGTCCTCGATCGGTTACGCCAAGCAATTCCACGCGGCCTACATCGCGCAGCAGCTGCGAGAGAACTCGCAGGGCGCAACAGGTCGGATGGAGTTCCTCGACCGTCGGTTCGACTTTGTTGTCGGCCAGCTCTTCGCGAACATCCTGCCCGCACTCGACGTGGACCTTGCGCAGCAGGCCTATTACAACGCGCCAGAGGACCTTCGCCGCTGGGCGTATGACGACCTCGTGATGCGGTTCAAGCCCGTCTTCGATGACGAGCAGGGCAATGCACTGGTCGAGGGCCGGAGCTTCGACGCGGTGTTCCCCGAGCCCGAGGGCATGGAGCAGTTCCGAGCCATGATCGCCCGCGAGCTTGAGTCGCGCGATCGCCAGCTCCAGCGTGAGATGAAGTAAGGGCTATTCGGTCAGCAATCGCAGCGCGGTCTCGTATCGCTCCGTGGTTTGCGACACGACCGATTCGGGAAGCTGTGGTCCCGGTGCGCTCTTGTCCCACTCGCCGCGACTGACCAGGTCATTGAGGTACTCGCGCACAAACTGCTTGTCGAAGCTGGGCTGTGCCTTGCCCGGCTGATAGCGGTCGGCCGGCCAGAAGCGCGAGCTGTCGGGCGTGAGCGCCTCGTCGGCCAGCATCGGCTCGCGAGAGCCCTTGTCGTGGTCGAGGGGGAAGGCGAACTCGAACTTGGTGTCGGCCAGGATGATGCCGCGCGAGAGCGCGTGCTCGGCCGCCGCGGAGTAGATCGCCAGCGAGCGATCGCGCAGCTTGCCGACCAGGTCGGCTCCCAGCAGCTTCGATGCCTCGGCCACCGAGATCGGCTCGTCGTGCTCGGGCGGCTCGGCCTTGGTGCTGGGGGTGAAGATCGGCTCGGGCAGGCGGTCGCACTGCTTGAGGCCGGCTGGCAGCCGGACGCCGCTGACCTCGCCGCCGGCCTGGTAGTCCTTCCAGCCCGAGCCCTCCAGATAGCCACGAACGACGCACTCCAGGCGGATGATCTCGCCCCGCCTGGCGATGGTCGTGCGGCCCTCGAGGTCGGCCCTGGGCGTTGCGCTGGACACGTCGAAGGCGCTGGCGGGCAGGTCGGGCGTATCGCTGATGAAGTGGGTGGGCCCGAGCCCCTTCCCCTCGAGCCAGCGGAACCACCAGGCCGACAGGGCGGTCAGCACACGGCCCTTGCCCGAGATAGGCGTGGGCAGCACGACATCGAAGGCCGAGAGCCGATCGGTGGCGATGATGGCAACCCTGCCGTCGCCCAGGTCGTACACCTCGCGGACCTTTCCCCGATGCAACAAGGGGAGGGCAAGGCGGGTTTGGGCTATGGTGGCCCCCTGTGTCGGCTCGGCGCGTGGCATGGCCGTATGGTAGTGGCCACGCCCCATGTCCGGGGCCCGAACAGGCCCAAGACCCCCGGAGAGACCCTGGCCAGATGCTGAAGTTCTTCGTGCATCGCGATGGAGGCCCGGCCGACGGCTGGCCGTTGGCCCACGCGGGCATCGTCGCTTCCGACGGCGCCACCGCTCCGGGAGAGATCCGCCTTGAGCACGGGCTGCTCACGGTCGCGCCCAAGAACAGCGGGACGGTGTCGCTTGAGGTCCTCTTCCCGCTCGGCGATGGCGGCGAGGGGCGACCAAAGCGCGAGGTGCTGCTGACCACGACGCTGCTGCCCCAACGCGAGCGGCCATATCTGTTGAGCCTCGAGCTGGCGCGCAAGCAGCTCATGCGGTTCCTCAACGCCCTTGAGGAGTGGAACCTGGCCATGCTGCCGGCCGAGCACCCGGCCCTGGTCACCTTCGAGCGCGCGCGCGAGGACTTCTCGGCCGCGCTGGTGTCGTGGCGGAACGTGCAGCGAGAGAACGCCGACGCCGATGATCCTGCGCTGGTTGCCGCTGAGTCGAAGAGCCGGCGGGCTCTGGCCGATGCTTCCGAGGCCAGCGAGTTGCTCGTGGCCGAGGCCGTGAAGCGAGGGCTGGCGGCCCGGGCCGACGGCTCGTGGTTCGCCGACGCGGTCGAGCGGGCCGAGCGTTCGATCGGCCGGCCGGCCACGAAGCCAGTGGCGGTCGTGAAGGCGCCAGAGGCGCACGGCGTGACGCTCGCGGGCGTTGCTCGCGTGGGCTGCTCGGTCGATCCGCGGAGCTTCGAGGAGCCGGCCCAGGCCGCCCTCTCGAAGGTGGCCGACTTCATCACCGTGCCCATGCCCTGGGCGGCCATCGAGCCGGCCGAGGGCAAGTACCAGTTTGGCGCGACCGATCGCTGGATCGAGTGGGCCGTGCGCAAGGGCAAGCTGCCTGTCGTCGCCGGGCCCGTGCTCGATTTCGCGCCCGGCAGGCTGCCCGAGTGGCTGTTCATCTGGGAGAACGACCACGACACGCTGCGGGAGCTTGTCTACGAGCACATGCGGCAGGTGGTCACGCGATATCGCCGCACGGTGCAGTGGTGGACCATCGCCAGCGCGCTTGGTGTCGAGGGTGCTTTGTCGTTGCGGTTCGAGCAGATCGCCGACCTGCTGCGGGTGGCCTCGATGGTGACGCGCAAGCTGCAGCCCAACGGCCGCGTGCAGGTGGAGATCGTCGACCCATTCGCGCTCTACGCGTCGCGCGGGCCTCGCGTCGTGCCACCACTGCTGCTTGGCGAGCTCATCACCCAGAGCGGGATGCACGTGGACGCCATAGGCCTGCGCATCGACCTGACCGACGAGCGCACCGCGGGCGTGGTGCGCGACGGCATGGCCTTCTCGGAGATGCTCGACCGCTACGCCACGCTCGATCGGCCCGTGTCGATCACCTTTGCCGCGTGCCCGAGCGCACCGGCCCAGGACCAGAACGAGCGCGGTTCGTGGAACGGCCCGTGGTCCGCCGACGTGCAGGCCGACTGGGCGCGACAAATGCTCTCCATCGCCGCCGCCAAGCCCTATGTGCACTCGGTGTGCTGGGGTCTGGCGCAGGATACGCCCGGGCTCGCATCGGGCCCGGGGCTCGTGAGCGCCCAGGGCGCGGCCCGTCCCGCACTATCGACCATCGGCCAGCTCAGGCAGGCCGTGCGAGCGGGCGCGCAGGCATGACCGCCGCCGGGCCAGCGTCGCAGGGTGGCAGCGCCCGCTGGGTTGCGGCGCTGCTCATCTCTGGCGTTGGCCTCGCGGGTGTCGGGTACAGCCTGGCAACCAAGCCCACGCCGCCGACACCACCCGTGGTGTTCGTGCCTCAGCAGGTGGAGGCCCGCGCGGGAACGCCCAGGCCCGCGGAGACCATTGCCCAACAGCCATCGCCCGCCGAGGTCGCGTCGATACCACCCGCAGTGTTGAGCGAACCGGAGCCCTACGAGCCCGCGCCCAAGCTCGATGCGGGCATGACGCTCGACCTCAACACGGCCACGGCCGAGCAACTGCAGCTGCTGCCTGGCATCGGCCCATCTCGCGCGGCGGCCATCATCGAGAACCGCACCGCCATGGGGCCCTTCCGCACCGTCGAAGACCTCGCCCGCGTGCGAGGCATCGGCCCGGCGACCGTTGAGGGCGTGCGGCCCTACGTGACGCTCTCGACGCCCGCGGCCGGCGGCGGCTGAGTTCCTACCATCTCTCCACGCTTGCACGAGTTGCTCGCAGAGCTCGGCGGTCTCGACGCGTTGACCCATGCCCTGAGCGGCAAGGGCAGGCCACGCGTGCGCGGCGCGATCGGCGCCTCGCCCAGCTTCACCGCCGCCGCC
>JBITAB010000088.1:0-3305 GCA_044439825.1 Phycisphaerales bacterium JB064 | reverse complement strand
GTGCAGAGCTACGCGAGCCTGGGCGCCAGCGCGATCGACAACCTGCTGCAACGCGGCCGCTCGGTGACGGTGGCCCAGGGGCTGGAGGTCTTTACCGTGCCGGTGCCAAAGGTGGTGGCGGGCAAGCGGATCATCGACGCCGGGCTGCGCGAGGCCAGCGGATGCACGATCGTGGGCTATCGCGACGGGAGCGGCCTGCGCCCCAACCCGCCCGCGCAAACCGTGCTCAAGGCGGGCGACGAGCTGGTGCTCATCGGCGACATCGCGGCACGGCGGAAGTTCTTCGAGCGATTCATCGAGTCGTGATCGCTACCTGCCGAGCATCGACCAGGCCGCGGCGACCAAGGACAGCGCGATGGCCAGGGCGAGCGCGACGTTGCCAACCCAGCCGTTGCGCAGCTCCTTGCCCACCCATGCGCTGCGGTTCATGAGGAAGGCCAGCGCTATCGCCAACATAGGGATGAATGCAGCACCGACGAGGCCGTAGAGCTTCTGGGCGGTCTGGAAGTTTACGAACAGCAATCCGCAGGGCAGCACGGCGAGCGCGACGAGATAGGTCCGATACGGTATCGACTTCTCGGAGACTTCCACCCGATCACGGCCTCTCCTCGACGTCCATCGCATGGCCCACCAGTCGGCGAAGATGAACGGCACGACCTGCCACACGCCCAGCACGCTGGAAAAGACGGCCCCGAACGCGCCAACCAGGAACACCCATCGCAGCGCCTCGTGCGTGCGCTCGCCCACGCGATTGGCGACACCCACGATGATGTTGCTCGCCCCGCCGCCCAGCTCTCCGCCAGGCGCGATGCCGCTGGCCAGCACCACCATGCCGATGCCGAAGAGGCCCGTCATGGTGTAGCCAAGAGCAAGATCGAGCCGGCAGGTGCGCAGGGCTTGCGCGCCATCGCGACCGGTCTCGCGCATCCAGTAGGCATAGCCGATGATGGTGACGGTGCCGCCCACACCGCCGAAGAGGGTGATGGTCCACGCGAGGGCCTGTTCGTCTGTAGGGATGCGCGGCACGAAGCCCGACAGCAGCGCAAGAGGCTCTGGGCTCGAGAGCGACGCGCTGAGCACCACCACGGCGAACATGAGGGCCACGCACACCGTCATGACGCGCTGGAAGAGCGCGAAGCCGCCCAGCCAGACCATCACCATCCCCGCGAGCGAGCAGCCGATGGCGCCCGCCATGCTCGGGACTTGTGGCACGAGCGCATTGAGCACCGCGCCACACGCCTTCATGAGCGCGACGGCGACGAAGGGGCTCCAGAAGACAAGGTACACGCCGAAGACGAACCACGCGACGCGGCCCAGCCTGGCGACCGCGCCCTCGAGGATGGTCGAGCCCGTGGCGAGCTGCCAGCGGGCCAGTTGCTCGTTGAGCACGAACTTGGTCAGCGCCCCCACCACCACGGCCCACAGCACGGCGAGCCCCAGGTGGCTGCCCGCGAACGCGGCGCCGCCCAGGTCTCCCGCGCCCACGCCCGTGGCGGCGACGAGAACGCCCGGGCCGACCAGCAGAAGGATGTTACGGGTGGCCCGGGCCATGATGGACGGTACGCGCCGTTCTTACTCGCAGCCGTCGTCGAACGCGTTTTGGAAGGCGAGAAAGTCGAAGATGGTCAGCGAGCCATCGCGGTCGTAGTCGGCAGCGAGTTGGCCGGCGTCGAAGGCGTTCTGGAAGGCCAGGAAATCGAAGACGGTCAGCTCGCCGTCTGCATCCAGGTCGGCAAGGCACAGCGGTCGCGACCACACGGTCGCATGCCCGCCGGCCGAGCCAACGATGTACAGCGTGCGTCCATCGTGCCACACGCCCCGGGCCTCAGAGACACTCTCGTCGGTTGGGAGCAGGTCGTGCAAGCTCTCCGACGACGCCTTGGAGCCGCGCCAGAGCATGGCCACACGGATATGACTGCGGTCGTCGGGGGCGGCCATGCCGACTTGCCAGCCGTCGTACACGCTCCACACGCGTGAGTCGCTCCACGCATCGTCGTGCAGATCGACGTAGGACGCGGCCGTGCCGTGCCAGAGGGCCGCCTTGGAGCTCGAGAAGGTCGGATTCAACTCGCCGCCCTGCTCGCCCGGCCCAGCGCCGTCGGTGTAGATCGATCGCACGAGCGAGTGGTCGGCCCCACCGGGGTGCAGGTCGACCATGGATTCGGGCGTGCCTTGCCACAGCGCGGCGTGACCGCGGCCGTCGCCCGCGGCGCCAGCCTGGTATTCGCCGTGGATGGCCAAGACGAACGAGCCCATGCCCCTCCCAGAATGCAGCACGGTGTAGGCCCCTGTATCGCCCGTCCAGAGGACAGCCGAGGCGTCGACGAGGCCGCCATGCCGGGCGCCGTCGGTGCACGCGATCGATGAGTAACCAGCACCCGCCGGGTGCAGCTCGACCGCCGAGCCGGCGTCGCCACGCCAGAGCGTGGCCCTGAAATCGTAAAAGTCGAGCCGGCGCTCACCGACCTGAACACCGCCCGCGCCCCCCGACGACGCCAACGCACGCGTGGTTCCGTCGCCCGCGTGCAACGGAACGAACGAGCCGGCCGACACATCGGTCCACATGCACGCGAAGGTCTCGGCCACGTCCTCGCCCACGACACCCACGACGACGCCGTCGGCAATGCCATACGCAAAGGAGACGGCGTATTCCGGGCCGGGGTGCAGGTCCGTCACGGTCCATTGCGCGAGCGCGGGCTGCGCCCAGCCGGCCACGATCGCCATCGCTGCAAGGCCGATGCCTCGCGAAGCAAAAACTCCGGCCGTGCCGCGGGCTATGTTCGAAGCGATGGCGGTGGTGTGCATGTGTGCGTGCATGATCGATCCTCCCTTCCGAATCTCATTTGGGCCACGGCGGCCCATCCCAGGTGGTTGAACCGGGCCCGGCGGGTGTGGTTGCACTCTTCCCGAATGAAGTCGATGGCAAAGAAGAACGCGGCCACGTGTCTCGCACGCGGCCGCGTTTCCAAGGTTCTTTGGCCCGCTGGCGTATTACTCGCAGCCCGCGTCGAACTCGTTCTGGAAGGTCAGGAAGTCGAAGAGCGTGAGCGTGCCGTCGCCGTCGAAGTCGGCGGCCAGGTCGCCCGCGTCGAAGAGGTTCTGGAAGCCCAGGAAGTCGAAGATGGTCAGCGAGCCGTCGCCGTCGATGTCGGCCCGGCAGCCCTCGTCGCAGGCGAAGGCCCAGGTGTCGGCCAGGACGCCCGTGCCGCCGCCGCCGATGGCCCCGCCGTAGCCGCCGTGCAGCACGAGCTGCTCGGCGTCGGGGTAGTACTCGACGCAGTGCTGGTCGCGCGCGCCGAAGTCGC
>JBITAB010000087.1:0-14850 GCA_044439825.1 Phycisphaerales bacterium JB064 | reverse complement strand
CCGCCCTTCTGGTTCATCAGCGCGAAGACCTTGGGCGAACTCGCCTGGGGCGCGGGCGAAGCGGGCTGGCTCGGGCCTGTGGGGTTGGTCTCCATCGCGCGATTCTATCGCCCAGATGCGGCCAATCCGGTCGTTTTTCGGGCGATCAGGAGGCCGATCGCTTGGGCGGCCGCGTCGGATCGATCGCCAGCGTGGCCTGGCTCTCGAGGTATTGCCGACGGCTGATCTTGATGGCCGTCACCCCGACATAGCAGACGACAATAAGCGCCAGGGCATAGACCACCCGGGCCCGGCTGAGGCTCATCGCCAGCCCAAGGGCGGTGAAGCAGGCGGCGATGCCGTAGAGGGCGAGCACCGCCCCCTTGACACCCAGCGCCCGTTTGAGCATGTGGTGGAGGTGCTGGTCGTCGGCCGCCGTGATGCTCTTGCCGCTCATCCGGCGACGAACGATCGCCAGCACGCTGTCGATGATCGGCACGGCGAACATCATCAGCCCCGCGAGCACCAGGTGCGTCTGCCCCATGTCGCCCAGGGTCAGGATGATCACGATGGTGCAATACCCCAGCAGCATCGAGCCGCAATCGCCCAGGAAGATCGACGCCGGATTGAAATTGTGCGGCAGGAAGCCCATGCACGCGCCCAGCACCGCCAGGCACAGCACCAGCCGTTGGGCATCGCGCGGGCCCTGATCGATGACGGCCAGCGACAAGGCCAGGATCGTGAGGCCGACGATCGTGATGGTCGTCGTGCCGGTGAGCAGGCCATCGAGCCCGTCGATCAGGTTGGCCGCGTTGCAAGCGCCGATGACGAACACGGCGATGATCGCCGCGCCCGCCCAATACACCAGGTCGAGTTGCAGCGGGGCTTCGAGCCCGGGGATCGGGATATAGAAGATCAGGTCGCTATTGCCCAGGATGCCAAGGCTGACCATCGCCTCGCCAACAGGACGCAGCACGCCCTGGGCGACGCGCACACCGACGTTCTCGATCGCAAGCGCCGCCGCGGCGATGAGCTGGCCGCTGATCTTCAGGCCAGGCCGGATGCCGATCGCGTCATCGAGCAGGCCAACGATCGCGATGACCGCCATGCCGAGCAGCACGCTGATGGGCACCACCGCGTGGTACTCGCCATCGACCAGGTGCTCGCTCGGGTAGACAACGCCCAGATCGCCCCAGGCCGTGCCGAGATAGCTCACCAGCGTGCCGCCCATGATGCCGAAGAACACGGCCAGGCCACCGAGGTAGGCCACGGGCACGCGGTGCACCTTGCGCGGGTCGCTCGGGCGATCGATGATGCCCGAGACGAGCGCGATGCGGCGGACGATTGGTGTGGCGACGATGGTGATCGCGAACGCAGCCACAAAGACCCAGATGTACCTGTGGAAGATCGCCAGGCCGGAGGACGCCAGTTCCGTGGCGGCACCGGTGGGTGACGGAGACAGTGTGGCAAGCAGGGAGGTCATCGGGACACCCCCGCACCGCCCATTGCCTCGGCAACTGCAAGGATGGTGGCTCGCAGGTCGTACTGTGGCTCGAAGTCGATGGCGCCGCGAAGGCGGGTCAGGTCGGGCACGCGACGCCGCAAGTCCTCGAACCCTGCGCCATACGCCTTGTCATACGGCACCAACTCGATGCCGGAACTCGATCCCAGCACGTCGATGACCGTTCGGGCGAGGTCGGCGATCGAGATATCCGACTCGCTGCCAACATTGAAGATGCCGCCGTGTGATCGGTTCGTGCCCAGCAAGGCAATCAAAGCCCTGGACACGTCTCGCACGTCGCAGAAGCATCGCACCTGCTGGCCATCGCCGAACACCTTCAGGGGATCGCCAGCCATGGCGGCGGCGACGAACCGCGGCAGCACCATGCCATAGTGGCCGACCTGCCGGGGACCAACGGTGTTGAAGAGCCGCACGACGGTCACACCCAGGCCCTTATGCCGATGGTGCGCGAGCGCGAGGTACTCGTCCAGCGCCTTCGAGCACGCGTACGACCAGCGCGTCGCGGTCGTCGGCCCATAGACCACGTCGTCGTCCTCGTGAAAGGGAACGCGGTCGCTCTTGCCGTACACCTCTGAACTGCTGGCGATGAGCACCGCCGGCTTACCAGCCTCGCCGCTGCTGGCGTATCGGAGCAGAGCGCTCGTCTGCTCGGTGTTGGTCTCGATGCTGCCGATCGGGTCGGCGATGACCAACTCCACCCCCACGGCCGCGGCCATGTGATAGATCTGGTCGAACGCGCCTGCGTCCGAGGCGCCGCCGTTCAGCCAGTCTCTCAGGTCGGCATGCACGAATGCCAAGTGGGCGTGCGACTCGGGAAGATTGGTGCGAAGCCCCGTGGAGAGGTCATCGACGACGACCACGTCGTCGCCACGATCGAGCAATCGCTCGACGAGGTGAGACCCGATAAAACCGGCCCCGCCGGTGACAAGCACCCGGCGAGGTCGGCCCGTCGGGTTTGCTGCTCCATCACGCAAGGCCGACCTCTCCCTCAACCGCCAGACCGCCCGTGCCGGCAGTGCCGACTCAGGCCTTGGCCTTCCCGGCGGGCTTGGCCTTGGCCGTGTAGCTGTGGCCGGCCCGCAGGTTGCCACGAAGGTATCCACCCGTCGCGCTGCGAGCGGCGTTAACCAGCACACCCAGGTAGCGGGCGGGCTGCTCATCGAGCTCGCGGGAGAGGCGGCCGATCTGGCCACGCGTCTCGCCGAAGGCGCGGGCGACCAGCATGGTCGAGTCGACCACCTGGGCCAGCGCCTGGGCGTCGCCCGACACGGTGGCCGGCGAGACGTCCAGGATCACGAAGTCCGCCTCGGCGGCCGCCTGCTTGATGAGCTTGGCGATGCCGCCCGTGGCCAGGGCCTCGAGCTGGCGTTCGCTGGGCGCACCAGCCGTGATAACGCGGAGGTTGGGGTTGCCGGTCTTCTGAGCCACGTCGGCGAGCGGGGCGCCCGCGAGCGCTTCGCTCACGCCGGGCCCGATCGGCAGACCAAACACCTCGTGCAGGCGGGGCCTGCGAATGTTGGTGTCGATCAGGATCACGCGGTTGTCGGCAGCCGCCAGAGACTCGGCGACGTTGCTGGCCACCGCGGTGCCACCCGAGCCCGGCATGGCCGGCACGACCAGCAGGGTCTTGTATCCACCGGCCTTCATCCGCTTGAGCACGGCGCCGCGAACATGGCGATAGCTCTCGCTCATGGCCGTCAGCGGCTGCTCGGCGAACACACGCTCGGGCGAATCGATGCGGGCGGGGTCCTCGCTCGCGTGGGGCACCATGCCCATGATGCGAACGCTGGGCAGCGCGGCGATGTCGGCCGGGCTCTTGACGCGTTGGTCGACCATCTCCAGCAGATACGCGCCGCCGGCGACCAGGCCAACAACGACAATCACGCCCGCAGGAACGAGGATGTAGATCTTCGGGAAGCTCATGACCGTCGGCACGCGGGGCGACTGGATCACGTCCACGCGCGAGGCGGTCGTCAGCTGGCTGGTGGCGTCGAGCATGCGCAGATCGGTCTCGAACTCCTGTTGCAATTCGAGGATCTGCTCCATCCGACGCTCGATGTCGCTCAGCTCGGTCTCGGCGAACACCAGCTCTTGCAGGCGGATGCCGAGCTGGCCACGACGCTCGGCCAGGCTGGCCATCTGGGCGCGGACCTGCTGCTCGGCGATGCGGAGCTGATCGAGCTGCGTCTGGAAGATTTCGCCCAGCAGCTTCTGGCGTTCCTGATCGAGGGCACGCTCCAGCGCTGCAACCTGGTCGTCAATTCGACGGATCGTCGGGTTGTCCTCGGCCAGCCGCTCACGCTCCGTGGCACGCTGGGTCTGCAGGAACACGACCTGAGACCGCAGGTTCTGGATCAAGGGCTGGATTTCGACCTGGGCCCGCAGCGCATCATTGAACTGCAGACCGCCAGGATTACGAAGCTGGGCCTCCATCTCGGCCTTCTGCGACAGCACGGCCTCGAGCTGCAAGCCGAGCTCCTGCATGGAGCCCAGCACGATCATCATCTCGGCCCGCTCCTGGCTCTGGTTGATGTCCAGCACGTCCATCTTGCGGGAGGACACGATCTCATTGCGGCGGCTGTCGGACTGGTTGAAGTCGGTCTCCAAGCCACGGATCGCCTGTTCGATGGCCTCACGGCGCTCGGTCGTCGAGCGTGAGCCGCGGCGGCGAAGGTCTTGCAGGTAGGTGCTGTTCACAACCTCGGCGATGGTGGCCACCTCGTTGCGATCGCGCCAACGGACCGTCAGCCGGATGAGGTCCGTGCCCGCGATAACACGCGCGCCCACCTGCTCCTCGAGCGCGAGGGCCGCCTGGCCGACATCGACGACCCCGCCGGAAGTGAATCGATTCATCCACTTCGGCGCTTCGTTGATCAGACGCGGGTTCTCGACGGCCGTGCGGAGAACGTTCTCGGACACCATCATGGCCGCCTCGGTGGCCATGAAACGCTCGAACTCGTCGTCATCGATCGTCATCTGATCGGGGTTCGGTCGAGTCTGGGGCGGGTAGCACTTGTAGATGACCGGCGTCGCCCACGTCGGCATGAACTCGGCCAGCGCAAAGTGGGCGCCAGCTCCGAGGGCTCCACCAACGACCGCCGCGATGACGAACGCAAACTTGTACTTCCGCAGCACGCGCAGCGGATCGACGCTCGAAGCGGCCTTGGCGCCAACCTGGGCCCCACCGCCAGATTGCGGGCCATGCGAGCCGTTGAGCGAACCATTCGTCGATGTGGATGCGATCGTCATGCTGTTCTCACGTCGTTCGGGCTTCCAGCCAATAGGAATCCATGCTGTACGTCGGCCTTATCAGCCTCGCGATTCTGTGGGCGCCGCCTCGTACGGCCAAAGTACCCCTCGATAGCGGTCGGGCGGGCTTTCGTCCCGTCCGAGAACCTGCCCCTTCTCTCTATTCCAGCTTGTCCACGAAGGCCTGCAAGATGGACTCATAGGGCTGGGCCCGATCGCCCCAGGAGTTGATGATCGTGCGCGCCTGGTTGGCCCAGTTGCGGGCCTCATCGGCCTTGCCTCGCTTGAACGCGATCTCGCCCAGCCGGATGCAGGCGAGCGATTCCTCGGGCGTGCCGCGGGAGATGTTGTACAACTCTTCGGCGACCTGCTGGGCCTCATCGAGCCGATCGCAGTTGGTGTACGAGACGGCAAGGGTGCTCAGCACGATGGCTGGCGCCACGCCGCCGGCCTCGCGGGCCCGCTTGGCCAGGTCGATCGCCTGCTCGCAATCGCCGAGCTCGGTCGCCAGCACGAAGGCCATGTTGTTGAGACTCTGAGAGGCCTCAGGATCACGCCCGATGACCGCACGCCACGCCTCGACGGCGCCCGAGTACTCCTTACGAGCGTAGAGCGTGTCGCCCAGGAGCTGACCCGCACGCACGGCCACCGTGCCATCGCGGTCGTTTGCCAGCCGGCGCAGTTCGCTCAGGCCCTGCTGCTCGGTGGACGGATCCTGGAGCATCAGCGAGGCGAGCATGATCTCACCCACGCGTTGGGGCGTGTTCTCGACGCCGAGCTGGACGGCGACTTCCATCCGCACCTGATGGTCCTTGATCAACGCGGGCATGGCATTGAACCAGCGGACCACGCCCGAGGTGTCCTGCTGGACCGGCAGGAACGACTGCCTGGCCTGCGAGACCGCGCGCGGACGGTTGCCTTCCTGCAAGGAGAGGGCCGCCGCCATGAGCTGCAGCTGCCAGGTGCCGGCGACGTTGAGGTTTGGATCGCTGAGGACCTGACGCGCCTTGGCCCGCGCCTCGGACGTGTTCTGACCCAGCAGGAACTCCACGAACTGGGCGGCAATCTCCGGATTCCGTCGCTGCGCGAGCGCGCTGTCGAACAGGCGGATCGACTCGCCCGATCGGCCAAGGTCGGCAAGCAGACGGGCGAAATCAACACGAAGATCGATGTTCGCGGGTTCCGCAGCGAGCGCGCGATCGATGATGGTCATCGCCCGAGGCGTGTCGCCAGCCTGCACGAGCTTGCGGATCAGCCGCGTGCGGAGCACGCTCTGTGCCGGCTGGATCTCGATGGCCCGCGCGATGTGCTGGGCCGCCTCGTCGTATCGGCTGCTCTCCATCGCGATGATGCCAAGCAGGCGATGAGCCTCCCATGCATTGGGATCGTGCTTCGTGGCCTCGGTGAGGTCCGCTGTAGCATCTCGCGTGAGCTGGGTGCGTTCGGCAGAGCTCAGGCCCTCCTCTTCCTGCACTTCGCCCCAGATGATCTCAGCGCGGCGGGTGTAGGCACGAGCGGAGGTCGGGTTCGCGGCCAGCGTGTCGCTCAGCGCCTTGAGCGCTTCGCGACGGTTGCCCTGCCGCATCGCCAGATCGGCCCTCAGGATGCCGGCGGCCTCGCTGGCCTTGTTCTTGGCGTTCAGGCCGTCAAGCGCCTGCTGGGCCTTGTCGAGCATCCCACCACGGATGTACGCCTCGGCGCGAGCGAGCTCGAGCGTGCCATCGGCGTCATCCCCTGCCGCGATCAGCTGATCGATCACCTGCACGGCCTCTTCCGCACGGCCCGTCGTCAGCAAGAGCAGCGCCAGGCGGCGATGGATGGGCCTGCTTTCTTCGGGCTCGAGGTCGAGCGAGGCGCGGAGCATCGCGATAGCCCGATTCGTCTGGTCCTGCGACTGCAGGAAGTTGGCATAGGAAAGCACGTCACGAACATCGAGCTGGCCCGCACGCTGGCGGGTGGCCATGTATTGCTCGAAGGTTGAAACAGCCCGACCAAGCTCACCCTGAGCGGCGTGCCAGCGCGCATCCAGCATCGCCAGCGTCACATCGTCCTGATCGGCTCGAAGCTGATCGATGATGGGACGGGCCTTGGCCCACTCGCCCAGCTTGATGTAGACATTGACGAGCGCGAGGTTGTTCTCGCGATTGTCGGTTTGCTCGGATCGGATGTCCTCGCGCTTGAGCATTGCGGCCGTGGCATCACCGACCTCGGCCTCGAGCTTCAGCCACTGGTCGATGAAGACCGGATCGGTACCCGCGACACGCTGCGAGCGTCGTGCGATATCGAGGGCCTGACGCAGCCGGCCGAGCTGGGCCAGCGCGTTTACGACCTCGCGCACGTTGGTCACGTTGTCGGGCTGGCGGCGGAGGATGTCCAGGTACACTTCGACAGCCGCATCGGCACGCCCCATGCTACGAAGGATCTGAGCCTTGCGGTACAGCACGGGAACGCTCGTGAGGCCGTCTGCGATCACCGAATCGACCAACGACAGGGCCTCGGCGAATCGCCCCTCGGCTTGCAGCAGCGTCGAGCGGAAGATGCGGCCGCCCGCCTGATCGCTGTTCATCTGGGCCGCGCGATCGGCCAGGCGACGGGCCTCGTCCATGTTGTCGCCGTCCAGGGCCCGGGCAAACTGGATCTGCATCACTTCGGGATCATCGGGCGCGAGCTGGATAGCTTCTTGCAAGGCTGCTTCGGCCTCGGCATCACGACCCTGCTGCAAGGCCATGCGATACTGGATCATCAGGCGGCGAACGCCCTGGATCTCCATGGGGATCTCACCCTGCTGGAGCCTGACCCGGGTACGCAACTGCGCCAAGAGAGGGCTATCTGGGAACTTGGCCAGACCGTCATCGATGGTCTTCAGTGCCTCGTCGTTGTTCCCTTGCAACCCCTGGATCATCGCGAGCGCGTTGTAGACGCGCACATCGTCGCCGTAGCGAGCCATCACCTGCCGCAGCAGTTGCTCGGCTTCCGGATACCGAGGCGACACACCCCCGGTCGTATCAACCAGTTGCTGGACACGGATCAGGGCCTGGGTCACGGGATCGTCGGAACTGCCCTGATTCGTGAGGACCCGCAGCATGTCGCGCCGCCTGGCGATGTTCTCGTCATCGGGCGACAACTGGTGGGCCTGCTCGATCGCTTCCATCGCGCCGTTCTTGTCGCCGAGCCGTTCACGCAGAGCGCTGAGCTGTGCCCAAGCGCCCGGCACGTTCGGCCTCAATTCGACGAATCGCTCGAGCTCTCGCAAGGCCTCGCCCGGCTGGTTGCGGTCCATGTAGATGGCGCCCAGCAGGAAGTTGGCCTGAGGATCACTCCCACCGGCCTCACGCTGGTACGCAATGGCCAGCCGCTGGGCCTCGGCCAGTTCGCCCTTGACGTACGCGATGCGAGCGTCGAGGAGCATCAGGATGGGCGAGCCCTGCGGGAGGTACGCGTTGATATCCTCGCGATACCCAGTCATCCGCTGGAGTGCGGCATCCTTCTGAGCATCGTCGGCGCGAACGAGCAGGTCGAGTGCCGCCTCGGCCCGATCGATGACGGACTGTGTGCGGATCTCAGTGAGGAGGATTCCGTCGAGGCTGATGGGCACCTGCGGCGACTCCATCACCCGCTCGTACGCCTCGATCGCGCGCTCGTAACGGTTGGTCTCCGAAGCGACGCGTCCCTCGAAGAAATTCAGCTTAGCGAGCTCGGCAGGATCGTCCTTCACGGCTTCGCGCACCGTCGCGATGGTCCGGTCGGTGAGTGGGAACGATGTCCCCCTGCCAGGGTTGGTCGCCCCCTCCATGCGATACACAAGGCGAGCGAGCCCAACATCAAACTCGTCGGCATCACTGCTCGTGAGCACGCGATCCACGGTCTCTTCGACGCGAGGCGCGTACGACTTGGCCAGGTCGATGGTTGCGCGGATGCGATCTTCCTGCGTGCGTAGATCCGCGATGGGCATGTTATCGACGCGCAATTCGTAGAGAAGGCGAGCGATCTGCGCACGCGGATTGTCGGGATTGTTCGCGAGGAACTGGTCGAGGACGTCCTTGGCCTGGGTCAGGTACACCTGTGGATCTTTGCGATCAGCCTTCGCCTGGCTGGCCTCGTTCATCAGCCACTCATAGAGCGAGATCGCGGCGAGGTCATCGGTGGGATCGACCCGCAACGCGGCCTCGAAGTCGAGCACGGTCTTGTCGCCAAAATCGGGATCCGCCTCGCCAGCCGAGAGGGCCATGTTGAGGTTGCTCAGCGCGCGATACCGACGCAGCCGGTGCCAATCGGCCTGCTCGTCCTCGCCGTCGGCCGTTGCCAGGAAGTATTCGATCGCGGTGTTGGTCTCAGACAGCATCGACTGCCAGGCCGCGCGGCCGTTCGTCGACAGCGCGGCAAACCGCTCGTAGAGCGCCTGGAGATACTTGTCCCACGCTTCGACATCGGTGCGCTTGGCGACCGCCAGACCACGCACCGCTGGCATGTAGTCCTTGGAGTACATGTCAGAGTACTTGGTCTGCGTCTCGGGGGTCAGCTTCTCGATCGAGGCGATCCACTGCTCGAGATACTGCGTGTTGGTGCGTTCCTTGTTGACCGCCTTGGAGTAGCTCTTCTGGGCTTCCTCAAAGTTGCCAGCCTGCTCGAACTGCTGGCCCGCCGCGAAGTGGTCGGCGGCCGACTTCTTCACGATGAAGTACGCGGCGCCAGCCATGCCGACAAACACCACCCCCACAACCGTGCAGAGGATCGCGACGAACCTGACATTCACACGAGCGGCCATATCTGCCTCCAAATCGACGCCGGGTCGCCCGATCGGGCTTCCCAAAGTCTCACCCCCGCGTCGCGGGCCCTTCCTTGTCCGAAGAGCCCTCTTCGGGCCACGCACCGCGCGTCACCTCGGCCCAATCGGGCACGCACAGCATCAGCTCGCCCAGCAGGTCGTTGAGAAGATCGCCGGCCACTTCGGCCAGCTCTTCTGCGCTCTGCACGCGTTGGCTGTTGAACTGCACCTTGAGGTAATACGCGTAATCGGTCTTGAGATCGAAGGCCAGCAACCGAACGCCCTCGGCGCTCGAACGATGCTCGCCATTGACGATAAAGAAATAGCCGGCGTACAGGCTCGGCCGTCCAGGAACCGAGAACTCGGTCACGCGGAGCTGGATGTCCCGCGGATCGAGCGGCAAGAGCACCCGCTGGCCAGGGCGATTCGAGTAGTTGCCTCGCGCCAGCGTCGCGGTGTAGGCGCGGCCATCCATCATCTCGGGCGCGTCGCGCATCGGCAGCCACTGGCTGTCGTCGAGCGGGAGGCCCACGACCTTTGTGCCGCCGCCGATCTGCATGCCGCCGCCCACGAAGCACCGCTCGGGGATGTGAGGCACGGTATCGATCGAGCCGGTGTAGTAGGCAACGTGGATGTCGATGCTGCGCGGCGACTCACCCTGCGGCGGGTCCTTCTCTTCGTACGTGCGCGTCACGTAGTTGGTCGTGCCCAGCGTCGACTCGATCTCTGGCGACTCGAAGCGGTCCGGGCCCACACGCCTCCAATTGGGCGTCTCCGCGGGCACGTCGCGCATCACCAGGCCGGTGCGTGGATAGATCGGGCTCTTCTTGAGATAGAGCCCCAGCGCGTTGATCGAGATGCCAAGCACCGCACCCGAGGCCGCGAGCAGCACGACCGCGACAACCGCCGCGATCACGACGCCGCTGGGAAGCCCCATGATGCGTGACTGGCCACCACTCACGACGCCACCGCCTTGGCTTTGGCCTTGGCTGGCTCGGCCGGCTCGTCGCTGACCACTCGATTGAGGATCCAGACCAGCAGCAGGAACAGTGCGAGGCCCGGCACGAGCAGGAGCGTGCCGATGAGCATGTGCGCCTCGCCCGAGGCGAGATCAGGATCGACGAGCACGGTCAGGAAGCCAAGCACCGCGACGCGCACGACGTTCAACCCGATCGCCACCGGCAGCGACAGGAGCACGACGGCCACCCGCTGCCACCAGTGCTTGCACTGGGTGAGAGCCACGGCAGCGCCAAGGGCGATGAACGCCACGACCATGCGCATGCCGCTGCACGCCTCGGCCACGTTGAGCTGGTGCGTGTTGCCGGCGTCATCCATCACGCTGATCACGTTGCCCTGCACGACCGACTCGATGCCAAAGGGGAACCCAAAGATCGTCAGCAGCAGATACCCGCCCTGGCTGGCGATGAGCTGGAGCTGGAAGGTAATGGCGATCATCACACGCTCGGAGATCGTCACCGCGAACAGCAGGAACGCGATGGGCATGATCGCCACACGCATGACGTGCGGCCCGAACACCATGAGCACGAAGCCAAACACGGCGAGCACCAGCGCAAAACCCTGGAGCATGTGCGTTGGCACACCCACGATGAAGAACACGTAGCACGCGATGCCCAGCAACAAAGGAAGCACGCCTGGCCAGAACGGCTTCACCGGAGCCTTCAGCAGCCGCTCACGACGCTGGTAGAGCAGATATCCCACGATGGCGGGCACGGCGAAGGCGTGACCCCAGTCGTCGAGCTGGTTCACGCTGATGGAGCCCTGACGGGCGAACCACTGGTGGAAGAGCCACACGAACGAGACGAGAGCGCCAAGGCCAAGCATGGCCAGCCCCTGCCAGCGCAATGTGCCAAGAGACGCCGCGTTGGCGTCTGACTGGCCCATGCTCTGCGGCGGCGATGCCACGCTCACGAGACACAACTCCCCTCTGGGGCCCAGGGCCCGCATTGCTGCTACGCCCGAGCCCGGGGCGAGTTCTGACGATGGCCCGCCATCATGCGCGGGCGGGCGGAAAACTAGAACCGATTGTCTGTCGGGGGCGGGCCGAAGACATCGTTACCGAAGTTGCGATCGAGCAGGAAGCCAAAGCCGTAGGTCGCCCGGAAGCCGTTACGAATGACCGCCAGCGGGTATGCCCAGATGGACGAGCCCACGTTGATGCGGTCGTTAGCCTTCAGGTAGATGTCCGGCTCGAGGCCACGGTTGATGGCCCGCAGATCGAGCTGGATGATCGCCTGGCGATCGCCGTCGAGCATACGCACGAGCTCGATGCGCTCGGGCACGCCAAGCTGGTTCACGCCGCCGGCCTGGTCGATCGCACGCATGAGTGTCAGCTTCTGGGCCAGCGCGAAGCCGCCGGGGCGGTTCACGAACCCGGCCACGAAGTACAGGCCGTCGAGGCGCTGGGGCACGCGGATGATGTCGCCCGGCTCGATGACCACGTTGTAGCGCATGTCGCCCTGGATGAGCTTCTGGGCCGGGATGCGGATGATGCGCTGGGTGACGAGCTGGCTGGTGGCCATCTCGTTGGTCAGCACGCCGCCGCCCTGCGCGCCCTGCTGGCGCTGACGCACACCCGGGTTCACACGGACCCACTGGCCGTCGAGATACATCCAGGTGGTGTCGTCGCCGAGCCCGCGGGCGTCGTCGGCAGGCTGCACGCGCGAGCCCTGGTCGTCGATCAGGTCAACGGCCGGCTGGCGAGTGCCCTGCTCCTGCGAGCCTTCCTGGCCCACCTCGAACGCGCCGGGGCGTGCTCCGCCCTCGCCGCCTTCGAGCAGGCTGTCGACGCTTTCGAGCAGTTCCTCGCCGGTTGGCGCCTGCGAGCCGCCCTGACCGTTGCGGCGGGGACCGGTCTGGTCGAACTCCACGCGGCGGCTCTCGGACAAGGGGATCTGCCGGATGATGTAGATCTCGTCGGTGCCCTCGCGCATCCAGCCCGACTCGGCCAGCGCGTCCATCAGGAACCAGTCGGCCTTGGGGATCGGGTACTGCCCAGTCACGGTCGCGCCGACCATCGTGTAGGTCGCCTGGCGACGTTCGAGCACGCGCACAAGCACCTGGGGGCGGCTCACGAAGTCGAGCACGGCCTCGGACACCGTCTCGCGGATCTCGTCGGCGGTCAGGCCGGCAACCGCAACCTCGCCCACCTCTTCGAGGTAGACCATGCCGCGAGTGTCGATCACCGTCTGGAACTCGGCCGGCTGCCCACCGGGCCGCAGGTCGAAGACGACGATCTGCAGGAAGTCGCCCGGACCGACGCGGTACTCCCAAGGGCGGGGCACCAGGTCATCGGGCGTGACCTCGCTGTATTGCACGAACTCGTCGTCGGGCCCTTCGACGGCCGCGATGCGGTCGAGGATGGGCGCCGTCGTGGGCGTGACCTCCCAGCGGCCGACCACGCTCTGGTCGAACCAGCTGTGGATCTGGCACCCGCCCAGGAACGTCGCGGCGGCCATCAGCAGGGCCGGGGTCAGCACGCGGCGGCTCGCACCCGTGCGGCCGCTGGTTGTCGATCGTGTCGTGTCGGTCATCGGGAACGCACCCCTTGCCCTTGGTCTCGCTCTGGTCTCGACGAATCGAAAACGGCTTCTCGTTTTCTGCCCGGAGCCAACCGTGGCTCGGCGGGGAGGTCTCGATTGTTATCAGGCCAGCGCCCGAAAGCGGCCCATGGGGCCAAAAGCCGGTCTGATGCCATACTCCACCGCCCGCCGGGGGTTCGCCCGACCGCGGCAACATTCCAGCATCGTCACGAAGGGCGTGCGGGCTGAGTCGGAACAGCCGAGAACCGGCCAAATTCCGCCGTCGGCTTTCCTATCCTCTGTCTATGGCCCTTGCCCCCCACGCCGATTCGCCCTCCGACAAGCCTGCCGCCACGCCCCGGCACGTCCGCCCCGCCGGGGGAAATCCCTTGCGTCGGGTCGACAAACCGATCCTGAGCCTCACCGCACAGGTGCTCAACAACGAGGGCCCCCAGCAGCTGGCCAACAAGCGCAAGCCGAGCTGGCTGAAGGCCAAGCTGCCCGGCGGGCCCGGCTACGAGAAGGTCAAGGCCATCATGGACGAGCACGGGCTCTTCACCGTGTGCCAGGAGGCCGGCTGCCCCAACATGGGCGAGTGCTGGGCCCGGGGCGTGGCCACCATCATGATCCTGGGCGACACCTGCACCCGGGCCTGCGGCTTCTGCAACGTCAAGACCGGCCGCCCCCCCGTGCTCGACAAGGACGAGCCCCGCCGCGTGGCCGAGAGCCTCCGGCTGATGCACGAGCAGGCCAAGTTGAAGCATGTGGTCATCACCAGCGTCAACCGCGACGAGCTGTCCGACGGCGGCGCGGGCATCTGGGCCGAGACCATCATGCGAGGCCGGGAGGCGTGCCCGGGCATGAGCCTGGAAGTGCTGATCCCCGACTTCGAGGGCAACTGGGGCGCGCTGCAGATGGTCATCGACGCGAAGCCCCACATCATCAACCACAACCTCGAGTGCGTCCGCCGCATGTACCCGGCCGTGCGCCCGAGCGCCAAGTTCGACCGCTCGCTCGAGCTGCTGCGCCGCGTGAAGGAGCAGGGCGGCGTCGCCAAGACCGGCATCATGGTGGGCATCGGCGAGAAGGACGAGGAAGTGCTGGCCCTCATGGACGACGTGCAGGCCGGCACCCGCGCCACCGGCCCCGACGGCACCGAGGACGCCTGCGACATCCTGACCATCGGCCAGTACCTCCAGCCCACGCGCAACCACCTGCCCATCGACCGCTGGGTGCACCCCGACACCTTCCAGATGTACAAGGAAGAAGGCCTCAAGCGCGGCTTCAAGGTCGTCGAGAGCGGCCCGCTGGTGCGGTCGAGCTATCACGCCGACCACCAGGCCGACGTGCTGAGCACGATCGAGGCGGAGCGGGCGCGGCGTCAACCATGACCTATTGGGTGTATGTGAATCGAGTTCGCAAGCGAGCATGCTGGCATCGTGAGGGGTGTGGATATATCAAGATGCATGATGGAAAGGCCAGTGTCGATCAGGATTGGTTTGAATGCCAATCGATCGATGAGGTAGGTACGATCATCAAGCGCGAAACACGCGGATTTCTCACAGATCAAGTGAAGGCATGCTCTCGTTGCATGGCTTCAGAATCCTGAGATGAATATCCAACGCCTTGTACATTGACGCGAACCGTTGATGGCAGGTTCACATTCGCTGGTAACCCCGCCCGGCGTCAACCTCCGCCGGCGACGCCACACCCTTAGCTCCAAACGCCTCGTACCAATCCCACGCCGGCAAGAAGTCGGTCTCGGGCCGGCGCAGCACGATCATGCGGCGGTCGGC
>JBITAB010000086.1:11488-14863 GCA_044439825.1 Phycisphaerales bacterium JB064 | reverse complement strand
AAAAGAAGCCCCGCGCCGTGAGAACACGACGCGGGGCCGGTGCAGGGGGATGCGGCCACTGCTGATCGGGCGTGGGCCCACACGGACCCGTCGTCGCCCGGTCACGGCCGAAGGCCGATGGCCGAACATGTACACTGTCCATTGCAAGGCTCCGCCCTGCCACCGCTTGCCAATGAGTTTGGGCAGGCTTTGCCGCCTGGGGGCCGCACGACCGGCCCAGAGGTCGCGGCCGGGTGCTGACGGGCATGGCTGGCGGTACGATGGGCGATGCCAGGCCGCCACGTCGCCATCTATCCGGGTTCGTTTGATCCGATAACCTTCGGCCACCTCGACGTCATCCGCCGCGGGCGGACGCTCTTCGACGAGATCATCGTGGCGATCGGGCACAATCCGGGCAAGCCCCAGCTCTTCACCGCCGAGGAGCGAGCCGACATGGCCCAGCGGCTGGTAGGCGACCTGTGCGAGCAGGAGCCCCAGCACGCCCCGGTGCACGTGGAGGTGTTTACCGGGCTGACGGTGGACTTTGCCGTCTCTCGCAAGGCCGCCGCCCTGCTCAGGGGCGTGCGGAATCTCTCGGACCTGCAGTACGAGGTGCAGCAGGCCGTGACCAACCGCCAGCTTGCCGGGCTGGAAACGGCCTTCATGGTGGCCGGCGAGAGCTTCGCCTACATCAGCAGCAGCCTCATCAAGCAGATCGCCGCCATGGGCAAGGACCCGGGCGTGCTGAGCACGATGGTGCCCGAGCTGGTCATCGACGCGTTGTGGGCCAAGCGGGATCACCCGCTGCTGACCAGATTGCGAGCCGACCACGACCCCGCCAACGGCGAACAATGACGCCCGAGCGTTTCCGCGGGCATTCGCCGCTTGATCGGGGGCGGGCAGCGACCCACCATTAGCCAGCATGCCCATTCGGCACAGGACTATCGGCCTCGGGGGCCTTGGCCGATGGGTGGTCATCGGCGCCCTTTCCATCGTCGCGCTCATCACGCTGGCGGTGGTGGTGGCCTTTTCGCTGTCGGGCCAGGCGCCGGCCTGGTGGCGCACGGTGCGAGCCGAGGACCCGAGCACCAAGCAGACGGCCATCGCCATCGAGAACGGGCTGTGGAACGCCCTCTACGAGCGCCGCGAGCCGGGCCAGGAACGCTGGCACGTGTGGGTGGGCGCCAACGACGCCAACGCCTGGCTCAACACCACCATGAAGGACTGGGTGGCCTCCCAGTGGGAGCTGGTGGGCTGGCCCCAGGAGCTCGAAGAGGTGCAGGTCGAGTTCATGGACGGCTTGATCGCCGTGGGCCTGCGCGTGCAGACGCCCGAGGGCGAGCGCTACGTCTCGGCGGTGGTCGAGCCGATCATCGACGACAACGGCGCCCTGTGGATGCCCGCCCGCACCGTGAGCCTGGGCCGCCTGACCCTGCCCGCGGGCGTGCTGCTCGACTATCTGCGTCGCAACCAGGACCAGTATGTGCCGCCCGCGCTGCTGACCCTGCCCGAGACGCAGGCCATCTTCGCCGCCCTGGAGGGCACCGCACCGCTGGTCGACAACGCGTCCCAGTCGCTCGGCGACGGCCGCCGCGTGCGGCTGATCGCACTGCGGCCCGTGGGCGCCCGCCTCGAGCTCTGGTGCATGACCACGCAGGACACGCCGGGCGAGGGCGGCGGCGACGGAGACCTGCGACGCGTGCGCGAGCAGAGCCCGGCCATGGCGACGCAGACCGGCGAGGGCGTCGCGGGGGACGGCTGAGGGCCCCTTCCCCTACCATCTGCTCGCATGAGCGATACCGCGACCGATCCGACGCCCACCAGCCCGCACGCCGACAATGAGTTCGTGCGCCAACGCTTGGCCAACCGCCAGGCGATGGCCGACGCCGGGCTCAAACCCTACGGCGTGCGCGAGGACGGGCTGGTCGAGCTGGCCGCCACGCACGGGCTCTACGACGCCCAGGCCGACGCCGACCATCAGAAGGCCGAGGCCGATCGCAAGGCCGCGCTCAAGGAAGATCCGCAGGCCAGCCCGCCCGAGGCCGAAGACCGCCGCACGCGTGTGCGCGTGGCCGGCCGCGTCGTGCTGCACCGTGACAACGGCAAGCTTGTGTGGCTCAACCTGCGCGACGCCACGGGCGACCTGCAGGTGGCCGTCAGCAAGCGCGACTGCGCCGAGGCGGGCTTCAACCTGGCCAAGCACACCGACCTGGCCGACATCGTGGTGGCCGAGGGGCCGCTGATGCGCACCAAGGCGGGCGAGCTGACCATCTGGGCCAGCGACCTGCGGCCGGGCTCCAAGGCCATCGAGCCGCCGCCCGAGAAGCACGCGGGCCTGAGCGACCCCGAGGCGCGGTTCCGCCGCCGCTACGTCGACCTCTGGAGCAACCCCGAGGCCATGGCCCGCCTCGTGCTGCGCGGCAAGGTCGTGCGCGAGGTGCGCCAGTTCATGGAAGACCGCGGCTTTGCCGAGGTCGAGACGCCCGTGCTGCAGGCCCAGGCTGGTGGCGCCGCGGCCCGCCCCTTCGTGACGCACCTTAACGCGCTGGACATGGACCTGTTCCTGCGCATCGCGCCCGAGCTCTACCTCAAGCGTTTGCTCGTCGCGGGCATGCCCCGCGTGTTCGAGATGAGCCGCAACTTCCGCAACGAGGGCCTCAGCCGCCGGCACAACCCCGAGTTCACCTCGATGGAGGCCTACCAGGCCTTTGGCGACGCCCACACGATGCTCGAGCTCGCCGAGAGCATGGTGCGCCGCCTGGCCGAGATGGTGTGCGCCGACCCGGCGTACAAGGGCCTCTACCCCGACGCGACGACCAAGGCCATGCCCTGGGAAGGCCTGGAGATCAACTACGCCGACCCCTTCGTGCAGGTGGAGTATGGCGACCTTTTCGAGAAGGCCGTCGGCTGCTCGATGTTCGATGAGAAGGCCGTGCGCGCCGCGGCGACCGGCGCGGGCTATACCGACGCCGCGAGCACCGACCACTGGCTGCTGGTCGATCGCCTGTTCGAGGACAAGGCCGAGGAGCTGATCGACAAGACGCGGCCGACGTTCGTGCTGCACTACCCCAGCGCCACCAGCCCGCTGACGCGCCCGCTCGATGACCGCCCCGAGCTGGCCGGCCGGTGGGACCTGTTCATCGCGGGCATGGAGATCGGCCCGGCCTATACCGAGCTGAACGACCCGCACGTGCAGGAGGCCAAGTTCCGCCAGCAGCTCACGGGCGCGCAGGCCGACGACAACACCTTCCGCACGCTCGACGAGGACTTCCTGCGCGCCCTGCGCGTGGGCATGCCCCCCGCCGGCGGCATCGGCCTTGGCATCGATCGCCTGGCGATGCTGCTCACCGGCGGCGCGAGCTTGCGCGAGGTGATCCCGTTCCCGTTCATGCGGCC
>JBITAB010000086.1:2894-11388 GCA_044439825.1 Phycisphaerales bacterium JB064 | reverse complement strand
TGCTCACCGGCGGCGCGAGCTTGCGCGAGGTGATCCCGTTCCCGTTCATGCGGCCAGAGGCCTGAACGTGTTCTGGCAGTCAACGGACTGGCTAGTCAGGCTCGAGAATGATCGTGGATCCGTAGAGCGAGACTTTGAGAAGTCGTACGGCTATCCCTTGCCTTGGTGTGAGGTCGCCACTGCCGAAGATGTTGAGCAGCTCTCATGGCGGCTGAGCGAGTGTGCGGGCATGCGACCTCCGACGATCAACATCACGACCGCACTCAGCCACCTGTGGCATCGAATGTCTGCCGGACGCTCCGCCGAGCGAGGAGTGTTTCCCGGGCATCCCGAGCGAGATTACGAGGCCATCGAGAGCGCGATAGCACGCCTCGCGGTGCCGCTCGATGGTGTGGTGTTGTTGGTCGCGAGCAGCCATCAGGATGAGGGTTCAAGCGGCCAAAGGGCGCTACGCATTCGAATGAAAAGCGTTGTGGACAGCGTCTTTTGGAACGAAGACGTTTTTGTCATCGATCAGGACGCGCAGTGGGTTCTCGTCAGCATGCACACCTGGCCGGCGTTGCTCTGGCGAAAGTGATGGGGTGAAGCACAGGCGGCTCACCGGAAACGGCGAAGCGGTCGCACCATTTCGGCGGGCCTCACGCCGGCAGCAGCATCCCCCCGCTCGCCCACGCCGTATCGCCCTCGAGGCGTGCCAGCAGGCCCATGAGCGGCTGGGGCGACTCGAGCACGATCGACAGCGGGCCGTCGGCGATGCGATCGCGGATGACCTGGATGTTGTTGATGTCCAGCGACACGTAGCGCTGGCCGCTCACCGTCACGCTCTGCACGATCTCGGGCCCGTTGGCGAACAGGAATCGCACGTTGACGCTCGTGTTGGTCATCGTCACGTTGAACATGTTCAGCCGCAGGTAGGAGTCGCTGCTGGCCGGGTCGAAGTCGCCCAATGAGAAGGCGATGTTGCGTGACGCTGCGCCCTGGGGCCGCGCGCTCACGGCCTCATTGTCGAAGGTTTGGACAAACTGGATCACCCCCACGCCGCTCATGAACTCGAAGCGATAGCCCAGAGCGTTGGGCACCACGATGGCGCTCGCGGCGCGCGCCGGCACGAACCGCTCGGCGAGCACCTGATCCCCCATGCTTGTGGTTGCCACGAGCCGCAGGCGTGCCGTGGTGGTGCCGGGATTAAAGATGAGTGCGTCGGTCGCGCCGCCGGGCAGATCGGCCATTGGAACCGTGTTTGACGCCGGCAGTGTGCCCGGGGTGCCCAGCGCCGTCCAGCCATCGCCCTGGGTCGAGTTGAAGTGCGTAACGGCGGCCACGATGCCCGTGTGCCCACTCTGGTCGGCCGCATCGACGGCAACACTGCTGATGATCACACCGAAGGCGCCCTGCGCCAACGCTCCGATGGCTTGGAGGTTCAGCCCGCCGCGCGCCTCGGCACGCACCACCTGGGTGAGCCGCAGCTGCGCGCTGAGCGCCACGAAGGTGATGCTCACCTCCGCGTCGTGCGTGTTGGGGTTATAGAACGTGATGAAGTCGAACACGCCCGTCGCCTTCTCGACGCGCGGGAAGTGCCACGTCGCGTTGCTGAAGCGGACGAAGTCCTCGGCCGTCGTGATCCGCTGGCCCAGGAACTCGTCGGCGTGCTCCAGCGCCGCACCGAGCGGAGCCGTCGAGTGCAGCACGATGGCGTAGGGCTCGCTGGTCAGGATGCCGCGCCCGCTCAGCTCGTCGGTCGCGAACACGCCGTCGAGCGCCAGGTCGATCGTGATCACCTGGCCCGGCTCGATGACGCGCTCGAACGCGACCGTGTCGAAGTCTCGCCCAAGATCGCCGCGCTCGTAGCGCAGCTCAAGCGTGAAGAGCTGGGCGCTGTCGCTTGGGTTCGAGATGCTCACCGTCTGATCGACCTCGGGCGAGGCGAAGCCCTCGGGGTAGTACGCCACCTCGTCGAACTCTCCGCTGGAGACAGCCAGGTCGTACGTCGCGGGCGACGAGGCCGAGATGACCTCAAGCGTGTAGAACTGGTCGGTGGCCGAGAAGCCGATACCCGTCACCGTGTCGGGCGTCACCACCTCATCGACGAGCAGGCCGCGCGAGTCCCACACGCGTAGCGTCACGGGCTGGTCGCTGGTGACGCGGAAGTCGAGCACGCCCGCGGCCGAAGGATCGACCCAGTGCAGCCCCGGCGCGCCGGGCGAGGCGCTGCCCGAGCTGATGCCCTGGCCCATGCTGCTGAGCGCAATCGACGAGCCGCGGCCGGGCCAGCGATCGGCGGTCACCTCCCAGCCGATGTCCTCGAGCGCCGCGAAGTCCAGCGGCGTGAGCAGCTTGCGGATGCCGCGGCTGAACGTCGGGTCCATCAGCGTTTCCTGGCCCGCGCTGGTCAGCCCCTCGCGCCAGTGCGCCAGGTCGCCCGTGTCGAGTTGCGTGTCGGCGCTCACGGCCATGGCCGCCGGGCCCATGAACTCGCCGCTGGGCGAGGTCAGGTTGGCGAACGCGGGCGTGCCGTCGGTAAAGCCCAGCACGTGCAGCATCTCGTGCAGCGCGACCGAGTAGAAATCGTGCTCGTTGCCGGCCAGCCCCTCGGTGGTCAGGCCAAAGTGCCAGTTGGTGTCGGTGTCGAAGGCGATGCTGCCGCCCCACAGGCTGGTGTCGCTCTGGCCGGCGTCGGGCCCGGTGGCGCCGCTCTGGCCTCGCCCTTCCACCAGCAGCAGGAACGAGTTGCTGCCGCTGGCCTGCCAGCCACCCGCACCGCCCAGGCCCAGCGTGTCGCCGCCCAGGTCTCGCCCGCCCACGAACAGCAGCAATTCGTCCTCATCGATGGTCGGGCTCTCGACCTGGGTCGACATTCCCGAACTCGGGTCGGTGAACTGGATGCGCCAGTCGTTGCCCCCGCCGGGGATGATCGCCTCGAGCGAGTCGTTCAGCAGCGAGCCCAGATAGTCGGCCGCCGCCTCGACCACCTCGCGCCGGGCCGGGTCATCAAAGAAGCCGCCCGCGTCGTAGGTGTAGTCGACGTTGATGGCGATGCTCAGCAGCACGCGGGGCTCAAGAGACTCAAACGCGAACGACTCGTGGTGGGACATCCCTCGCATCTCCTTACAAAGGGGTTTCCTTCGCGACGCCAAGCGTATCGGGGTCTGATCACCGACGGAGGACGGCACGCACCGGGCTCGCGTCGAACCCCACCAGCTTCAGCGGCAGGGCGATCAATTCCCAGATGCCCGGGTCGACGCCATCGAGCACCAGCCCCTCCAGGATGAACACCCCGCCCCGGGCGCATGCCGCGTGGCCCACCAGGTCCTTTGCGTCGGCCAGGTCGACACTGGGCGTGTCGACGCCCAGCAGCCGCACGCCCTTGCCCACCAGCGCGTCGATCATCGCCGGCTCTGGGGCGGCCAGGTCGCTGGGGAACACCTCGGGCGAGCCGCCGGTGCCGGTCTGCAGCAGCAGCCGCCCCGGCTGGCCGTTGGTGGTCAGCCCGTGCAGGGCGTCGAGCCACGTCTCGTCGATGGCGTCAATGCCAAACCGCTTGCCCCGCTCGGCCCGCACCGGGGCCACCACGCACGGGCCCAGGTACATCTCCAGCGGGTGCTGGTCGATGGGCTGGCCGCCGGGCTTGTAGTGGTTCTCGCCGTCGGCGTGGGCCCCCACGTGCACCGTGCTGGTGAGCGTGCTGAGGGTGAGGTGGTCGCCCCGGGCCGTATCCATAAGGACATTCCTGGATAAGGGCGTGTCTCCCGGGAAGACGGCGGTGCGGGGCGAGAGCGGCGGAGAGATGTCGACGAGCATGAGGCGAGGCTACGCCGGCTTGACTTGACCCATCCCAGCCCCAACCCTTCAGGTTCCCGTAGACGGGGCCTTGGTGGACAAGGGGCCCCGCGTCGGTGTTTGGAGGTTCACGCTCATATGGCGATCCGCATCAAGTCTCGCGGCGGGGAATCCGTCGATCAGATGATGAAGCGCTTCAAGAAGCTCTGCGAGAAGGAAGGGCTTACGAAGGACATCAAGCGCAAGGAGTTCTTCGAGAAGCCCAGCGAGCGTCGCCGTCGTGCGGCCCGCAAGGCTGTCAACAAGCGCCTGCGCGAGAACTCGCCCGGCCCGCGCCGCGGCTGAGCACCCCTCACTCGCCAATGGCCAAACGCCCCGACCTTTCCGCCAACCAGCAGAAGATCGTCGGGCGCTATTACGCCAACAAGGACAGCATCGTGGAGACGCGCCTCGCCGAGGTCGTCTCCGAGCTGTACATTGCTACCGCGGAAGGCAAGCAAGCGCCCATCAAGCGCCTCTGGAACAGCGCCCGCGCCGCCCTGAAACAGAAGGGCGTGGCCGATGCCCAGATCGACCGCATCGTCGAAGAGCAGGACCTCAAGGCCCTGGCGGCCTTGGCCGGTCACGTGTCACGCTAGCGACGCATGAGGCTCGACTCGGCCCTCGAGGTCGAGCCTCACCCACACCACCGAGTGCAGCACCGGATGCTCGATGCGAACGCGGAAGAGGACCATCTCTTCGACGTCCCATCCGAGTTGTTCGCCAACGCGCTTCACCATTCCCGCATACGAGGGCATGTCAGGCACACTCACCGCGGCGGAGCCTCGGCCCGCACGAACGAGCTGCTCGCGCACAGGCATGAGCACGCTCGCATCGTCGGCCGGCCAGGCCGTGGTCTCGCCTCGCCGGGCGAGCACCCGAAGTTGCGGATGCGCCGGCCCGAACGCATCTTCGGCCAGCAATCTCCGATCGATAAGCATGTCTTGGTAGAGCACTTGGGCAGGCGTGGCGATCTCGTGGATATTGCCAATCGCGGCTGCACCATCAGGAGAGCGGATCGGCAGCCCACGAGCCATGTCACATAGGAAGCAGCTCACGGACGAACTCGTGCCCAGTCGGTCGACCTCGGCCACGAATCGTGTGTATCCGTCCCTCCCGACAATGGGCTTGATGGACGGCATGGGCTCGGTCGAGAATTCCGGCACCAGGCCCACGGGCCCATGATCGGAACTGCCGAACACCGGCTCGCGCTCACGCACGTTGCCCTCGCCCTGATCGAAGCGATGCCGCGAGATCTCCAGAGCGACGTCGGGCCGCAGCCGCCTCAGGCCATGCAGCCCACGGAGCGAGCACATGTCCATGTGGCCCGGGGTGTCCGACTTTCTGACGAGGAGCGTGAACAGGTCCACGTCACAGCAGCGGCCCACGAGTTCTCGATTGACGCGGTAGGCCGTGCGCTTCAGCTCGGCATCGTGCCCCGCGATGCCCTCGCCGCTCACCGATCGCACCATGAGATCGAAGCTACTGCGATCGTCGGCGTGATCGCTGACCACGCCGTGGAAGGCCTCGGTGGCTTGGCGGACGTGCTCGATCACCCCTTCGGAAACTCCCGCCTTTGAGGCTGCCCGCAGCACCTGCTGCGTGGCCGCCTTGCCAGGCACCCGAGCGCCCGAGGCGAGTGGGTTCTCCGAGGTTGCGACGCGATACACCTGCCACGCCAGCTTCTTGCTGATCCCCAGGGCCCGCTCGACGCCGATCGCCCCCGTGCCCTCACGAGGCACGGCCGATAACAATTCTGCATACGCCGCCCGCACGCCGACGACGGCCTCGACCACAGCCGAATCGAGCACATCGGCGTTTGCTGGCGAGTGATCGGTGGCGGTCATACCCCATTTATAGCCCGAATTCGCCAGATTCCGAAAGCTGTCGACAATATTTCTAGAAATATTTTAGGAACCTATTGTGCCAATCGCTCGGATCCGGTAGAGTGCACCGAGCAAACGGCCCTCGCGTGTCCGACCGAGGGCTGGGACGAACGAGAACCCCACGCACACTGGTTGGAGAGGAACGAACACATGCCCACGCTCAAGAACATCCCACGCTGCTGCTTTGCCACCTTTGCTCTGGCCGGCCTGGCGGTGCCCGCGATGGGGCAGGTGCCGGGCTACGAGACCCGAGATGGCTGGCCGCTCATTCTGGGGCCGGGCCCATCGGTCGACGGCGGCATGATGGTGAACATGGACGCCGACCCCGAACTCGAACTTGTTCAGGTGGTTCAGGATCGCCTCTACGCCCTGAACCTCGATGGCACCGATGTCCCAGGCTTCCCCCGCGTGCTGACGGCGGGCCAGGGTACGTTCGGGGCTCCGGCCTTCGGCGACATCGACGGTGACGGTGAGGACGAGGTCGTCGTCCAGACGTTCTTCTTCGGCATCCGAGGCAACGTGTTCGCGATCAACAAGGACGGCTCGAACGTGCCGGGCTTTCCAGTCTCGGTAGGCGGACCTTTCAAGTCGCCAGCCCTGGCGGACCTTGATGGCGATGGCGACCTGGAAATCCTGGTCAACAGCAACTCGGGCGGCATCGCGCAGCTCTCGGCCCTCGAGGGTGATGGCTCCATGCGGGCGGGCTTTCCGGTCGTGCTCGACGCGATCTCCAGCGGCGGATCGCCGGCCGTGGGCGACATCAATGGCGACGGCGTGCCCGAGATCGTCGTGTCGTCGTTCTACGCGGTGTACGCGATCGACGTCGACGGCAACATCCTGACCGGCTTCCCATATACGCCCGACGACGGCGGGACGATCCAGACGCTCAACTACAACTCCGCGGGCCTGGCCGACCTCGATGGCGATGGCGCCCGCGAGATCGTCTTTGCGACCACGAACGAGGTCGATCCCTTCACAGGACGCGTTTACGTGCTGGACTATCGCGGTGAGCTGCGACCCGGCTGGCCCACGACCACCGAGTTCTCGATCTTCACCCCGCCAAGCATCGCCGACATCGACGGTGACGGCGCTCTGGACATCGCCATCGGCGATCGCACGCTCACCCCCGCGCCAGAGGCGAGCATCCAGGTGTGGGACCGCGACGGCGTGCCCTTGCCCGGCTGGCCGGTGACTGGTGTCGTCGGCGCGGTGCACGCGCAGATCATGGTGGCCGACGTCGACGGTGATGGCTTCGTTGAGTTGCTGGTCGATGACAACACCGCCGTCACCCCGCTCTACGGCTTCAACCACGACGGCACGCAGATCGCTGGTTGGCCCTTGCCGGTGGGCTCAGCGTCGTCGTTCCAGCAGTCTCCCACCATCGGCGACTTCGATGGCGATGGATTCATGGACCTGAGCGTCAGCGGCAACGACCTGGTTGATAACCAGACCTACCTGTTTCAACTCGCTTCGGACAGCGTGGCCTATGACCCCGCACTCGCTCCGGTGCGTACCTACCAGTACAACGTCCGGCGCGATGGTGTGGCCGACACCATCGAGGCAAGCCCGTGCCGGGCCGACATCGACGGCGATGGTGCGCTCACCATCTTCGACTTCCTCGCCTTCCAGAACGCCTTCGACGCGGGCGATCCGCTCGCCGACTTCGACGGCGATGGCTCGCTCACCCTGTTCGACTTCCTCGCGTTCCAGAACGAGTTCGATGCCGGCTGCGAGTGATCGCTACGGCTTGAGCAACTCATCAACCCGCTCTTGTTCGCAGCCCTCGATGGCCAGCGTCTTGAGCGGGCTTGTCGTGCCCTGGCTCACCGTCACGCCGCGGGCATCGATGCCCAGCGCCTGCGCGACCAGCGCGCACACGGCCGCATTAGCCTTGCCGCCCTCGGGCGGTGCGCTCACGCGGATCTTCAGCCGATCGCCGAGCATGCCCACGATCTCGTTGCGTTTGGCGCCGGGCACCACCTTGACGCGCAGGGTCGCCGTCACGGGTTGGGATAGGTCTGGGGCTTGGCCCGCCTTGGCGCGAAGATGGCCGTGGCCTTGGCCGGGGCGCGGAGGTCTCGCACGGGCCCGTTGCTGACGCGCTCCATGGCGCTCTTGGCCATGTCGGGCGAATACTCGCAGCCCACGTAACGCCGCCCCAGCGCCGTCGCCGCCACGGCGGTCGTGCCGCTGCCGGTGAAGGGGTCGAGCACGAGGTCTCCCTCGTTGCTGGTCGCCCGCACGACGCGTGCCAGGTAGAGCTCGGGCAACTGATTATCGTGCTTGCCGCGCCGCTCCTTGTTGTTGCCCTGGATGCGGCCCCAGTATTCACCGTACCACACGTCCATCGGCAGGCGCATGCCCGCGGGCATGCCGTCCTTCTTGTCCAGCGTGCGCGGGTCGAAGTAGGTGGTCGCCCGATCGCTGGGCTCGAGCACCTCTTCGGCGTTCCACGTGCGGTTGCGCGGGTCCTTGCAGAAGTACAGCACGTGCACCTTGCTGTTAATGAACCGGCTGGTGGTGTTCTGCCCGAAGCGATAGTGCCACACGCACCAGTTGACCATGTGCAGGCCACGCTGCTTGAGGTGCACCACGATCTCGGCTGCCCAATCGTCGGGGATGTTGATCCACAGGCTGCCCGTGGGCTTGAGCGCATCGATGCACAGGTCGATCCAGCGCTGCGTGAACGCCGTCACGTCTTCACGAGGCCCGAAGCTCTGCGACACGTCGCAGTAGTCCTTGTCGGGCATCGAGTCGTCCCACTTGTCGTACCCGCGCGCCCAGTTAAAGGG
>JBITAB010000086.1:0-2794 GCA_044439825.1 Phycisphaerales bacterium JB064 | reverse complement strand
TGTCGCTTGTGCGGGAAACATCGGCCGCGCGCCGATACCTTCAACCCGTTGGGCTGGTATTCGCCCGGCACGTTTGGACGAGTAGAGAGGCAGGCGAGTTGCACAACCAGCGTCAGCAGACCACCGGGCTGTGGACCAGCCCGGCCGTTCGTGTCGCCCGGCTTGGCGGCCTGTGCGTCGTTGCCGGCGCGGGCCTGCTCGTGGCCGGTGGCATCGCGACACGAGCCCCGTCATCGGCCGAGGCATGGGGCGTGGCCGCGCTCGTGTTGCTCCCCGCGCTCGCGCTGGGCGCTCTGGCGCTCCACCGCTCGAACCGCGCGGCCCACTAAGCCCGGCCCCCAATGCAAAATACCCTCGCCATCGCGAGGGGTTCGTGGTCACGATGCTCGAGATCCATCAGCGAGCGCCGGCGGCTTCCAGGGCCGGGGGCGTGGGCAGGTCCACGTCGGTGTTGTTCACGTGGTTGAAGAAGTTGGTGTAGAGGTTCAGCCCGACGTTGGCGATCGTCTCCACGACGGTCTCGTCCGTGTAGCCGGCCTCCTTGAGGGTGCGGATGTCGCCCTCGTCGGCGAAGCCCTTCTTCTCCAGCAGGCTCTTGGTGAAGCCGGCCAGGGCGTTGAGCTTGGCGTCGCCCATCTCGGCCCGGCGGGCCTCGAGCGTCTGGCTCTCGGTCAGGCCGGCACCTTTGCCCATGTGGGTATGGGCGGCCAGGCAGTAGTCGCAGTCGTTGTGCTGGGCCGTCACCAGGGCGATCACCTCACGCTCGGCCCCGGTCAGCGAGCCCTGGCCCAGAGCGCCGGCCATGCCCAGGTAGGCCTGCAGGGCGGCGGGCGAGTTGGCCATGCCCTTGAAGATGTTCAGGTGCTTGCCCTTCAGCGGGCCATCGAAGATCTCCTTGGCCTTGCCGGTGGCGTTCTGCGGATCGACGGTGTTCAGGCGTGGCATGGTTGTTCTCCTTCGAATCGGTGTGTTCGGTGTTGCTCAATGCTTGTCCACTACCAACCGGGGAGGGGAGGGACATATTCATGTATCTGCAACTAATTCTGAGATTGTGGTTATAGGAACAAAAACCGGCCCATCACTGGGCCGGCTCGAAAGGTTTGGTGGGCCGTCCATGGCCCTCGTTGTAGAAGCAGAGCCTTAGGCGGCGCGACGCATCGTCGAGCGGCGCGAGGCCAGGGTCAGGCTGCGGGTCGCCGAGACGGCGCGGCGGCTGGCCGGCTTGCGGGCGGCCGTGGTGCGCTTGGCGGTCGTGCGCTTGGCGGGGGTCCGCTTCGCGGTGCTGCGCTTGGCGGCGGGGCGAGCGGTGCTCTTGCGAGCGGTCGAACGCTTGGCCGTGGTGCGCTTGGCGGCGGTGCGGGCCGTGCTCTTGCGAGCGCCGGTGCGGGTGGTCTTGCGAGCGCTGGCCTTGGGAGCGGCGCGCTTGGCGGTGCTCTTGCGGGCGGTGGTGCGCTTCGCGGTGCCGGTGGCCTTGCGGGCCGTGGTCTTGGCGCCGGTGCGCTTGGCCGGGGTCCGCTTGGCGGTCGTCTTGCGAGCGCTGGCGCGGGTGGTCGTGCGCTTGGCGGCGGGGCGAGCGGCGCTCTTACGAGCGGTCGAACGCTTGGCCGTGGTGCGCTTCGCGGTGGTGCTGGCGGCGGTCTTGCGAGCGCCGGTGCGGGTGGTCTTGCGGGCGGTGGTCTTGGCCGCAGCCTTCGACGTGGTCCGCTTGGCGGTGGGTTTGGCCGTGCCGCGAGCGGTCGTCTTGCGAGCCGAGGGCTTGCGGGTGGTGCTCGTGCGGCTGGTGGCCTTACGGGTGGGGCTCTTGCGAGCGGTGGTCTTGCCGGCGGTGGTCTTGCGACCGCTGGCGCGGGTGGTGGTGCGCTTGGCGGCGGTCTTGCTGCCGGTGGCGCGGGTGCGGCGCGACGGGGCCGTCCGGGCAGCGTGGCTGCGGCGGGCGGTGGTGGTCGCACGGCGGCGAGTCGAAGAAGTCCTCTGCATGCCTACATCTCCAAAACGGCCGCGGCTTTGAGTTGATCCCGGTAGGTCCGAAGTGGTCCTGATCGCCGGGCGATATGGTTTGTGCGGCCTCGTTCCAGTCGTCCGGCCGCCGTCAGTGGCGGATAACCCCGAACGCAAGGTGCATCGACGCTTCCACCCACCTCCATCAGTGAATCTGTCGAAGAAAGTGAAAATTGTGTCCAAACGCGCAAAAACCGCGCGAAGAAAGCCCGCCTGTGCCAGCATCGACCACTTCCAACATTTCCAATTCCGCCTGGACGCCAACGAGCTGGAAGGCCCGGCCGCGCGCTCAGGAAGTCGAATATGACGATCCGGCTTCGCTCGAGCGCGCCGTCGATCGCCTCGCGCACCTGCCGCCGCTGGTCACCTCGTGGGAGATCGAACGCCTCAAGGCCAACCTGGCCGACGCCCAGCACGGCAAGCGCCTGATCGTGCACGGCGGCGACTGCGCCGAGACCCTGGCCGACTGCAACCCCGCCACCATCACCGCGACGCTCAAGATCCTGCTCCAGATGAGCCTGGTGCTCATGCACGGCTCGCAGAAGCCGGTCATCCGCATCGGCCGTCTCGCCGGGCAGTACGCCAAGCCCCGATCCAAGCCCACCGAGACGCTGACCATCGACGGCTCGCCCGTCGAGCTGCCCAGCTACTTTGGCGACCTGGTGAACCGGGCCGACCCCACGCCCGACGCACGCCGGCCCGACCCGGAATTGCTGCTGGCGGGCTATCACCACGCGGCGATGACCCTCAACTTCATCCGCTCGCTGGCGACCGGCGGCTTTGCCGACCTGCACCA
>JBITAB010000085.1:0-3348 GCA_044439825.1 Phycisphaerales bacterium JB064 | reverse complement strand
TCCTGCGACTGGAAGGATCGGGAGGTTATGCGGATTGACGCACGAGCTTGGGGCCCGTGGCATCGTCGGCGTGCTTGTCGTCGTCCTTGTCGAGCGGGCCGATGGCCTCGCTGATGATCTTCTCCTGCTCGATCTTGTGGCGGCGCTTGCTGCCCGTCGCCGGGCTGGCGCTGGCCTTGCGACCGATGTAGTGCAGCTCGCCATCGGGCAGCATGTTGGGCAGGCCCGTGCGCAGCTTGTCGGCGATGAACAGGTAGGCGCCCATGTTGCGAGGCTCTTCCTGCACCCACGTCACGCGCTCGGCGCCGGGGTATTGCGACATGATGCCGCGGAGCATGTCGTTGTGCAGCGGGTAGAGCTGCTCGATGCGGACGATGGCCACGTCCTTGCGCCCGATGGCGTCACGCCGCTCGGCCAGCTCCCAATAGATCTTGCCCGAGCACAGCACGACCTCGCGCACGTCCTTGGGGTTGGGGCTGGAGCTCGGGCGTTTGGCCTTCTTGCCATTGTCGGTCTTGGCGTCAGCCGCGAAGCGCGGATCGTCGAGGATCTCCATGAACCGGCCGCGGGTGAGCTCCTCGATGCGGCTCGTGTTGGTGCGGATGAGGCTCTTGGGCGTCATCACCACCAACGGCTTGCGGAAGGGGCGGCGCACCTGGCGGCGGAACATATGGAACGTCTGGGCGGCCGTCGTCGGGTAGCACACCTCGATGTTGTCGTCGGCGCAAGCCTTGAGGAATCGCTCGAGGCGAGCGGACGAGTGCTCGGGGCCCTGGCCCTCGTAGCCGTGGGGCAGCAGCAGCACGAGGCCGCTCCAGCGGTCCCACTTCAGCTCGGCGCTGGTAAGGAACTGATCGATGATGACCTGGGCACCGTTGACGAAGTCGCCGAACTGGCCTTCCCAGATGACCAGCATGTTGGGGTCGCTCAGGGCGTAGCCGTACTCGAAGCCCATCACGCTGAATTCCGACAGCGGGCTGTCGTAGACGCAGAACTTGGCCTGGGCCAGGCGTCCATCGGGGCCGGGCTGCAGTGGCTCGAGCGCCGTGCCGGGCTCGCCCAGGGCGCGGATGTGGTTGAGCGGCGTGTAGGTCTCGGCCGTCTCGCTATCGACCAGCACGGCGTGGCGATGGCTGAAGGTGCCGCGGCGGCTGTCCTGCCCGCTCAAACGCACGGGCACGCCCTCGAGCAGCAGCGTGCCATACGCCAGGATCTCGGCGTCGGCGTAGCTGATCTCGGCGGTCTCGGGCAGGTTCTTGCGGCTCTCGAGCAGGTTCTTGAGCTTGCGATGAACATGGAAGCTCTCGGGCACGGTGCCGAGCGCGTCGCACACTTCCTTGAGCGTGTCCATCGCCACGGCGGTGGGCTTCTCTTCGAAGCTGTACTTGTGGGTCATGCCCACCCAGCGGGCGCTGCCGGGGTCGATCGTGGGGTCGTAGGCGCTCTTCTTGGCGGCCTCTTGGGCGTGCTCGAGGGCCGAATCGAGCTGCTGGCGGATCTGCTCCATGTCGTCATCGGTGATGACGCCCTGCTCGCGCAGGCTGGTGGCGTAGCTGGTCAGCACGCTCTTCTTCTTCTTGATGAGGTTGTAGAGGATGGGCTGGGTGAAGCTGGCCTCGTCCTGCTCGTTGTGCCCGAAGCGGCGGTAGCAGTGCAGGTCGATGAAGATGTCTTTCTTGAAGGTCTGGCGATACTCGACCGCGATCAGGGCCGCCATCACGCAGGCGTCGGGGTCCTCGCCGTTCACGTGCAGCACGGGGGTGCCCACGATCTTGCCCACGTCGGTGCAGTAGCGGCTGGAGCGACCGTCGCGGGGTGAAGTGGTGAAGCCGATGAGGTTGTTCACCACCACATGGATCGTGCCGCCCGTCGCGTAGCCCTGCAGTTGCGAGAAGTTCAGGGTCTCGGCCACCACGCCCTGGCCGATGACGGCGGCGTCGCCATGGATAACGACGGGAGCCACGCGGATGCGCTGCTTGTCGCCTCGATGTCGCTGCTTGGCCCGGGTGCGGCCCTGCACCACCGGGCCGACGGCCTCGAGATGGCTCGGGTTGCTGCTGAGCGCCACGTGGAGCGCCCGGCCGTTGGGGAAGCGGCGCTCGCCCGAGTAGCCGCGGTGGTACTTCACGTCGCCGCCGCCCTGGGTGTAGTCCTCTTCCCAGGTGTCCTCGAACTCGGTGAAGATCTGCTCGTAGCTCTTGCCCAGCACGTTGTTGAGCACGTTGAGGCGGCCGCGGTGGGCCATGCCGATGACGACCTCTTCGACCGCGTGCTCGCTGAAGTGCTCGAGCACGCCGTTGACCAGCGGGATGAGCGTCTCGCTGCCCTCGAGGCTGAAGCGTTTGTCGCCCGGGTAGCGGCGGCCCAGGAACTTCTCGAACATCTCGCTCTGCAGGAGCTGGCGGAGGATGTGCACGCGGCGGCCGTTGTCGAAGGCGATGCCCCCGCCGTGCCGCTCGCAGCGCTCGATGAGCCACGCGCGCTCGGCCCGGTCGGGCACGTGCATGATCTCGGCGCCGATGCTCGAGCAGTAGGTCCGCTGCAGGCGCTCGATGGTCTCGCCCAGCGTGAGCGGGCCTTCCATGCCCAGGCGGGCGGCGTTCACCTGCCGGCCCAGGTCGGACTCGCTCAGCCCGTGCTCTTCGAGCTGGAGGCAGGCCACCGGCTCGCTCTCGCGGCCGAAGGGGTCGAGCCTGGCCGCGAGATGGCCCATGTCGCGATAGGCGAACACGAGGTCGTCGACCTTGGCGTGGAAGTCGCTCTCGGCGTCGCCCCCACCACCGGCACCGGCCCCACCGCCAGCGCCCGAGCCGCCGAGCTCGAATCCCTGGAAGAAGGCCCGGACGTCCGCGGCGACGGACTCGGGATTTTCCTTATAGCGGGCGTAGGCCTCGTCGAGGAAGGCGGCGTTCCAACCGTTGACGGAGGCGGGCACGGCACGTGGTCCGGCGGGCATAGGGATTTCCCTCTGAGTCCCATCTTCCCAGGGCCGGCGCAGGCGTCAAACACCGCGAGGCCGGGCCCCGGATTCGTGTACTCCAAGTCTATCCAATCGGCCCAATCGGGTTCGTTCTTTGGACCTGACAAGCGGCCGAACCAAGGGGGCCCCGCGGGTATTCGATGCCGAACCGAAGGCGAGCATGGGGCGTGGGCTCTCTGGCCCGGCTTGCGAGCGGCGGTGCGGTGGGTTCTATGTGGGGTGCTCGGGGGCTGTGGTGTCGGGCGCGGAGGGAAGCTTGGGCGCCCAAAGAGGGTGTTCTTGAGGCGCTCGCGGACTCGCTTGACGGCCTGATGGGCCGGGCCGCGGGGGCGGCCGCGCCTCTCGCATGCGCCTGCGCCCGCGGACGG
>JBITAB010000084.1:7463-14933 GCA_044439825.1 Phycisphaerales bacterium JB064 | reverse complement strand
ACGCACGCGTGCCCCGATTGGTCTTCTCCTCGACGTGCGCCGTCTATGGCCAGCCGCCCGAGACCCCCGTCACCGAGGAAGCCCCCTTTGCACCGGTCAGCCCCTATGGCATGAGCAAGCTGCACGGTGAGCAGGTGCTCAGCGACTTCCTCGACGGCCGGCGCATGCAGAACGCGTCCTTCGCCTTCGCGGCCCTGCGCTACTTCAACGTCGCCGGCTGCGACCGCACCGGGGTGCTGGGCGAAGACCACGACCCGCACAGCCACGTCATCCCCATCGTCCTCGAAGTTGCGCTCGGCAAACGGGACAAGGTCACCATCTTCGGCGAGGACTATCCAACACCCGACGGCACCTGCGTGCGCGACTACATCCACGTCGAGGACCTGGTCGACGCCCACCTGCGCGTGCTCGACTCGTTGCTGGACGGCGAGAAGCGTGTGTACAACCTGGGCATCGGCCGCGGCTATTCGGTGAAGGAAGTGATCGAGAGCTGCCGCCGCGTCACCGGGCACGCCATCCCCGTCGAGAGCGGCCCACGCCGGCCGGGCGACCCGCCCGCGCTCTACGCCGACCCGGGCAAGGTGCAGCGCGAGCTGGGCTGGAAGGCCGAGATCACCGAGCTGGACGCGATCATCGAGTCGGCGTGGAACTGGATGAAGGCCAATCCCGAAGGATATAAGGCATGATTCGTTCCATTGCCATGTTGATGTGCGTTGCGTCGACGGTGCTGGGTGATCCCCAGACCAAGACGCTCGCGCCCGTGTGGCCTCCCCGCGCCTTCGAGCAGGAACTCGGCGCCAAGGGCGTGGTGGTCGTGGACGAACGCCACCCGTCGCAGCTCGCCTCGCGTCAGATCGGCCTCTGGATCGAGAACGAGGCCGACGCGTCGGCGGACGTCGCGAAGTATTTGGAGCGCCTCGGTCCGAGCGGCGAAGCGATCGACCCCAGGGCCGTGAAGGGCGAAGGGGACAACGCGCTGGTGTTCCGTTCGCGTGTCGGCGTCATGCCGCCCGAGTCCGACCTCGGTGTGCGCACGCTCGTATTCGTCTCGCTGCGTGACACGCGGCCCTACGAGGTGGAGCGCACGTGGATGGCCTACGAGCCGGCGACCACGGAAGAGGTCGATGGCCTCGCGGTGATCGTGCCAGGCACCTTCGGCTATCCGGCAGAGCTCTACGAGAAGTGGTCGCTCGAGCTGCGCCAGCGCGGCTGGAGTGTGCTGCGCCTGCTGAGCCAGCCATCGAGGTTCACCGAGCGCGTGGACTATGCGATTGGCGCGGGCGAGGGCGCGTTGGTTGGCGAGCAATTCGCAAAGCACGCCGACGACCGCACGGCCGAGTGCGCCTACGCCGTCGAGGCCGGGGCGGCGTGGATCGAGGCCCACGACGATCGGCTCCAGAGCAAGCCGCGTGCGATCCTGGGCTTCAGCGGCGGCGCCATCCTGCAATCCTCGGTCGTCGCGCGCGAGCCCGATCGCTACGAGCACGTCGTGATCGTCGCCGGCGGCGCCAACGCCGCGAGCATCAGCATCGACAGCACGTTCATGAAGCAGTACATCCGCTCGGTGTTCTTCGAGTTCACGGGCGAAGACCCCGCCAAGGATCGCGCCGACTTCGAGGCGGCCTATCTCAAGCACGCCACGCTGGATACCTACCACGCCGTCGCGAGCTACGAGGACGACACCAGCGTGCTCGTGCTCGACGGCTCGTTCGACAAGGCCGTGCCGTTCGCGAGCAGCACACTGATGTTCGAGCGGCTGGAAGCCTCGGGCGTCGATCCCATCCGCCGCACCTACCCCAGCAACCACGTCATGATCTTCATGTCGTTGGCCGAGTTGATGGACGACGTGAACGCCTGGATCGACGGCGGGGAACTCGCCCTGCCACCCGGGCTGGAGGCCAAGGAGCCCAGCCAGGCCCCCTAAGATCCTTCGATCATGGACGCGCTCGTCAGCCCATACCACTTCACCACGCGCGAGGCGCCGGTCATGGCCGCCGTGCTGCTGGCCGACCGCGTCTACACGCTGCTGCCCTCGCCGCAAGGCGCCAGCAGCGGCGATGCGCGTCTCGCTGCCGATCGCGTGCCCGAATACCTCGACATGATCCGCTCGTGGCGCTGGAGCCAGCCGCTGTGGGAGGCGGGCGTGGTGCTGCCCTCGGTCGATGAGGCTGCCAACCCGGCCGCCGAGATGGCCAGCGCCTGGAAGCGCCTCACGACCGACCCCGCGTGCGCCGCGCTCGGCCCGCTCATGCGGCTCGACCTCTTCGGCAGCGAGGACGATTACCTGCAGGCCGTTGCGCGAGACGTCCTGCGGGCCGGCCCAGACCCCGGCGTGTCGGTGCCCGTCATGCTGGGGCTCGACCGCTACGCCGCGCGGCACGCCCTCACCGTGGTGAGGCCCGAGCCCAGCAGCGTGGTGCAGAAGGCCGAGCAAAGGCTGAGCGTGAGCCGCGATCGGCTCGCCCTCGTGGTGCCCGTGCTGTTGCAGGCCGACGCCGACAGCATCGTCATCGCCAGAGACATGCTCGAGCCCGAGCTCGAGGCCCTGCGTTCGGCGATGGACGCCGCCGTCGAGGCGCTGCAGGCATGCCCCGTGCGCACGCCCGGCCCGGGCCTGGAGCGCGACGCATGGTGCGCACGCGCACGCGAGGCGGCCGCACGCTACGCCGAGGCCTTCGACGCCCACCTGCCCGAGATCGCCGCCTGCCAGGACGACGACGCGCCCGCGCTGATGCGAGGCCTCGTCAGCCTCACGCTCAGCACGCTGCCCGTCGATGTCGTGCTGCACGCCAGCACGATGGCGACGATGCGCCTGGGCACGCGAGCAAGACGCACCGCCGGCCCCAACGAACTGGCGCCCGTCGACGAGCTGGCCAGCGCCAATGTCTCGTCGATGGTCGTCCGCGTGATGAGCAAGGATGCGGCCGCCTGATATGCCCCCTTCGACCCACAACGCCCCGAACGCGCTCATCAACGAGAGCAGCCCCTACCTGTTGCAGCACGCCCATAACCCGGTGCCGTGGATGCCCTGGGGCGAGGCCGCCTTCGCCGAAGCGCGGCGCCGCGACGTGCCCATCTTCCTGAGCATCGGCTACGCCACCTGCTACTGGTGCCACGTCATGGAGCGCGAGAGCTTCGAGGATGAGGCCGTCGCGAAGCTGATGGCCGACCACTTCGTGTGCGTGAAGGTCGATCGCGAGGAACGCCCAGACATCGACGACGCCTACATGACCGCCACCCAGATCATGACCGGCAGCGGCGGCTGGCCCATGAGCGTCTTCCTCGAGCCAACGCACGGCAGGCCCTTCTGGGCGGGCACCTACTTCCCGCCCCAGCCCATGCACGGCCGGCCCAGCTTCACCGACGTGCTCGGCAGCATCGCCACCGCATGGCGCGAGCATCGCGATGACGTCATGGAGCAGGCCGAACGGCTCGGCCAAGCCGTGGGTGATGGGCTGGGCATCCGCACCGCCGGGCAAATCGACGTCGGCCCGCAGGCGATCGCACAGGCCGTTCGCACACTGCTCACGATGGTCGATCGCACCAACGGCGGCTTCGGCGGCGCACCCAAGTTCCCCCAGCCGGTGTATCTCGAACTGCTGCTCACCGCGCGAGACTCCGCCGATGAGGCGACACGCAAGGCCGCCGACGTCGCAATGCGTCAGGCCCTCGACCGCATGATGGTGGGCGGCATCTGGGATCAAGCGGGCGGTGGCTTCCACCGCTACGCCGTCGACGCGACATGGACGGTGCCGCACTTCGAGAAGATGCTCTACGACAACGGGCAATTGCTCTCGGTCTACGCCCGGGCGGCACGCATCTTTGACGACGAGGGCTACGCCCGCGTGGCACGCGGCATGGTCGCATGGGCCGAGCGCGAGATGCTCCTCGATGCCGGCGGCTACGCGAGCGCGCTCGACGCCGAGGTCGATGGCCGCGAGGGGCTGAATTATTTGTGGACCGAAGCCCAGGTGCGCGAAGTCCTTGAGAACGAAGATGCCGACCTGGCCGTCAAGCTCTACGGCCTCGATCGCGGGCCCAACTTCCAGGACCCGCACCATCGCGAGACGCCGCCCGCCAATGTGCTCAGGCTCGATGATCGCCTCGAGCGATTTGCCGCTGACCATGAGATGGGCGTCCAAGAGCTTCGCAATCGCGTCGATGCCATCAATGCCGCGTTGGTTGAATCGCGAAACACCCGCAAGGGCCCGCTTCGCGACGACAAGTGCCTCGCCTCATGGAACGCCATGATGCTCCACGGCCTCGCGTCGGCCGCGATCGACCTGGACGATACGGGCATGCTCGAGAAGGCCGAGCGCACCGCGGCCTTCCTGCACCAGCACATGGTGGGCGCAGACGGCCTGCCCATGCGGAGCTGGCGCGACGGCCGCAGCGTGATCCCCGGCTTCCTCGAAGACGCGGCGTGGTGCATCAGGGGCATGGCCGAGCTCGCCAGGGCTCGCATCGTGCTGAAGCAAGGCGATCCGCAACAAGCCATCGACCAGGCCATCATGATGTTGCGGCGAGCGTTTGAGGTCTTCGGCGATGCAAACCAGCCGGGCGTGCTGTACGACACGCGCACTGCCGAGCTCTTCGTGCGCGGCCGCAGCACCTACGACGGCGCCACCCCATCGGCGCACTCGGTCCTGCTCAACGCGATGGCCACGCTGCACGAGCTCGCGCCAGATGCTGGCGTCCTGGACATGGCCCGCAGCGTGCTCCGCACGATCACGCCCGCCGTCGCCGATTCGCCACTGGCTACGGCCGGCTCCACCGCCGCCCTGCTCCGGCTCATGCGCCTCGACCAGTCGCTGGCCGAGGAAGTCATCGACAACGAACTCACCCGCCTGCGTTCCATGCCCGAGCCGGTGGACGACGACTTCACGCCTGTCGAGATCTACGCCAGCGGCGACCGCGTCATGCTCGGCCCGGACACGCCCGCCGAGGTCCACCTCGTCGTGCGCATCAAGGAAGGCTGGCACATCTACGCCGCCGAGCCCGGGCAGGATGACCTGCCTCCCCTGCGCGTGGGTGTCCGTGGCGGCGCGGGCGTGCGTGTGTATGCCGACTATCCCGCGGGCACGCCCTGGTCGCACGATGCCGACGTGCTCGTGCACGAGGGCGAGATCGAGTTTCCCATCGCCCTCGAGCTCGAAGGCGAGTGGAGCGGTCGGCCCATCCTCGTGCTCAGCTACCAGGCTTGTGATGACCAGCGCTGCCTGCCGGTGCGCACCGTCGAGCTCGACGTAGCGATTGACCGCGTCGGCGACAGCGATGTGGGCCTCGACTGACGAACCGACCGATCAGCGGACCGTCATCAGCGCCTCGACCCGCTTCTCGGTGGGCGGGTGCGTGGCGAAGAGGTCGCTCAGCGTCTTGCCGCCGGTCAGCGGCTCGATGATGAACAGGTTATTCTGCGCCGGGTTCGGGTTGTCCATCGGGATGCGCTTGGCGTACATCTCGAGCTTGCGAAGCGCGTTGATCAGCCCGTCGGGCGTGCCCGCGATGCGAGCCCCGTCGGCGTCCGCCACGAACTCGCGCGAGCGGCTGATCATCGCCTTGATGACCGCCGCGCCCAGCGCGCCGATGAGCACGGTGCCCAGCACCATCAGCGGGTTGCCGCCCTCGCGGTTGTGCCCGCCGAAGAACATCATGCCATACGCCAGCATCGCCATCAGCCCGCCCACCGTGGCTGCGATGGTGCTGATGAGCGTGTCGCGGTTCTTCACGTGGGCCAGCTCGTGCGCCATCACGCCCTCGAGTTCTTCCCGCGTGAGCAATTGCAGTGCGCCCTCGGTCACGGCGACGGCCGCCTTGCGCGGGCTGCGGCCCGTGGCGAAGGCGTTGGGCGCCTGCTGCGGGCACACATACACGCGAGGCATGGGCAGCCCCGCACGCTGGCGCAGCTCGTCAACCATGTCATAGAGCTTGCCGCTGGTCACCTGCTGGCCGCGCATGGCGGCGATGGCCAGCTTGTCCGAGAAGAAGAACGCGCCCACGTTCATCGCGATCGCGAAGAGCAGCGCGGGCACGATGGCGTTCACCCCACCGAGCGCATAGCCAACCCCGACCACCAGCCCCATGAGCGCGCCCAGCAGCATGACGGTCTTGATGTTGTTCACAAAGGCGATCGACATGGCACGAACACTCCTTATGCCATAAGCAACCGGTGAAAGTAGCGAGATGTTCACGCATACGACGGGCCAGTGAGGGAGTTCTTACCCCTCGTCGGTCGGCACGCCTTCGAGGGCCTGCGGAGCCTCGATGGGCTTGTCCTGCTGGGCATCCTGGCGCTTGCTCCACGCGTCGGCCGCCATTCTGGCAGCCACGATGAGCAGCGCGACCGACACGACCAGCCGAACCGCCTGCAACGGCAGCTTGTGCGTAAGAGCCGCGCCGAGGCGTCCGCCGAAGAAGGCCGTGGGCGAGAGCGCCGCCGCGATGATCAGCGCATCCACGACGCTGCGCCCATGCTCGGGCCCAAGGGTGCCCAGCTTGATCGACGCGCCGATGATGGCCGTCAGCACCATCACCGCCGAGCTGGTCGCGATGGCGTTCTTGATCGGCATCTTGCAGAAGACCTGCAGCATCGGCACCATCAGCACACCGCCGCCGATGCCAAGCAGCCCGGCGACCATGCCGGTCGCCAGGCCGATCATGGTCAGCCGCACCGGGTGCACGCCCTTGGCGTCGAGCTCGGGCTCCTGGCTCTTGCGAAAGAAGCGGTAGATGGTCATCAGCGCGTAGGCCGCGATGAACCCCGCCAGGATCTTGCGGAGGATGAGTCCGTCAAAGGCGTTGGAGACCAGGACGCCCACCACGATCGCGATCGCCATGGCCGGCAGGATGACCCGCAGGGCCCCATAGTGGATCGCCCCCGCCTTGCGGTGCCGCATGGCCGCGGGGAAGGAGACCACCACGTTCACCACCATGGCGGCGGCCATGAACATGTGGTGGGCGGTGCCGGGGTCGGGGTCTCCCACGAAGATGGCTAAGGCCGGCAGCATGATCATCGAGCCGCCGATGCCCGCCAGGCCGCCCAGCACACCGGCGAAACCTCCGATAACCAGGCAGATGGCGATCTCTGTAAGGGTCATGAGCCCTCACGATAGGGATTCGGGGCCGTTCTCGAAGCGAAGTGCTGGTTTTTGGAGCCCGTCGGCGCACTTTCGCTTCAGCCGCGGACGTGGAATGCCGACCTCGTCCGAGAACGGGAACTGACCGTCGGCTGGCCGGACGCCTGCCCACCCCTATGCTGGGGTGACACGCGAGCCGGTCGGCCCTGGGGGGTGGTGCTCCTGGGGCCGAAACTGAAGAGCGGGTTCGCAGGGGCGTGGTGGCCTCTGGCTCCCGGTCGGCCGGCAAGCGGAGACCGGTGGTGGTCCAGAAAACTCAAGACATGATCGTGCGCCAGCGGCGCGTGGTGGGTGGCGTCGCTCCCGTGAGCCAGGCTCGTCCGGTGGGCTTTCT
>JBITAB010000084.1:0-7363 GCA_044439825.1 Phycisphaerales bacterium JB064 | reverse complement strand
GTCGCCTCGGCCATCGGCGCCAAGCAGCTCGGCCCGGTGAGCCCCATGGCCGCCCTCAATGCCGCTCCCGTCGCCGCGACCCCGACGGCCCCCGAAGCAACCATCCTCGCCACGCCGGCCATCGAAGCGCCCGCGATGGTGACCACGTCGCTTACCGGCGGCGCCCAGCCCGATCAGGGCATCCGCTGGTTCAACGGCCGCCCCGTTCGTCCGGCCCGCGTCATCACCATGAAGGTGACCGCCTACTCGGCCGACGCCGCCTCGTGCTACCCCTTCGCCGACGGCCAGACCGCGACGCTGCACGGCATCGACACCAACGGCGGTTACCTCGTCGCCGCCGACACCGACCTGCTGCCCTTCGGCACCATGCTCACGATCGACGGCTACGCCAACAACCAGGTCGTGCCCGTGCTCGACCGCGGCGGCGCCATCAAGGGCAACCGCCTCGACCTGCTCTTCCCCAGCCACGAGGCCGCCCTCAAGTGGGGCGTCAAGACCCTCGACGTGGTCATCTGGGAATACGCCGACGGCAAGCCCGCCATCGACCCCCGCGAGCAGCGTTCGTAATCCAAGAACCGAATGCCAAAACAACAAGCCCGGGCATCCGCCCGGGCTTTGTCATTCATGATCGTTGCAGGATGCCTTACTCGCCGTGCTTGCGCGGCTGGCTGCCATCGCCCGCGATCGACCCGCGCATCGACGTGTCGGCCTGGATGTTCTGCATGCGGTAATAGTCCATGACGCCAAGGTTGCCGCCGCGGAAGGCCTCGGCCAGCGCCTTGGGCACCTCGGCCTCGGCCAGCACCACAAGCGCCCGGTTCTTCTGTTCCTCGGCGCGGAACTCCTGCTCGGCCGCGACGGCCATCGCGCGCCGCTTCTCGGCCTCGGCCTGGGCCCGCTTCTTGTCGGCCTCGGCCTGATCGGTCTGCAGCTTGGCGCCGATGTTCTCGCCCACGTCGATGTCGGCGATGTCGATCGACAAGATCTCGAAGGCCGTTCCCGCGTCGAGGCCCTTCTGCATCACCACCTTGGAGATGTTGTCGGGGTTCTCGAGCACGGCCTTGTGGTTCTGGGCCGAGCCGATGGTGGTCACGATGCCCTCGCCTACGCGGGCGACGATCGTCTCTTCGGTGGCGCCACCGACCAGGCGGGACAGGTTCGTCCGCACCGTCACGCGGGCCTTGGCCTTGAGCTGGATGCCGTCCTGGGCCACCGCGTCGATCGTGTTGCGCGGGCTGCTGGGGCCGGGGCAGTCGATCACCTTGGGGTTCACGCTGGTGTTCACCGCGTCGAGGATGTCTCGGCCGGCCAGATCGATGGCGGTGGCCACGCCCCAGGGCAGCTCGATGCGGGCGTTGCTCGCCGCGATCATCGCGCTGATGACGTTGGGCACGCGGCCGCCGGCCAGGTAGTGCGTCTCGAGCTCGTCGGTCGAGATGTTCAGCCGCGCCTTCACCGCACGGATGCGGCTGAAGACGATGATGTTCATGTCCACCTTGCGCAGCCACATGCCGATGAGCGCGCCGAAGCTGACGCTGGCCTGCGACACGTAGGCCTGGATGTACAGCTTAATGAAGCGTCCCAGGATCGCCACGATGGCGATCAGGACGATCAGTAGGACAACGCCGATGCCGATCCATACGGCGGGGGGGATGTTCATAACCTGCCACCTCCTGAACCCAGGCCAGTTCCATGGCCAGAGGGCGGACTATAAGCCCAAGGGGCGGGCCTGCAAGCCGGGGGCCAGCAAAGCGGGAGCTTCCGACATGTGGGTGTGGCTGGTCCTTACGCCGGCAACTGGCGGACCTTGAGCTGGATGCCGTCGGCCGACACCACCTTCACCTTCGAGCCCTGGGCGATGTACCCGCTCTCGGCGACGGCGTCGTGCCGCTCGCCAGAGATCTTCACCACGCCGATGGGCCGCAGGTCGGTCTGGGCCGTGCCCTCCTGGCCCACCAGGGCCATGCGTTGCAGATATGGCGCACCGCCGCTGGCTTCCTCGGGGCTCCCGGGCTCGGGATTGCTCAGGATGAGCCCCCTGCCGATGGGCGTGTAGGGCAGCACCTTGAAGCCGAAGTAGGTGCCCGTGGGCGCGATCACCAGCACGCTGAGCATGCCCGTGATGCCCCAGGCGGTCTCATAGCTCCACAGGCACACCACGCCCGCGATGGCCACGACCAACGCGACGATGCCGATGATGCCCGCGCTGGGGATGAAGAACTCCATCAGCCCCAAAAAGGCGGCGATGCCCAGCAGCAGCAGTCCCCAGACCAGCAGTGGATCCATCAGCCAAGGTCCTCCGAGTCGCCATCGTCCTCAGACGCTGGCTTCTGAGCATCGGCAGATCGCTTGGTCGGCTCAATTGGCTCGGCTGAGTCGGCCGGCTCGACCACCACGCTGAAGCCCGAAACCTGCACCACGCGCACGGCCTGCCCGTCGGAGATCATCGGGCCCACCGACACCACGTCCACCAGTTCCTCGCCGAAGCGGGCCCGGCCCGACGGCCGCAACGTGCCCACGGCCGCACCAGTCGCGCCCACCGCGAGTTGTGCCTTGGGCACGCTCGGGCTCATGGCCTCGAAGAAGCTCGGCGAGTCCTCGTCATCGTCGGCCGGCACGCTCTTGAGGATCAGGCGATTCAGCCCGGGTATTCGTCCCAGGTTCTTGGCGATCAAAAAGATCACGACGCCCGCGCTGGCCAGCGACAGCAGCAGCACGACCACGCCCGTCAGCAGTTCCTGCTGGGTCTGGAATCCGCCGCCGCCCGTGAACGTGCCGAGCAGCCCGAGGAACAGCAGCACCGCGCCGATCACGCCCGGCACCCCAAGCCCCGGCACGAGGAAGATCTCGACGAGCACCAGCAGCACCCCGAGCCCCAGGGCGGCAAACTCCCACCAGCCAGCCATGCCCACCATGGCGGCAGGGGTGAGCAGGCCGATGAGCGCGAGCAGGCCGATGGCGCCCGGGATGCCAAGCCCGGGGCTTGCCATCTCGATGAAGAAGCCCACCAGCACGGCCACGATCAGCACGCCGCGGATGACCGGGTTGGACATGAACCGCGCGACGGCCATCCACGCGCTCTCTTCCCAACGGACGAGCGTGCTGGCGCCAAAGAAGGCCTTGAGCTCCTCGTCGTTGCGCACCACGGTCGTGGCCACGCCGTAGCGAACGAGCTGCTCGCTGGTCATCGTGACGGGCGCCTTGCCATCGGTGACATAGGCCACCACCTGCCACCCGCCGCGATCACCCTCGCTGAGCGTCGGCCGCTGCGTGGGCACGGCTAGGCCCCGGCTGAGGTTCTGATCAGCGTCGAGGCTCTCCAACTGCGGCGCGGCGGGGCGATACGCGGTGGGGTCCTGCGTGCCAGACCCTTGCTCAGCGCTTGGAGCCGATTCCGATCGCTCGGTCTTCTGACCCGTGCCCGCCGAGGGGATCTGCGGCGACCGGGCCGCCGATGGCTCGCCGAACAGCAGGCGATACTCGGCCAGATCGATGAACAGACGCTCGCCCACGGGCTGGCCCTCTGGCCCGGGCCTGGTGCGTTCGATCATCCACAGCTCGACACCCAGCGAGACGAAGCCCTGCACGAGCTTCTCGTCGTACCCGTTGCGGCGCGCCGAATCGACCAGATCGATCAACAGCGGCGCGAGGATCTTCTGGCGTTCCTCTTCGGAGAGCTGCTGCAAACCGAGAATCGCCGACACCTGGATCGGGATGGCGTCGCCAAGCGTGCCCGGGTCGTTGGTCACGATGTCGTCGCACGCCATCGCGATGATCGCCCCGCCGCTGAAGGCGGTGTTGTTCACCCACGCGACGATGGTGGGCACCTGGCTGGTCTTCAGCAGGTCGCTGATCTCCAGCACCGCCCCAACCTCGCCGCCCGGCGTGTCGAGTTCGATCACGACGGCCTGCGTGCCGTCCTGCTGGGCGCGGTCGAGCCGCTGCTCGAGGCCCTTCATGGTGAAGCGGTCGATGGCCGTGCGGATGGGTAGCACCACCACCTTGTCGGCCTGCCTCGTGGCGGGCACAGCAGTGGGGGGCTGGGCGGCCGGTTGGTCCTGGCTGGCCAGGCCCACCTCGACCGCCACGAGGCACAGCATCGCCATCGCGGTGGCCACGAGGCGGATCGAGCGCCAGAGGCCGAACGTGTTGGGAGACGCTACGGGCTTCATGTCGGTACCAAGTATATTGCCCCGCCGGTGCTTCCCTGCACGCCAGGGCCACCGAACGCTTTACGTCTGGGATTCTCGGCCGGTTTGTTCCACCGACCACCGCAACTGCTCGTCCCGGCAGTCGATGTGGACGGCAAAGAGGCCGGGCAGATCGGGCCTGTGGGCGTCGTGGCGGCCCAGGTGGTCGTGGTCGTGGCTGGTGACCAGCGGCCAGATGACCTGCCGATCGGTCTCGGGCAGCGGCAGGCCGGCGATCTGGCCTGGCTCAAACCACTTCAGCTGGCCCTCGGGGATCTCCCGCTCGGGGACGTCGACAGCCCCGAGCACCCTGAAGTAGAACATGAGCCAGTGGCCCTTGCCCTCGAAGGCCCGCTCGCTGATCAGGCCCATCAGGTGCAGCCGCTCGATGGGCACGTCGATGCCGGCCTCCTCCATGATCTCGCGCTGGGCGCACTGGTGGGGGCTCTCTCCACTGGCCGTGTCGAGCTTGCCGCCGATGGGCGAGCACAGCCCCTGGTTGGGCGCCTTCCTGCGCTCGATCAAGAGGATGCGGCCCTGCTCGTCGCGCAGGTCGCAGAGGCAGGCGAGCTTGTAGGGCAGGTCGTGCGCGTGGGTCATGGGCACCGAGGCTAGGGGTGAGCGGGCGGGAAAAGAGATCCGCCCCGGGTGGTGCCGGGGCGGATCGGGTGGCTCGCAGCATTGTGGTGGTGGTGGGAACTGCCGCGGAGCCGGTGGTGTCTGGATGTCGGGCTGCCGGGGGTGGCCCCGAACAGCCCCACGAGAAGAGGGAGGAGAGAGATGCCCTTCGAGGGGGATCACGCCGGGGCTCGTCCATGAGCCCCTCGCACAACCGCGTGAATCGCCCGCGACCGTGCGGGCCCCTTCGAAAATGCGCGGAGTCGCCGTTTCGAACGACTCGCGCCCGGAAAAGGCGTCAGCAGGTGCCGACACCCCTCTCTCTCCGACTTCCACTGGCGGCCCTGGGGCCGCCCTGGTCATCCCCCGCCGGGCGCGTGCGTCCTGCAGCGCTGCGGCCTGCGAAACCCTCGTGAGCCTCCACGGTGCTCACTTGCCATCGACCTTGCGGACCAGGTTGGGCAAGTCGGCGAAGCGCCTTGCTCGTTCCGCTTGCCAGGCGTCCTGGTCGTGGATCTCCAGCCTGTTGCGAACGCCCACGACCACCACCGCACGCCCGAGCCCGGTCATGTCCAGGTGCTCCTTGGGCAGCATGATCCGGCCTTGGGCATCGACCGTCAGCATCTCGGCCAGGCCGTACAGCGTGGCCTCGAGCTCCCCCTCGTCCTCGTTGGGCGTCAGGCTCTCGGAGCTCTTCTCGGCCAGCCTTTGGAAGACCTTGGACGGGTAGAGCCTCAGGATGCCGTTGGGCCAGGGAACGCAGTACCAGGATTCCCCGTGTGTCTCGGGATCCCACTGCGCGCGGTGCTTCTTCGGCAGGGACAGCCGCAGTTTCGCGTCGATCGCGTGCTCGGCTTGTCCAGTAAAGAGCATCGGTCTGTGCACTCACGAGGGCCATTCCGTGGGATTATGACCCACTTTGACCCACAATGCAACACTTTCTGCTCCTGATTTCGGCGATTTCTCAAGTTTTCATGCAGACGAAACCCGGATCTCCAATATTTGATCGGTACATGTTCATGTTTTCCGTGAGTTTGGATCCTTTCTCGGCCCTAGCCGTACACAAGGGCTCACCCAGTTCATGGGAAAAGGTGTGCGGGAAGCCGAGGTCGATTTCATCCAGGTTAACGCGATGCGGGAAGCCTGCGACCGGCTGCCTACGGGTTTGTACTTGCTTTCGGCAGGTCACGACGACTCACGAGCCGGTACGCTGGTCATGGGCGTCCACCAGTGCGCCAGCGAGCCGTTGTTGCTGTGCATCCCGGTACGGCGTGGGCACCGCATCAACCCGCTGATACGGGATTCCCGCTCGTTTGCGGTGTGCTCCATCGACCCCGAGGACCGGGCGATCCGCCGGCGGTTCGAGTTCCACCCGTCGGCGGAGGAGTACCACGATCCCTTCGATGCGCTGCCGGTGGTGACCCTGGGCACCGGGGCGCCGATCCTGAGGTCGAGCGTGCTGGCCTTCGACTGCGAGGTCGTGCGGCATATCGACATCGACGCCGATCACGAGCTGTACATCGGCCGCGTGGTCGCGGCGCGGATCAATGGCGAGGGCCCGCCGCCGCTGCGTGCGTCGCAGATCGGCCCGCTCCACGTCGACTAAGTGGTTCCCTGATCAGGGATCGACGGCCTGACGCATCTGCTCGGCCCGCTCGATGAGGTCGTCTCGTGAGCCCTGCTCGACCGAGACGGGCGCGAGGTCGTAGTGCCAGCGCACCGTCGTCTCGAGGGGCACCGGCAGCAGCAGGAAGTCGAAGGGCGGATACTCGTACCAGGGCGCGTTGGCCCAGGGGGCGGCGGCCAGCGGCTCATAGCCGTCCTTGCGCAGGCGCAGGTCGTACTGCCCGTAATAGCGGAAGCCGACCTCGAGCGGGGTGGATCCGACCTCGACGCCATTGAGGGTGACCAATGCGCCTGGCGGCTCGCTGGTGACCACGATGGTGCGCGACGTGCACCCGGCGAGAAGCGCAAGGCCGGCGAGTACGGCGGGTATGGCGAGCCGGGCGATCACGACCCGGGCTCCCGCGTGGCGGCGCCGTTGGAGGAGCGTCGACGCTTGGTTTGCGCGGGAGTGACGCCGTTGGTGTCAAACTCGTCACCCCGGAACAGGCTGCCCAGGTAGGTCTCGCGGACGAGCTCGTTCTTGATGAGCGGCCCAGGAGCGCCCTCGGCGAACACCTTGCCGTCGTTGATGATGTAGGCCCGATCGCAGACCTTCAGGGTCTGGTGGACGTTGTGGTCGGTGATGAGGCAGGCGATGCCCGCGTCGCGGAGCGTGCGGATCTCCTGCTGGAGGTCCTCGACGGCGATGGGATCGACGCCGCTGAAGGGCTCGTCGAGCATGATGATGCGCGGGCTGGTGACCAGTGCGCGGGCGATCTCCAGCTTGCGGCGTTCGCCGCCCGAGCAGGTGCGGGCCTTTTCCTTGGTCTTCTTGGTCAGGCCAAAGCGGTCGAGCAGCTCGGCGGCCCGCTGCTTGCGCTCCTTGCGAGACATGGGCAGGGTCTCGAGGATGGCCAGCAGGTTCTGCTCGCAGGTGAGCCGCTGGAAGA
>JBITAB010000083.1:6119-14951 GCA_044439825.1 Phycisphaerales bacterium JB064 | reverse complement strand
GGCATGCTGCTGGCCGCGGTTGATCTTTTCAACCTCGATCTCGCACGCTCGTGGATGATCGGCGACGCCCAGCGTGACCTCGACGCGGCGTTGGCGGCCGGCCTGCCGAAGGACCACTGCCTGCTCGTGGGCCAGGGACTCAATTTGACGGGAGCGATGGATCGCATTGCCCAGGCTGTGGCGGCCAGCCATGGATGAACTTGCACGCTCCAAGCGGTTGCTCGTGGTGCTGCCCTCATGGGTGGGTGACGCCGTCATGGCGACGCCCGCGCTGCGGCGCATCCGAGACACGCTGCCCGGCTGGTTCATCGGCGGCCTGTGCAGGCCGGGCGTCGATCAGGTGCTCGCCGGGTTGCCCGTGCTCGACGAGATCCATGTCGCGCCGATGTCCGGCGTGCTGGGCCCAAAACGCGTGGCCGCGCAGCTCCGCCCGCGCCGATACTCGGCCGCCCTGCTCTTGACCAACTCGTTCTCGACCGCGCTGGCCACGCGCGTCGCGGGCGTGCCCTTGCGCCTGGGATACGAGCGTGATGGTCGCGGGCTGTTGCTCACGCATCGGCTCTATGCGCCACGGCGCGAGGGCGGTGGGTGGGCCGTCGTGCCCGCCGTTGCCTATTACGACCACGCCGCCCGCGCGTTGCTCGATGTGCTGGCCGACCGTGCGGTAGATGCGAAGGCCGAAATCCAGCCTTTGCCCGCGCATGCACGTCTCGAACTGGTCGCCACCGATGCCGATATCGCCAAGGCCGCCGACGTGCTCGCCAAGACCGGCATCGAAGACGGCACACCGATCGCCGTGCTCAACCCAGGTGGCAACAACCCCGCCAAGCGTTGGCCGCCCGATCGCTATGCCGCCCTGGCCGATTGGTTGCGCGAAGCGCATGGCCTGACCACTGTCATCAACGCGTCGCCGGCGGAGGCCGACATCGCTCGCGCGATCCAATCTGCCGCGAGCACGCCGCCGCCGTGCCTTGCCGACCACGGCGGATCGCTCGCCTCGCTCAAGGGCGTGCTGGCCCGGGCCTCGCTGATGGTGACCAACGACACGGGCCCCCGGCACATGGCCGCGGCCCTTGGCGTGCCGGTGGCCAGCCTGTTCGGGCCGACCGACCATCGCTGGACGACCATTCCGGCGCCGGCTGGCGAGGCTCTGGTATTGGCCGACCCGGACCTGCCCGAGGGCGCCACCGCCAACGACGACCCCGAACGCAACCGCATCGACCGCATCACCCTCCAGCGGGTGCAGGACGCCGTGAGCGGCCTGCTCAACACAAAACCCGCACCGGCCGATGATGGGGGACTGGCCGCCGGCCGCTGATGGTGGCTATCATCGTGGCCCACGCCGGGCTGGGGGCCTCTCCGGGGGCCAGTGCCGGGCGACAATTCGGAATCTGTCGGGGGCGTAGCTCAGTTTTGGTAGAGCGCTTCCATGGCATGGAAGAGGTCGCGTGTTCGAGTCACGTCGCCTCCACTCGACAGCCGGGCCCGTTTGGGCCCGGTTTTGTTTTGCGCTGATCTCGGTGTGATGTTCGCCTTATCGGCGACGCTGGGCGTCCCACCGGGCCCGCACCTGGGCGAGTTGCTCGTCGAAGAGCGCGTCCATGCGGGCCATGTACTCGCGCATGACGGCCTTCTTGCACTCCACGTCCTCGCCGCAGGCCTGGGTCTCGGCCTCGCGCCACTCGTCCAGGGCGTCCATCCTGGCCTCAAACTCCGCGTCGCTCATGACCTCGGGCAGCGGCTCAGCCGTCCGGCAGCCCGAGGCACAGATCACGGCCAACACCAAAGAGATCGCGGCTGCTCGCATGGTTCAGGTTACGCCATCGCGAGCAGCACGCCCACGTAAATGCCCCACAAGCCGGCCAGCACAGCACCCTCGCCACGGCTGATGCGCTTGCCGGTGTACGCGATCACCGCGAGCGCCAGCACGAGGGCGAGCATCAGCGGCGTGTCGAGCCAGAGCGTCTGGGCTGCGATGCGCTGTGGTGTGATGATCGTGGTGATGCCCAGGATGCCCAGCAAGTTGAAGATGTTGGAGCCCAGCACGTTGCCCAGAGCCAGCTCTGCATGGCCCTTCAGCGCGGCGACAACGCTGGTGACGAGCTCAGGCAGGCTCGTGCCCACGGCCACGATCGTCAGCCCGATGACCAATTCGCTCAGACCGGCGGCCCGCGCGATGTCCACCGCCGAGTCGACCAGCAGCTTTGCGCCCACGACCAGCATGGCCAGGCCGGCGAGCGAGCCGAGGATGCCCATCGCGAGGCTCTTGCCCGGCTTGACCTCTTCGGCCATGGCCTCGCCAAGCTCGGTCTCGGCATCATCGACCTTGCCGTGACGGAACGAGCGGACGACGAATGCGCCTAGCCCAAGCACCATCACCACGCCCATCCAGCGTGGTAGTACGCCGCCGGTGAGCATCGAGAGCCACGGAATCACCGACACCGCTGCCGCGATGGCCAGATCGAAGCGGATGGCCCTCGGGTCGGTGGTGATCGGCCGGATCAGCGCGGCAACGCCCAGCACCATCGCGACGTTGAAGATGTTCGAGCCCACGACGTTACCCACGGCGATGTCACTGGCCCCGCGAAGGGCCGCCACGGTGGATGCGCTCAGCTCGGGGGTGCTGGTGCCGAAGCCCACGATGACGGCACCGATGACGAAGGGCGAGACGCCTAGGCGTCGCGCCATCCCTGCCGACGAGCGCACCAAGACTTCGGCGCCCAGGGTCAACAGCCCCAGCGCCACGACGATCAGGACGATGGTCGACATATGCCGGCCTTATTTGCTCCAGTCGATCTCGGCCAACCGATCAAACGCCTCAGCGATCTTCTCGGCTTCCACGGTCATGGCGATGCGGAACCAGCGGGCCCCGTCCTCGCCGAAGCCCGCGCCGGGCACCAGGCTCACGCCGGCTTCGTCGATGCACCGCATGGCGAAGTCCCAGCTCTCCATGGGCATGCCGTCCTTGCCGTTCGGGCACTGGGCCCACACGAACAGACCGGCCCGCGGACGCTCGGCCTTCGCGCCGATCTTCTTGACGCCCTCCATCGTGGCGTCGAGGCGCTGGGTGTACATCGCGCGCAGGTCGGCGATGTCCTGGTGGTCGTAGTTCTCGAGGGCGACGATGCCCGCTTCTTGCACGGCGGTGAAGGCGCCGCTGTCGATGGGGCCCTTGGCCTTGGCCAGCGCGTCGATGACGGCCTTGTTGCCCACGGCGAAGCCGATGCGCCAGCCGGTCATGCAGAAGCCCTTGCTCAGGCTGTGGAACTCGATGAAGGGGTCGCGCTCGATGTCGACGCCCTTGGCCTTCCACAGGCTGTCGGGCCTGTCGCTGGTGTAGTAGAGCTCGCTGTAGGCCTGATCGCTCGCGAGGATGATGCCGTTGTCGCGGGCGAAGCTGGCCGCCTGCGAATAGAAGTCCAGCGGCACCGATGCGCCGGTGGGGTTGTTCGGATAGTTCACCCACATCAGCGCCGCGCTCTCGGCGTCGGCTGGCTCGAGCTCTTCCCACAATGGCGTCCAGCCGCTGGCGGCACGCATGGGCATGCTCACCGGCCTGGCGTCGGCCAGGATCGCTCCGGCGTGGTACACCGGGTATCCGAGGCTGGGGCACAGGACCGCCCGTCCGGGGTCGACGACCGCCAAAGGCAGGTGGGCGATGCCCTCCTTGCTGCCGATGCAGGCCAGCACGTGCCGGTCGGCGTCGACCTCCACCCCGAATCGCCGCTCCATGAACCGTGCGGCCGCCTGGCGGAACTTCTGGCTGCCCTTGCTGGCCGGGTAGCGGTGGGTGCTGGGGTCCTTCACGGCCTGCTGCAGGGCGCTGACAATGAAGTCGGGCGTCGGCCGGTCGGGGTCGCCCACGCCCAGGTCGATCAGCGGCGCCCCCGGCCCGCGGCGGCGGTACTCGGCCTTGGCCTGGTCCAGCCGGTGGAACAGGTATGTCGGCAGCTCGGCGAGCCGCTTGGACTGGATAGTCTGCAGGCTGGGGGAAGTGGTGGGGGATGTGCTGGGATTGGTGGCGGTCATGGCGACATCATCGTAGCGTTCGCCCCGATTTGTCTACACAGCAACAGGAGGCCATCGCCCATGCCCACCCCCCACAAATCGATCCGCGCCGAGAAGCTGCTCGCCGAGCTTAATCGCCTCCGCCAGGACCTGGACAAGGACGAGAGCGACCTGGAATGGGTCACCCTGCACCACGTCTTCTGCTTTGTCAGCTACAAGACCGGCGACTTCCAGAAGTACCTCGACGAGGAGGCGGCCAAGGGGGCGTTCGAGGAGCTGGAGTAGGAACTACGCGCAGCCGGCGTCGAAGGCGTTCTGGAAGGCGAGGAAATCGAATAGCGTAAGGACGCCGTCGCCGTCGAAGTCGACCAGCGGCGAACCCAAGTCGAACAGGATCTGGAACGCCAGATAATCGAACAACGTCAGTTCGCCATCGCCATCCACATCGGCCAGGCAGCGTGAGCATGACTTGAGGCTGAGCATCCAGGACGTGCCCGCTTCGTCCAACCCATGGGTGCTGTCGGTGGAGGCGCCGACGAGCAGCCGCACGTTGCCCTCATCGTCGCGTGATGCCGCCGAGACTCCCCACCCGAAACGGCCGTTTGGACCGAGCAATCCTGGCAGGAAGTTCTCATCGATCTTCTGACGATCCATCACTCGGCCATCGCGACCGAGGAAGAAGATCCATGTCGTTCCCGTGATGCCACGGCCATCGGTGTCCAGCCACACGCCCGCCGCAAGATCTGGCACGCCGTCGCCGTTGATGTCGGGCAGGAAGTCAACACCGCTGCCGAATTCTTCACGGGGGTCGAGCAGGCCTGGAGGCAGGCCGCCAAACCCTGAGGTGATCTTGGTCTCGCCCTTCACCGTGCCGCCACGATTGAGGAACACGACGTATGCGGCGCCAGCGTCGATGCCTCCTGCATCATCGCGGCTGGCCCCCACGACCAGATCCGGGACGCCATCGCCATCAATGTCCTCGCCGCCGCCGACGCTGTTGCCGAAGTTGTCCCCGGCAAGCACAGCCCCCGTGAACCCCCCTTGGCCGGCACCGACGAGCATTTCCCGTTCAACCATACCTGCCTGATTCAGCGACACGATCCACGCGGCGCCATCGTCAAGTTGGCCTGGTGCTACATCCTCGAACGGATGTCCAACAGCGACCTCAAGCGTCCCGTCTCCATCAATATCGCCCAACGTAGCAACGCTCGTTCCAAACCGTGAGTCTTCCGAAACATTGCGATCGAATCCGCCCATGCCCATGCCGAACTTCACTTCTTCGCGGACCGTGCCATCACGGTTCAGGAAGAGCACAAATACGGCTCCACGATCACGGCCGGCTTCGTCATCGCCTGATGCTCCGACGATGATTTCGGGAATTCCATCGCCATCGAGGTCACCAAGGCCATCCACGCCGTTCCCCAAAAAAGCGTCGCTGGATAGTCGAGTGGATAGGCCACCGACCCCTTCCGGGCCAATCCTCGTCGTGGACTTCGTACGTCCGTCAGCGGCCATGAAGACGATCCACACCGATCCACCGGGAATCGTCCCCGCCACGGCACGAGGCGCTCCCAACGCCAGATCGTTCACGCCGTCGCCGTCGACGTCTCCGATCTCAGCCACGCCCACGCCAAGTCGATCGCCCGCGTCCGCCGCGGCGAAGAACCCTGGAGTGCCGGGGCCAATCTCGATCTGCCTAGTGACCATGGCCCGATCGGGGCACGTCGTCTGTGCGTGCGCGAACGTCGGCCAAGCCACCGCTACGCCACTTGCGCAGAGCACGGCGAGGTGCGTGCGCATGTTCAGCAAAGCCACTCCATCGAACTCGTGTCCCATGACGCGTTCTCCTTGATGTGCGAGCACTCGTTCCGCATGTCTACGGATGGCGATTCGGTCGCACGGGTTGTCCGTCGTGACGTTTGGTCAGTGGCTCCGAATGGAGCCAATCAGGAACTGCTCAACGCTACGGACCCGAAACGGGACTGGTTGCGGACGATCTTCCCGCACCGTTTGCAGTGCGAAAAAACCACAGTGCAAAAGCAGAATCGCATAACAATTTAATTTAAAACAAGAACTCCTCCCTGCAACCGGGGAGGAAATCGTGAGTTGTTTGTAGTTGGACAAAGAGCGCGATAGGCCGCCTTGGTGTGCTCCCGGATGCCCTACTTCGGCTGGCTGGGCACGAACTCGCGCGTGTACCACTGCCGCCACTTGGGCACGTCCCAACCGAGATAGCTGGTGTCCTGGCCCCACAGGTCGCTGGTGAGGCGTACCAGGGCCTGGTGCACCTCGACGCGGTAGGTGACGACCACGGCGTCGAGCACGCGGAGCACGACGCCCTCGGTCACCACGCTCAGCTCGGGGTCGAAGGCGACGGCGCTGGGGCCGACGACGGGCTCGAGGTCGCTGACGAAGGCCTGCTGCTGGCCCACCAGGATGTAGGCGAGCGCGCCGCCCTGGCTGCCGTTGCCCCGGCCGACGACCTGGGTGGCGATCATGGCCGGAATGGCGTCGGCCATCTTCAGCGTGGCGGCGAGCCCGGCGGCGTTGGCGACGTGCGGGTCGTGGGCCCGAGACAGCCCATCGGCCACCACGCTCTTGACGCTCTGGGGGATGGGCTTGCCACGCAGGGTGTCGGTAAGGGCGCCCGTCGCCATGTCGCGGCGGCGAGGGTGGGTGTCGAACAGGGCCGTCCATGCAACGGTGGCCAGGGCCTCTGGGGTCTCCAGGCTGGCCAAGTGGTCGATAATCTGCTCGACCACGTCGTCGCCGCTGCGGCTGAAGATCTCGATCATCGATTCGAAGATGGCCGGGTCGTTGTACTCCTTGAGCTTCTCGAGGCCGGCGGCCCGCAGGTCGTGGGCCCGAGGGTTGCGGAAGTACTTGTGCCGCAGTTGCTTGAGCTCGATCTCGAGGTGCTGGCGGCGCAGGTGGTGCTGGCGGAGGGCGTCCTGCACCTGCTTGTCTTGTTCGGGATTGGCCGCCGGCTCGATGGCGTTGGGGTCCTCAACGGCTGGCAGGGTCGAGGGCGCCGGCGTCGCAGGGGTGTCCTGAGCGATGGCAAGACCAGCGGCGGCGAGCAGGCATGCGAGACTGATGGCGGGGCGCATGGCGGCCTCCTTCGTGCCCGGGCTGGGGGTGGGGGAGGTGTGGCCCGGGTCTGCGGCCGGCCATGGGGGGCGGGGGGTGGGACCTCACGAGAGGTTGATGGGCGGCCGCTGGAAGATTGTACGGGTCGGTGACTGGAGGGTTGCAGGCCGATATACTCCCCGCCCACGAGAGCGGCCCAGGCCGGCTTGGGGGATAACCGGGCGATTAGCGCAGTTGGCTAGCGCGCCTCGTTGACATCGAGGAGGTCACAGGTTCAAGTCCTGTATCGCCCACTTCTTGAGAAACGGACCCTTCTTGGGTCCGTTTTTTGTTTGGGTTTGAGAGCTCAGCGATCGTCATCGACGAGCACGCGGCTGGCCGGCGTGTCCAGGTCGTCGCATTGTCCAGAGCGGACCATCCACACGAAGCCCCACACGGCCAGGCCGGCCAAGGCGAGGGCGATGGGCAGGACGATGAAGAGCACGCTCATGGCGTTGCCTCCTGGTTGCTTTGATTCGGCAGGGACGGGTTGCTCGGCTTTCCGGCGCCGATGGCGATCGCCAGCACGGTAAGCGAGCTGATCGGCATGACGATCGCCGCGACGATGGGCGACATGAGCCCCGCGAGCGTCAGCGTGGCGGCGGTCAGGTTGTAGCCGACGGCAAGCCCGAGGCTCAGGCGGATGCGCGAGATCACGCCGCGGCTGGTGCGGGCGAGGTCGACCAGCGGCATCAGGCCTGGTCTGCCGAGATAGACGTCGGCCGCGGACATCGAAGCTTCGGCACCGCCGCTTACCGCGACGCCGACGGTCGCGGTCGCGAGAGCGGCCGCGTCGTTGACGCCGTCGCCAACCATGATGACAGGGCCATCGTGCTTCAACCTGGCGATGGAGTCGCGCTTTATTTCGGGAAGCGCGTTGCCATGCGCCTCCTCGATGCCGACGGCTTGCGCGATGGCGTGCACCGTTTGATCATCGTCTCCCGAAAGGACTTGCGGTCGCCAGCCCAGATCACGGAGGGCATCGACCGCCGCCTTTGTGTCCGCCCGAGGCGCGTCGCCGAGCAGGGCGAGGGCTTCGAGTGTGTGGTCGCGTGCGATGAAGACCGTGGTAAGCCCTGCGTCCCGAGCCTTGGGCGCGGCCTCGTTCGCCCAGTCGGGCACTTCAACGCCAAGCGTGTTCATGAAAGCGGCCGACCCCACGGCAACGGGGAGGCTGGCGTGCGTGGCGAAAACGCCCAGGCCCGTACGGTGCTCAATATCGCTCACGTCTGCTTTATGATCACTGCTCGCCGCTAACGCTCTGGCGATGGGGTGCTGGGCTCCCGTTTCCATCGCGGCCACGATGGGCTTGAGGTCTTCGGCTCCGACCCATTCTCGCAACGCGTACCTGCCCTCCGTCAGCGTGCCGGTCTTGTCGAGCACGAGCGTGGGCGACTTGGCGAGCGTCTCGAAGGTGTCGCCGCCCTTGATGAGCGTGCCTCGTGAGGCAAGGCGGCCGATGGCCATCGATGTCGCGAGCGGCGTGGCCAGTGCGACGGCGCAGGGGCAGCAGACGATGAGCATCGCGACGGTCGACTCGAACGCGGCATGCAACCCGTAGGGCAGGCGAACCAGAAAGCACAAAGTCGAGAGCGACATCACGCCAAGGACGAACGGCTTGGCGAGCCGATCGGCGCTGCCGATGACCGGCGTGCGCGAGCGGCTCAGGCGTTCGATGTCGGCCATGAGGCGGCC
>JBITAB010000083.1:0-6019 GCA_044439825.1 Phycisphaerales bacterium JB064 | reverse complement strand
CGCTGCTGGCGCATCTGCAGCCATCTGCCGATGAGCAGCAGGAAGATGAGCATGGTGATCGAGTCGAAGTAGATCTCTCCCGTATCGAGCGCGACGGCGTACAGGCCGGCGAGCGTGCCAGCGATGAGGGCGATCGCGATGGGCGTATCCAGGTGCCAGGTCCGCGTGCGCACCGCGGCCATAGCGCCACGGATGAAGACACGCCCGGGCCAGAGAAGTGCGAGCAGGCCGATCGCTGCGCTGAGATATCGGAACGCCGACCGATACGGCTCGGCGATCGAATCGAAGTGGCCGCTATAGAGCGCGAACGCCAGCAGCATGACGTTGCCGGCGCAGGCCGCGGCGACGCCGATGCGGATCAGGTACGCCCTGTCCTCCATCCGCCGGGCGTCGCGAGCGGCCGATGGCTCGACGGGGTGCGGGGGATAGCCGAACTGGCCGAAAGAGCGAGCGATGCGTGAGAGGCTCGTCTCGGCGGGGTTCCAGATGACCAGCGCGGTCCGCCGGGCCAGATCAAGCTCAACGCTGCGCAATCCACCAACAACGGTCGGCAAGCGTTCGAGCAGCCACAGGCACGCCGCACAGTGCACGCCCTGCACGTACAACTCGATGCGCATCAGCCCATCGGGCATGGGCGAGGCGTGTCGCGCGATGAACGCCGGATCGTCGAACTCGGCGAACGTGCCAGCTCCCTGCTCGGCTGGCGTGCGATCGTTGTCGAGCCGCTGCTTCAGGGCGTAGTACTGCTCGAGCCCGCAGGCCGAGATCGCCTCGAAGGCCGTCTGGCAGCCGTTGCAGCAGAATCGCTCGCCCACCGGCGAAGGCAGCCCGCAGTGTGCGCAGGGCTGCCTGGTGGTGGCGGTGGTGGCCGAAGATGGTGCGACGATCGCGGCCATGGATCACTCTTCTGGCGGGCACAATGGGCAATGGGCCGAGGTCGGCGGCGATTGCAGCGAGGCGGGCTGCGCGTTCGGGCGGTGGGTGAGCCCGGAGAGGTCGGCGCGGTATACACGCAGCACCGTGACGGCGGCGATGGCGATCATCGCCAGCGCGGCGATGGTGCGCACCTTCGGGCCCAGCCGAGATCGCAACGCGCCAGCACCGAACCCTACGGCCGCGAGGATGGGCACCGTGCCGATCCAGAACACTGCCATCACCGCCGCCCCCCACAAGGGCGAAGCCGTGCCAGCCGCGATGATGGCGAACGCCCACAACCATCCGCACGGCAGCAGCGCGGTGAGCAACCCCATGGTCAGTGCACGACCGGTCGGCCCGAAGCGGTCCGCCTTCGCGACGCCGGCCCGAAAGCCGTTACGAATCGCAGCAGGAGTCTTCACGTGCGGCAGACGAACACCGGCCTCGCGCAGGAGCCAAGCGCCACCGACGAGGAGCATGGTTGTCGCGGCGAGGATGGCCGCGGCGTGCTGCAGGCCGGCCGCTCTCGCGCCGAGGTCGATCGCCGAACCCAGGGCGCCAGCGATGACGCCGAGCGTGGCATAGCCCACCAACCGGCCGCCGTGATAGGCCGACTGCAAGCGAATGTGCAATCGAGGCTTGCTGCGATCAAACCCACACGCCATCGCCACGAACACGCCGCACATGCCGGCGCAGTGTGGGCTGCCCGCCAGGCTGGCGAGCAGCACCGCCGCGAGCGTGGCAACCGTTGGCGTCATGGCGTGCCGCTCTTCGTGTACAGGTCTTCGGTATGCAGGAAGCGATCTCGCCCGAGCGAGGCCTGCAAACGCACCTGCCACTGCCCTTCGCGCGGCTGGTCGAGCATCGCCACGTATCGGCCATTCCCCTGCGGCGTGAGCGTCAGTTCTTCGGCAAGGCCACGACGGGCATGGTGGAACGCGGTGGCCCGCACGGCGGCGCTGTCGACCGTCTGGCCATGCGCGTCGGTGATGGTCACGACGATCTGGCCGGCGGTCGAGATGGTCAGTTCTGCGTTCCAGCCGAGCTTGTCGCTGGCGGCTTGCAGGTCGCGATCCCTGTCCCAGTCCACGGCCTTCTGGTAGTAGTCGTCCTCGATCGCATAGCTTGGGTCACTGACTGCTGCGACGACCGTGATCGCGCACACCGACAGCGAGACGCACAGCATGCCCACGACGCCTACTGGCCAGAGCCAAGCCCGATCGCCCTTCTGATCGCTCTCGACCGGATCGTGTTGCTCGGCCTGCGACATCTCAGTTGCCTCCCGCCCGGAACACCGGGCCAAGCATGACATAGTCGATCCGCTGCTCGAAGCCCTCGGCCTGCACGACAACGGTCACCGGCAGGCGCCCCGTCGCGAACGCCTCGGGCGGCACGACCAGGGTCATGGGCTCGGTGAACATCTGCCCAGCCGTGAGGCCGATGGGGAGTTCGCCATCGATGCGGCCGCCGTTCACGCCCTCCAGGCTCAGCGTGTACACCCCGCCCTCGGGCGAACGATCGTGGATCTTCACCTTGATCGGGTTGGCCACCATGCCCGACTCGAGCACCGAGAACGGCGCCCCGGGGCCGCGCGTCACCGTCACCAGGGCCGAGGCCCGCGTGATGAGCAGCACCGTCATGATCGAGACCAGGATCGTGATGATGGTCGGATACACGAAGATGCGAGGCCGCATCCAGTTTCGGCCCTCGCCATCGAGCGTGCGCTGCGACGCGTAGCGGATGAGCCCGCGTGGTCGACCGATCTTGTCCATGATCGTGTCGCACGCGTCGATGCACTGCGTGCAGTTCACGCATTCCATCTGCAGCCCGTCGCGGATGTCGATGCCCGTCGGGCACGTCTGCACGCACATGGTGCAATCGATGCAGTCGCCCTGCTCTTGCGTGTCTTGCACGACCTTGAGCGAGACATCGCTGCCCGGCGTGCGGCGCTTCTTGCCGCGGGGCTCGCCGCGCTTGCGGTCGTAGCCCACGATAAGCGAATCGCGATCGAGCATCACGCTCTGGAAGCGGCCGTACGGGCACGCGACGATGCAGGTCTGCTCGCGGAAGAAGCCGAAATCGAAGAGCATCAGCCCTGTGACGGCCGCCATCACCAGGAACGCGATCGGATGGTCGAGCGGCGAGCCGAAGATCCAGTGCCGGAGGTTGTCCGTGCCGACGAAATAGCTCAGGAATGTGTGGGCCAGGCCGAATGCCAGCGCGATGAAGACCAGGATCTTGAGGAAGCCGCCCGCGGCCCCGAACCGCTTCTTGCCCTTGCCCGGGGCGCCCTGGAAGAACCGCTCCACGGGGCGGAACACGAGCTCGAGGTAGACCGTCTGCGGGCAGCCCCAGCCGCACCAGACGCGCCCGAACAGGGCGGTGAAGAAGAAGATCGACAGCGCGACCGTGATCAGCAGCAACGCGAGCAGCAGCGTGTCGGTCGGGTAGAGCGTCGTGCCAAAGAACGTGAACTCGCGATGCAGGATGTCGATCAGAAGCGGCGGCTTGCCGTTGATGCGCAGGTGGGGCAGTGCCACAAAGAGCACGACCAGCGAGTAGCCGACGATCCGGCGGCGGTTCAACCAGCGTCCTGTCGAGGGACGCGGGTTGAGCCACCGCCGGGTGCCATCGGCGTTCAGAGTGGAGAGCACGCGTTCGGCTTGGTGTGCGTTGGCGGTCATGGCGGCTTCCTTTGAGAGACTCAGCTGCCTTCGGGGGTTGCTGTGGGCCAGGGCGGGATCACCTCGCCCTCGGGCCCCTTGCGCGGCAGGTTCTGGCCGCGAAGCGACGCGATGTACGAGCTCAACAGCACCACCTCGTTGGGATGCAGCCGCTTACCCCACGCGGGCATGGCTCCGTTGTTGGCGCCTTGGTCGATGACCTTGTGGATGTCGGTGATGACCTTCACGTTCAGGTAGGCATCGTCGGTCAGATTGGGCCCGATGCCGCCGCCGCCATCACTTGCGTGGCACGACGTGCAGTGCGCACTGAAGAGCGACTGGGCGTAGTTCATCCACTGCGCATCGCCCATGAGCGACACGATGGTCTCCTGGTCGCCCTCGAGGTCGCCGATGGCCGAGAACAGCCGTTCGATTTCGGCCACCTGCGCGCGTTCGAGCCGTTGCGTCTGGTGCACGAACCATGGGCTCTGCAGCGAGAGGAAGAAGTACACCACGCTGAAGATCATCGAGCTGAGCCACAGCAGGTGCCACCACAGCGGCGTGGGGTTGTCGTACTCCTGGATGCCGTCGTACTCGTGGCCCTGGATGAGCGTGCTGTCGTTGGTGTCAGCCATGGGCGTGCTCCTTCTTCTGGATGTGCACTGCGACCGGGGCGCCGTCGTCGAGTGCGGCAGAGGCCATCTCTCGCTCGAATCCGCGGCCGGCCCGCAAGGTCCGCAGCGAGACCATCACGAACACGCCCACGAACAGCACCAGTGCGGCCTCTGGCCAGACGGACAGGTCGATGTGGCGGATGGTGTCCGACAGCATTACTCGCCTCCCTCTTCTGCCGCGGCCTCGTCGGCGGGCGGCGTCTTGGAGATGTCCGTGCCCAGACGCTGCATGTAGGCGATCAGGGCCACGATCTTCTTCTCGCTCAGGTCGAGCGTCGGATCCTGGGCCTGGGCGGAGATGTCCGCCGACACCTGGCGTGCCTGCTCGCGGGCCATCTCTGGCGCGTTCTTCACCGCTTCGCCATATGGCACGCCCAGCATCGCCATGGCGCCCACACGGGCCTGGATGCCCTGGAAGTTCAGGTCCTGCTCGATCAGGTGCGCATAGCTGGGCATGATCGAGCCCGTGATGACCGTGGGCGGATCCTTGAAGTGCTCGTAGTGCCAGTACGAGCTCTGCCGTCCGCCCTCACGCGCGAGATCCGGGCCGATGCGGCGGCTGCCCCACTGGAACGGGCGGTCATAGACGAACTCGCCCGGCTTGCTGTACTCGCCATACCGCTTCACCTCGGCGAAGATCGGCCGGATCATCTGCGAGTGGCAGTTGTAGCAGCCCTCGGCGATGTAGATGTCGCGGCCTGCAAGCTCCAGCGGCGTGTACGGCTCGACGGTCGCGATCGTGGGCACGTTGCTCTTGATCAGGAACGTCGGGATGATCTCGAACAGCGAGGCGACCGACACGGCGATCAGCACCCAGATGGTGAACCGCACGGGGCGGGCCTCCAGGCGGCGATGCCAGTTGCCCTGCAGCCAGCGGTCGGTGGCGTGCCCGACGCCGACGTTGGCCGTCAGGCGGCTGTGCGCGGGCGTGAAGGTGTCCTTCAGCGGGGCCAGCGGCGCCGCCTCGTGCACGACGACCTCGTACTCGTCAGGCCGCATGCGCCAGGTCTGGAAGAGGTTGAACACGCCCAGCACCATGCCGCTCAGGTACATCACGCCGCCGATGCCGCGGATCCAATAGAGCCATTCCAGGCGGGTGACGGTCTCGATGAACTCGCCGAACATGAGCTGGCCGCTGGAATCGAAGGCCCGCCACATCAGGCCCTGCGTCACGCCCGCGGCATACATCGACAGCACGTAGAGCGCGATGCCGATCGTGCTGATCCAGAAGTGGGCAGTGGCCAGCTTGACGCTGAACAGGCCCTTGGTCTGGAAGATGCGCGGCGCCAGCCAGTAGGCCATGCCGAAGATCATGAACCCGTTCCAGCCCAGCGTGCCGCTGTGCACGTGCGCGATGGTCCAGTCGGTGTAATGGCTCAGGCTGTTGACCGTCTTGACGCTGAGCATGGGCCCCTCGAAGGTCGACATCATGTAGAACGTGATGCCGACGACGAAGAACTTGAGCACCGGGTCGGTGGTCACCTTGCTCCACGCGCCGCGAAGGGTCAGCAGGCCATTGATGCCCCCGCCCCAGCTGGGCATCCACAGCATCAGGCTGAACAGCATGCCGAGGCTGCTGGCCCATTCGGGTAGCGACGTGTAGTGCAGGTGGTGGGGGCCAGCCCAGATGTAGATGAAGACCAGGCTCCAGAAGTGCACGATGCTGAGCTTGTAGCTGAAGACCGGTCGGTTCGCGGCCTTGGGCAGGAAGTAGTACATCAGCCCGAGGAACGGCGTCGTCAGGAAGAACGCCACCGCGTTGTGCCC
>JBITAB010000082.1:0-3356 GCA_044439825.1 Phycisphaerales bacterium JB064 | reverse complement strand
TCGATGGCATGGGTGTGCACGCCGTAGCCCTCGTCGAGGCGATGGGGCACATAGTGCATGAGCGTGGCCCGGGGGCACAGGGAGGCCAGCACGTGGTGCAGGATGGCCGAGCCCGTCGTGCCATCGACGTCATAGTCGCCGTAGATGGCGATGGCTTCGCCCGCCCGGCCGGCCTCCAGCAGCATGGCGGCGGCCTTGTCGAGGTCTGGGATGGCCGAGGGGTCGTGCAGCCCCGTCAGCTTGGGCTCCAGGTCGCCGGCCGCCAGCCAGGGCCGCCCAGCGAGCACGCGGGCCACAAGGGGCGGCAGGGAGGGCTCGAGGGCCCCCGCGGGCTCGGGCAGCCGCCATCGCCGCGTCACGCCGCGAACGCCAACCGACCGATCCAGGGAAGCAACCGGAGCCATGGGCCGTAGACTAGTCGGCACGCGACTGAAGCCAACGCCAGCTTCTCCCACAAACACGCCTGAGGGGCGAATTTCCGAGATGGTCAAGCTCAACAAGATCTACACCCGCACCGGCGACGACGGCACCACCGGCCTGGGTGACGGGGCCCGCGTGGCCAAGGCCGATCCGCGCGTGGAGGCCTATGGCACCACCGACGAGGCCAACGCCGCCCTCGGCCTGGCGGTCATCGCCTGCCGAGACGCCGCCGAGCCCGCCCGCGGGCTTGCCCCCATCCTCGAGAGCCTGCAGCACGACCTGTTCGACTGCGGGGCCGACCTGTGCACTCCGATCAAGGACGACGGCAAGGAGGGGCAGCGCCTGCGGGTCATCCCCAGCCAGATCGACCGGGTGGAGGCCTTCATCGACCGCTTCAACGAGGACTTGCCCCCGCTGACGAGCTTTGTGCTGCCCGGCGGCACCCCGGCGGCGGCGGCCCTGCACCTGGCGCGCACCATCGTGAGGAGGGCCGAGCGTCTGGCCACCATCGTCCTCGAGGAGCAGCCGCAGGAAACAAACCCCGACGTCGTGCGATACCTCAATCGGCTGAGCGACCTGCTGTTCGTGCTGGGCCGCGTGGCCAACCCCCAGGGCGACGTGCTCTGGAAGCCCGGCGCCAACCGAGAGACCCACTGATCGGAACCTGACCCGAGCCCGAGCCGCCCATGGCCACCGCCAACTTCACAAGCGAGTTCACCCAGGAGTTCGACGTCGAGACCGGTCGGCTGCTGCGCCGTCGGTTCATGTGGTTCCTGGGCACGATGCTTGGGTTGTGGGCGCTGAGCTTCATAAGCATCGCGGTCGGCTGGAGCCGGCTGGCCGAGCAGTGGGGCTACCTGGTTCTGGTCTTTGGTGTCGCGATCGTCGACATCAGCGTGTACGCGTGGTTCTTCCATCGCGTCCGCCACAGCAAGCCCGACAAGCCGGCCGTCCTCAAGCTGACGCGCATCCTCCTGATCTACATCGGGGCGATGGGCCTGCTCAACTACATCATCCATTGGCCGGGGTCGGGAGAGTTCAGCCGTCTCGTGCCCGTGGCGACCATCAACTTCGGGTTTGCCTTCTTCCTCGCGGCGATCTTCCTGCCCTGGTCGCCCAAGGACGTGCTGCGCACCGTCGGCCTCGTGCTCGTCATGCACGCCGTCGTGTTCATCGCCGTGAACCTCAAGCCTTCGCCCACTTGGCTGTGGCTGGGCCTGTTCCCCGCGTTCGTCGGCCCGGGCTTCGCGGTGTGCGCCGTCAAAGACTCCAGCCGCATGCGCGCCTTCAAGATGCGCTTCCTCTCCAGCCGCTACACAGAGGTGCGCCGCGAGATGACCGACGCGCGGCGCATCCACGAAGACCTCTTCCCCCAGCCGCGCGACGTGGGCGACATCGTCTTCACCTATACCTACCAGCCCATGCGCCTCATCGGCGGAGACTACCTCTTCTGCTTCGAGAGCCCGGGCATCGAGGGCCGCGTGCCCGTGAACGTCGTGCTGCTCGACGTGACGGGCCATGGTTTGGCCGCCGCCCTCACGGTCAACCGCCTGCACGGCGAGCTCGAGCGCATCTACGCCGAGGACCCACACGCCGAGCCCGGACACGTGCTCGGGCTGCTCAACCGCTACGTGCATCTCACGCTGGCCCAGCACAGCATCTACGCGTCGGCCGTGTGCCTGCGCATCGATCCGACCACCAGCGAGCTGACCTACGCCAACGCGGGCCACCCGCCCATGTTCCTGCGCGGCGTGGATGGCACCATCGAGGAGCTCGACTCCACCGCGATCGTGCTGGGCGCGTGCCGGCCCGAAGACTTCCACGCCGACCCGCAGACGCACACCTTCATGCCCGGCGACATGCTCATCGCCTACACCGACGGCGCGATGGAGGCCCGCGACGACAAGGGCAAGTGCATCGGCCGCACCTGGCTCACCGCCATGATCGCCGCGACCAAGTGCGGCCCGGGCGAGTGGCCCCGCCGCATCATCGCCGAGCTCGACGCCCGCCGCAGCGGCCCGCCCGAGGACGACACGCTGGTGATCGAGGTGCAGCGCCGCCTGGCGACCGATGCCGCACGCTTGGAGGCCGCCGAGGCCAGAAGGCAGCATGTGTGAGGCCGCCCACCCGCCTCCGGCGCCGCCCGATACGCGGGTCTACGTCCTCGCGCCGTGGCTGATCTCCGCGATGAGCACGCTGGTGACCGTGGTGGCATTGATCGTGCGATCTGCCGAGTCGGGCTTCTTCGTCGCCTACGGGTTGATGGTCCTGGCCATCGGTGCTCCCGCCGGCATCGTCGCGGCACGCGTGGCCTATGTCGCGGCCGTGCACGGCGGAGCCCAACGCGGCCCACGCGTCGCCGCACGCTACTTCCTGGCGGCCTTCCTGCTCGTCGCGGCAACGATGGCCATCATGCTGCCCGTGCTCGATCGATCGTGAAGACCCGAGGAACGCCCATGCCCTATGTCAACGTCCGCATCACCCCGGCCGCCACGCGAGAGCAGAAGGCCCAGATCATCGCCGAGATCACCGACACGCTCGGCCGCGTGCTCGGCAAGCGACCAGAGCAGACCCACATCGTCATCGACGAGATCGACGAGCAGAACTGGGGGTTTGCGGGAGTGCCGACGGATGTGTACCGATCGGGCAAGAAGGCTTGATTATTCCCCCGGAATGTAGCTGATCGCCCCCTCGAACGGGCTGCTCGCCGTGGCGTAGAGCTTCTTCTCGATGCGGCCGCTGCGATAGCTCAGGTAGCCGGCGTCGAGGGCCATGCGCATGGCGTGGGCCATCAGCACCGGGTCCTTGGCGTGGGCGATGGCGGTGTTGAGCAGCACGCCGTCGGCTCCGAGCTCCATCGCCACGCTCACGTCGCTCGCGCTGCCCACGCCGGCGTCGACGATCACCGGGTAGTCCGGGTCGTTCTCCTTGAGGGC
>JBITAB010000081.1:0-3376 GCA_044439825.1 Phycisphaerales bacterium JB064 | reverse complement strand
GCCATGCCCCCGGTCACGCTCCCTACCAACCCCGTCAGCGTGACCGTGCCGGCCGTCCGCACGGCCGCCCTCGTCGGCAACCCCAACGTCGGCAAGTCCACACTCTTCAACGCCCTGGCCGGCCTCCGCCAGAAGACCGCCAACTTCCCCGGCACCACCCAGGAAGCCCACCTCGCGCAGGTGCAGACCCCCGCCGGCCCCGTCATGCTCGCCGACCTCCCCGGCGCCTACGGCCTTGGCCTCGACACCAACGAGTCGCGCATCTGCAAGGGCATCCTCGCCGGCGATCCCAATGACAAGATGGCGATCAAGGGCTTCCCGACCGGCCAGCCCGACGCCGTCGCCATCGTCGTCGACGCCACCAACGTGCCGCGCAACCTGCGCCTGGCCGGCGAGGTGATCGCGCTCGGCCTGCCGACCATCGTCGTCGTCACCATGACCGACGCCGCCGCGCGACGCGGCATCAAGATCGACGCCGAGAAGTTCGAGGCGGCCTTGGGATGCCCGGTCGTGCTGGCCTCGGGCAAGACCCGCCGCGGCGTCGACGACGTGCTGCCCGCCCTGACGCGCGCAAAAATCGCCGCCGGCCCGCTGACCCCAAGCGACATCGACGAATGGGCCGACGCGGTGTATGCGAAGGCCTGCGCCGCCGACGTGGCCGAGGGAGGTGGGCACGACGCGCTGACCGATCGGCTGGACCTTGCCTTCACCCACCCCGTGCTGGGCGTGGCCACCTTCGCCGCGATCATGACGGGGCTGTTCTGGGCCATCTTCAGCCTGGCGACGATCCCCATGGACGCCATCGAGGGCTTCTTCGGCTGGCTGGCCGGCGTGGTGAGCAGCACCCTGCCAGCCGGCGCGATCCGGGATCTGCTGGCCGACGGCGTGATCGCGGGTGTGGGCGGCACGCTGGTGTTCCTGCCGCAGATCGTGCTGCTGTTCTTCCTGATCGCGCTGCTGGAACAGACCGGCTACCTGGCGCGCGCGGCCTTTGTGATCGATCGGCTGCTGAAACCCTTTGGCCTGCCGGGCCACGCCTTCGTGCCGCTGCTGAGCGGGCACGCGTGCGCGATCCCGGCGATCATGTCGGCGCGCGCGATTCCGGACTTCCGCCAGCGCGTGGCGACGATTTTGGCCATCCCCTTCATGAGCTGCTCGGCACGCATCCCGGTGTACGTGCTGCTGACGCAGATCCTGTTCCCCGAGAGCACCGCTCTGCAGGCGTTGGCGTTTACGGGCTGCTATGTGCTGGGAGCGGGTGCGGGGCTGCTGACGGCGGTGATCGCGCGACGGACGCTGTTGCGCGGCAAGAGCCCGTCGATGGCGTTGGAGCTGCCGAGGTATCAGTGGCCGAGCGTTGGCGATGCGGTGAAGGTCGCCGCGGCGCGCGGGTGGCTGTTCGTGCGCAAGGCCGGCACGGTGATCCTGGGCATCTCGATCGTGCTGTGGTGGCTGTCGGCCTATCCCAAGCCGGCAGAGGGCCAGGACGACCCGCAGCGCGCGGCGCAGGTGAGCTTTTTGGGGCGTATCGGCGACGCGGTGCAGCCGGCGTTCGCGCCGATCGGCGCCGATCGGCAACTGACCATCGGCATCCTGGCGAGCTTCGCGGCGCGTGAGGTGTTTGTGGGCACGATGGCCGTGCAGGTGGCGGGCACTGACGACGCAGAAGATGATGGCGTGCGCGAGCGATTGGCCAATGCCACGCGCGATGATGGCACGAAGCTGTTCACGCCGGCGACGAGCTGGGCGATGCTGGTCTTCTTCGTGCTGGCGATCCAGTGCCTGCCCACCCTGGTGGTGACGGCCAGGGAGGCCGGCGGGTGGAAGTGGGCGCTGGTGCAGTTTGGCTGGATGACCGGCGTGGCCTACGTGGGCGCGGCGGTCGTGTATGGCGCGGTGAGCGTGCTGGGCTAGATGCCTTGGGGTGACTGGCAGTTCTGGGTGGTGACGGTCGCGGCGGTGGGAGCCGTGGGGCTGATCGTGCGTGCCTTGCGGCCGGCCAAGCGCAACGAGAAGCGGGCGGGCCTGACGATCTCGGCTGGTCGGTCGGCTGGTGGTTCGGCCCAGAAACGGTGAGTTTTTTGCGGGTTTGTTGGGGATGGAATGGGTGTTGGGCTCGCTTGCGAACCTAATGCGTGCTAACCTGTGTCCCCTATGCCCGATTGGCTCCCGTGGATCATCCTTGCGGCCGTTTTGTGGCTGGTTCTGGCGGCTGTCGCTGGCCGGCTGCTGGCGGGGCCGCGTGGGCAGGATGTCGTGGGGAATCTGGCGTGGTACGCCATCCGGCTGTATGTGTGGCTGCGGCACCGGCCCAGCGTTGAGGGGCGCGAGAACATCCCGGCTTTCGCGAGTGACGGCGGGCTCGAGGGTGTTGGGCCGCTGATCGTGGTGGCCAACCACGCGTCGGGGGTCGACCCGCTGCTGATCCAGGCGGTGCTGCCGTTCGAGCCGCGGTGGATGATGGCCGCCGACATGCGGCACCCGGCCGGCGAGTGGCTGTGGCAGTTTGGGCGGATCATCTTCGTGGACCGGGCCAACAGCGACCCGGCGGGCGTGCGCGAGGCGCTGCGGCACTTGTCGATCGGCGGCGTGCTCGGGCTGTTTCCCGAGGGCGGCATCGAGCGGAAGCCGCGGACGCTGCGGCCTTTCCAGCCGGGCGTTGGGTTGCTGATCCGCCGGAGCGGGGCGCGCGTGCTGCCGATCGTGATCGAGGGGGCCGCGATGACGCCGACGGCGTGGGGCGCCCTGCTGAAGACGAGCCGGCCGACGGTTCGGATCATGCCCATGATCGACTATGGCCGGTCGATGGCTCCGGCCGAGGTAGCAGCGGACCTTGAGTCCCGGTATGTCGGTTGGACCGGGTGGGGCGTGGAGTAGCGTCCAGACGGGCGCACCCGTGATGGGATTGATGGTGAGACGATGGGCGGGGGCCGGTGCGGTCTCGTGTTGTGCCGTGCGCCTGTGCATGTGAGCACGATACTGGCGGGGCTTGGGGCGTCAAGGGAATGGGCGCGCATGTCCGTGAGATTGCGCGCGGGGGTGGTAGGTACGGGTCAGATCGTCTACGGCTATGGATGTTGCGGATCAGGCGGCAGGGCTTCGGGTGGGATTGGTGGCAGACCAAGTGCGGCGCGGCTGTGATTCCAGCCTGGCAGTTCACTAGCGATGTCGGACCAACTGACCCAGTCGGTGCTTGCGTCGTTGAACGCGATGAGCAGCCCGTCTTTCCGCAAGGAGTGCTCGTACACCATCGTGACCACAGTCGTGCTACCAAGCTGCCACGCGGCAGGCGTCCAGTCGATGTGCATTTCACCGACAGTGAGCCAGCCGTTGGATAGTGGTGTTGCCTGGGTGGAGTACGCCTGAGGATTGGTTC
>JBITAB010000080.1:0-3379 GCA_044439825.1 Phycisphaerales bacterium JB064 | reverse complement strand
AGAATGGACGCCATGGGTTCCTGGCCCGAGGCCACGCGTTGCACGCGGGCCCAGAGCGGCTCGCCCAGCAGCGGGCGCAGCGGCTGGGCGACGGCGACGATGCCTGGCCAGGCCTGGGCGAGCTGGGCGTCCCACCGGGCGTGGTAGCGCGTCAGGTCGTCGGGGTAGACGGTCGTGCGGTCGAGCCCCTCGTCGATGGCCTCGAAGGGGCGGGTGATGTTGAGGTAGCCGTAGTCGTCGGTGAGCTGCTCGCCGGCGGCGATGTCGCGGATGGCGATCTCGAAGTTGTACGCCGTGGTCATGCAGTTGGAGCGGAAGGAGTGGTTGACGAAGCGGGCGTGGTCCCAGCAGAGGATCCAGTTGCCGTGCTGGTTGCGGAAGCAGTACTTATCGAGCTGCTCGGCGAACAGCGGGCCGAGCCGGTCGACCTCGGCGGGGGCAAAGGCGCGATCGAGCTCGTCCTGGGCCCAGGTGATGGTGCCCATCGGGATGTCTCGGGTCGCAACGACGCCGTGACCAACGTGCTCGTTGATGAAGCGGAGTTCCGTATCGGGGTGCATCATGGCGGGCGGCTGCCCTTGGTATCGATGCCGGGGTGCCCATGGATCGTTGCCCGCAGTGGCCCGGCCGCAGTGGCCGTGGCGCGCGTCGGGGCGGGGCGCCGGTCATCGAAGCGAAGATCATACATCGACCTTTGATTTCGGCCACACGGCCGGACACCCGGCGCAAAGTTTTTTTTGCTTCATGGCCTGCGCCGCGGCGAGCGGGCTCAGGCGGGCGGGGCGAAGCGGGGGTCGCCCGCCTGGTAGTCCTTGGCGTCGGCCACCTCGTCGTTGAGCCACTCGATGAGGGCGGCGAAGCCCCTGCTTTCGGGGTCGCCGCCAAAGTAGTTTCCGATGACGGCCGTGACGCGGAAGCCCAGGTGGAGCTGGAAGGACAGGGTCGGGTCATTCAGCCGGCCCTGGATGACCTCGATGGCGTACTGCTCGGCGGTGAGCCGGTCGGCGTAGCGGTGGTAGCCGCGCAGGCGGCTGCCGGCGACGATGCGCCACAGGCCCAGCTGGCGGGCCAGGTCGAAGCGGCCGCGCTGGTAGAGCTGGCGGCCGATGCCCTGGCCCTGGAAGCCCGGGCGGACCATGACGTCGGCGGCCAAGAGCGTGTTGCCGTTCACCGGGTCGTGGTTGGTGTAATAGCCGCCGGCGGTCAGGGCGTTCCACGAGCTGGTGTCGGGGTGCTTGTCCCAATCGATGACCAACCCCGAGCACGCGCCGACGACCAGCCCCGAGGCCTGTTCGACCGCGACGAACTGGCCCTGCGGGAAGGCCTTGAGGTGGCTGGCCAGGTACTCCTCCGTCCAGGGGGACAGGTCGGGGTAGATCAGGCTGGCCAGCTCGCTGATGCCCGTGAAGTGCTCGGGCGCGGTGTTGCGGATGACCACCCTGCGCCGGGGGCGCTTGGGCTTGGGCGGCGCTTCGGCCTTGCCGGCGGCGGGCAGGGTCAGGCGTTCGAGGCGCGGGTGCTTGTAGGCCATGCTGTCGCGCAGCGGGCGGACGGTGCCGTGCTGGCGGTTGCGCTTGAGCACGTCGAGCGCGAGCTCGCCGATGACCATGGTCTCCTGGTTGGGGATGCCCTCGGCCATGATGCCGTCGCGGGAGAAGGGGAAGTCGCTGGGCGTGAGGATGGAGGCCTGGCCGTAGTTGAGCGAGACGGCGGGCACCATGGGCAGCGAGCCGACGGTGGCCGCGTTGATCACGAACATCTGGTTCTCGATGGCGCGGGCCTGGGCGCAGTAGCGCACGCGGATGAAGCCCTGGCGGTCGTCGGTGTAGCTGGGCACCACCAGGATGACGGCGCCGGCATGGGCGGCGGCCCGGCACAGCTCGGGAAACTCCACGTCGTAGCAGATGGCCACGGCGATCGTGCCGATGGGCGTCTCGAAGAGGCGCAGGGTGTCGCGCGGGCTGACACGCCAGAACTCCTTCTCGAAGCGGGTCATGTTGAGCTTGCCCTGGTAGCCGTGCGTGCCGTCGGGGGCGAAGACGAAGCTGTCGTTGTGGATGGTGTCGGGGCGGGTCGGGTCGGCCGTGGCGATCGAGCCGGCGACGATGTGGATGCCGAACCTGCGCGAGAGGCCCTCGAACAGCTCGAGGTAGTCCGGCACGCGGTTGGTCAGGTCGCGGACCTGCTCGTCCATGGGCCTGCGGATATCACCCAGCGTCAGCAGTTGGACGGTGAAGTACTCGGGGAAGACCACCAGGTCGCAGTCGTAGTCGGCGGCCGTCTGTACCAGGCCGGTCACCTGATCGCGGAACTGGGCCAGGTCGCCGATGGGGCGGACGAAGTATTGCAAGGCCGCGATGCGGGCACGGTTCATTGCAGCAGTTTAGCGGCGTTCGGTCACGTGGTGTGGGGGTGGGGCGTGTATCGTTCAGGCCCCAAGGAAATCGAGACGAATGCCCACACTGCTCTCCGCCCGCAACCTGACCAAGGTGTACCCCTCCAAGACGCTCTTCACGGGCGTGTCGGTGCACGTGGAGGACGGCGAGCGGATCGGTCTGATCGGGCCCAATGGCAGCGGCAAGTCGACGCTGATGAAGATCCTCGCGGGCGTGCAGGCCGCCGACGCGGGCGAGGTGACGCGGCGGCGTGGGCTGCGGGCGGCGTACATCGATCAGGACGATCGCTTCGAGGTCGACGCGACGCCGCTCTCGGTCGTGCGCGATAGCCTGGCAAGCGAGGAAGACCATGACGATGGCCACGACACCGATGCGACGACGCGCGCGTCCATCGCGCTGACCAAGCTGGGCTTCGAGGACCTGTACCAGCCCGTCGCGACGCTCTCGGGCGGGTGGCGCAAGCGGCTGTCGATCGCCCGGGCGCTCGCGGGCGAGCCCGAGTTGCTGCTGCTCGACGAGCCGACGAACCACCTGGACCTCGAGGGCGTGGTGTGGCTCGAGGGCTTCGTGCGTTCCTCGCCCATCGCGATGGTCTTCGTGACGCACGACCGGCGCTTCCTCGAGAACACGGCCACGCGCATCGTCGAGCTGTCGGCGGCCTATCCGGGCGGGGCGTTCGAGTCGGTGGGCAACTACAGCAAGTTCGTCGAGCGCAAGGAGGCATTTCTCGACGCCCAGTTGGCCGCCCAGTCGGCGATCGCTGGAAAGGTCCGGCGCGACACGGCCTGGCTGCACCAGGGCGTCAAGGGCCGCGGCACGCGCAACAAGAGCCAGGTGACGGCGGCGGCCGAGCGGCGGCAGGAGCTCAAGGAGACCACCGAGCGGAATCTCGCGCCCAGCAAGACCACGACGATCGCCTTCAACGCGACAGAGCGGCAGACCAACAAGCTGCTGACGCTGGCGGGCGTGAGCAAGGCGCTGGG
>JBITAB010000079.1:7634-15094 GCA_044439825.1 Phycisphaerales bacterium JB064 | reverse complement strand
CTGAGCCCGCTCATCATCTATCCGATCATCGACCGCCTGCTGGGCGGCACCAGCCAGGACCTGTTCATCCCCCAGCGGCCGATGACGATGATCGAGAACCGTCTCATCAGCAATGTCACCAATCGCGGCCTCGAGGCCCTCAGCGAGGCCTGGGCCGGGGTCAAGGAGCTGTCCTTCGCCATCAAGTCGACCGAGAGCAACCCCCAGCTCGTCCAGATCGTGCCGCCCAACGAGGTGGTCGTGGTCATCGGCTTCGAGGTGAAGATGTCGAATCGCGCGGGCACGATGAGCCTGTGCATCCCCTACAACGTCATTGAGCCGGTGATGGAGGCCGTCAGCGCCCAGAACTGGTTCAGCTCGGGCAAGGGCAGCCGCATACCCGGGCTGGAAAACCGCCTCAGCGGCAGCCTCGCCGCGGCTGGGCTGTCGGTCTCGGGCGTGCTGGCCCGCACCACGATCAGCCTGCGAGACCTGGCGACCATGGCCGCGGGCGACCTGATCATGACCGAGACCCCCGCCACGCGGCCCATGGTGATGTGCGTGGAAGGCGAGCGCAAGTTCCTGGCCCACATCGGCCAGCACCGCAACAAGCGGGCCCTGCGGATCGTCCGCCCGGTGACGAAAACCGACCGCATCTGAGGCGTCTTCTGAGGCGCCGGAGAATCGTCTACCAGCTTGCGCGGTTTGACTCTGGGCCTATCGAACCTCTACGATGCCCTTGCTATGAGCCACGCCGGGACTCATTTCGGCTCCGCGGGAGCACCATTTGTTGGTGTGCGTGCGGCTGCTGGGATGGCCTGGGCCTGGAAGGGTTGCTGCCGATGATGTGAGCGTTCGGCACAATCTGGACGCCCTTGGCGGGTGATTTTTGCCCTTTCGGGCGCGGTCATCTGCCAGCCTCGGCGGGCGGTTTATGGCCGGGTCATGAGCGCATTGAGCGTCTTGTGGCCCGGGTTGTTATTGAAACAGAACGCCACGATGGCGTTGGAGGACTCGGACGTTGAACGGCCCCGAAATGCTCAGGATCCTCGACTCGATCGCACGCGACCGCAAGGTCGAGCGTTCGGTGCTGATTGCCGACCTTGAGCAGGCGATGGTGAGCGCCGCGCGCAAGCACTTCGGCTCGCTCGACATGGAAGAGTTCGCCTGCTCGGTCGACCAGCTCAGCGGAGAGATCAGCCTGACCCGCCACGGCGAGCCCGTGGAGCTCAACCCGCAGGACCTGGGCCGCATCGCCGCCCAGACCTTCAAGCAGGTCATGATCCAGAAGTTCCGCGAGGACGAGCAGACCAGCCTCTACGACCGCTACCACACCCGCATCGGCCAGATCCTCACCGGCACGGCCCAGCGCTACGAGCGCGGCGGGCGTCTGGTGGTCTCGCTCGACGCGGGCGAGGGCGAGATGCCCCGCCAGGAGCAGATCCCCGGCGAGCAGTTCAGCCCGGGCGACCGCGTTCGCGCGATGATCCTGGACGTGAAGCGCGACGGCTCGGCCACCCGCGTGGTGCTCAGCCGTGCGCACACCGACTTCATCAAGCGGCTCTTCGAGGTGGAAGTGCCCGAGGTGGCCGAGCGCATCATCGAGATCAAGGCGATGGCCCGCGAGCCCGGCCAGCGCACCAAGCTGGCGGTGAGCAGCATCGACAGCCGCGTGGACGCCGTGGGCGCCTGCGTGGGCGTGCGCGGCAGCCGCATCAAGAACATCGTCGACGAGCTCAACGGCGAGAAGATCGACATCGTCCGCTGGAACGAGAGCAGCCAGATCCTCATCCAGAACGCGCTCAAGCCCGCCGAGGTGGCCGAGATCAGCCTGTGCTTCGAGCTGGGCCGCGCCACCGTCGTGGTGCGCGACGACCAGCTGAGCCTGGCCATCGGCAAGCGCGGGCAGAACGTGCGTCTGGCCGCCAAGCTGACCGGCTGGGACGTGGACATCCTCACCCCCGAGGAGTTCACCAAGAACCTGGAGATCCTCTCGACCACGCTGCAGCAGATCGAGGGCGTGGACGAGCAGATGGTCGACCGCCTGGCGGCCCTGGGCATGATCAGCGTGTTCGACGTCGAGGAGATCGGCGCCGAGGTCATCGCGGCCGAGCTCGAACTGAGCCCGGAGATGGCCGAGAAGGCCGTGCAACTGGCCAGCGAGCAGGCCAAGATCGTGGCCGAGCAGCAGGCCCGCGAGAAGGAAGAGGCCGAGAAGCGTCGTGCCGAGGAGCAGGCGCGCATCGCGGCCGGCGATGACCTGCTTGGCCCGGAGGGCGCCCCCGACGCGGACAGCGCGGCGGCGGCGATCCTGGGCGGCGGGGCGGCGCCCGCTACGGATGGCCAGACGGCCAGCCAAGCTGCCGGCCAGACAGATGGTGGTGGAGATTCGTCGTCCGAATCGCAGGGCGAGAGCGCCCAGAGCGAGGCGGATGGCGAAGGGAACGAGAGCGACAAGAGCAACGGCGACAGCCGTGCCGCGGAGATCCTCGGCGGCTAAAGGGTTTGAAATTTGGCGCCCGCTGGGCCACGGTGGTGTTTGTGTGGTCCTGGCGCATGGAGTGACGTTTGGCAAAGCGTGTGTTCGAGATTGCGAAGGAACTGGGGGTTGCCTCCAAGGCGGTCGTGCAGAAATGCCGCGACGAGGGCATCCCCGAGAGCGTCATCAAGAACCACATGTCCACCGTCTCGGTGGGTCTCGAGGCGACGGTGCGCGAGTGGTTCAGCGGGGGCGAAGCGCCCTCGGCGACCGCCGTTGAGACGTCCAAGCCCGTGAACCTCGAGAAGGTGCGCGCCAAGCCGCGTGCTCGCAAGAAGCAGGCCGACGAATCGACCGCGGGCGAGGAATCGACCACAACGGGCACCGCCGTCGCCGAGCCGCCGGCCCGCGCGACGCGCCCGAGCGCCGCCCCGCAGCCCGAGGACGAGGGCGAAGGCGACGAGCAGGAGCCGACGGTCGAAGCACCGGCCGGGGAAGAGGCCGCCGTCGAGGCGCCCGCCAAGCCCGAGCCGAAGCCTGAGCCCAAGGCCGAGAGCAAGCCCGAGCCCAAGGCTCAGCCCGCCGCGGAAGCGCCCGCTGCGCCTGCGGTCGAAGCGCCGAAGCCGGACGAGGCGCCCGCCCAATCGCAGGGCGAGGATGATGGCGGCCAGCGCGCCGCCGCGAGCGCCCCGGCTGCGCCCCAGGGCGAATCGCCCAAGCCCGCCGGGCCTCCTCCCAAGCCCGCGCCTCAGAACGTGCCGACGCGGCCGACGGTGATCAAGCCCGCCGGCCCGATGCTCGAGAAGAAGACGCCGGTGAAGCTCAGCGGCCCGAAGATCGTGCGCGTCGAGGCGCCCGAGCAGGTCGACACGCGCCCGCGTGGCCGTGGTGGACCGCGCGGCGGTGAGGGCGGCGGCTTTGGCGGCCCCGGCCCGATGGGCCCGATGACAGGAGGCCCCGGCGGTGGCGGAGGTGGCGACGCACGCCGGGGCGGGCCCAGTTCTCGTCGGCGCGGTCGCAACGAGCCCCAGCACGGCGGCAGCGGCATGTGGCGCGAGCAGGACCTCATCGAGCGTGAGGCCAAGCTGCAGCAGGCCGGCGGCTATCTGCGCAAGCGTCGCCAGGACCTGGCCCGTGGCGCGGGCCCGCAGGGCCGCCAGCAGAGCCCGGCCCAGCAGGGCGGCACCGTGAAGATCGCCGCGCCGTTCACCATCAAGGACCTGTCGGCCGCGACGGGCGTGAAGGGCGCCGAGATCGTCAAGAAGCTGTTCATGCAGGGCATCATGGCCCAGATCAACAGCGGCATCGAGGTGGAGAAGGCCCAGGAAATCATGATGGACTTCGACATCGAGCTCGAAGTCACCGCGGCCAAGAGCGCCGAGGAAGCCGTCGCCGCGCAGTTCGAGGAGCGCACGAGCGTCGATGAGCGTCCGCGCGGCCCGATCGTGACCATCCTGGGCCACGTCGACCACGGCAAGACCAGCCTACTGGACAAGATCCGCAACGCCAACGTGGCGGCGGGCGAGGCCGGCGGCATCACGCAGGCCACCAGCGCGTTCCGCGTGCCGGTGCGTGTGGGCGATGACAAGCAGGCCGAAGAGAAGCAGGTCGTGTTCATCGACACGCCCGGCCACGAGGCGTTCACCTCGATGCGTTCGCGCGGCGCCAACGTCACCGACATGGTGGTGCTGGTGGTGGCCGCCGACGACGGCGTGATGCCCCAGACCATCGAATCGATCAACCACGCCAAGGCGGCGGGCGTGCCCATCGTCGTGGCGCTCAACAAGATCGATCGCCCGCAGGCCACCGACGCCAAGATCCAGGAGATCTTCGGCCAGCTCGCCCAGCACGATCTCAACCCGGTCGACTGGGGCGGCGACACCGAGATCGTGCGCACCAGCGCTATCAGCGGGCTGGGCATCCAGGAACTGCTCGAGACCCTCGACTTCCAGGCCCAGTTGCTCGAGCTCAAGGCCGACTTCGGCGGCGCCGCACGCGGCACCGTCATCGAGAGCCAGATGGAGCCCGGCCGTGGCGCCGTGATGAACGTGCTGCTGCAAGAGGGCGAGCTGAAGGTCGGCGACTTCATCGTCGCGGGCCGCGCCTTCGGCCGCGTGCGCGACATTACCGACGACAAGGGCAAGCGCCTGCGCGTCGCCCACCCGCCCATGCCGCTGCAGGTGACGGGCATCGACGTGCTGCCCGACGCGGGCGACAAGTTCTTTGTGGCGACCAGCCTGAAGGAAGCCCAGAACGCCGCCGAGCAGCGCCGCTCTCGCGAGCGTGAGGAGCAGTTGGCCCAGCCGGCCATGACCCTCGATCGGATGTTCAGCCAGATGGCCGAGGCCGAGCTCAAGGAGATCCTGGTCGTCCTCAAGGCCGACGTGCAGGGCTCGGTGGACGTGCTGCGCAACGAGATCGAGAAGGTCTCGGGCGACGAGATCAAGGTGCGCGTCATCCACTCCGCGGTGGGCGGCATCACCGAGAGCGACGTGCTGCTGGCCGAGGCCTCCAAGGCCGTCATCATCGGCTTCAACGTCATCCCGTCGGGCAAGGCCCGCAAGCTGGCCGACACCAAGGGCGTAGAGATCCGTACCTACGACGTGATCTACCACATCACCGAGGACATGCAGAAGGCCGCCGAGGGCATGCTCGACCCCGAGCTTCGCCAGGAGGTCCTGGGCCACGCCGAGGTGCGTGCGGTGTTCAAGGTGTCCAAGGTCGGCACGATCGCGGGCTGCTACGTCACCGACGGCGTGGTGCAGCGCGACGCGCTGATCCGTGTGACCCGAGGCGACATCGTCATCGAGAACGATCGCAAGCTCAGCCAGCTCAAGCGCTTCAAGGACGACGCGAAGGAAGTTCGCGCGAACATGGAGTGCGGCATGAAGATCGACGGCTACGACGACATCAAGGAAGGCGACATCCTCGAGTGCTACAAGCAGGTCGAGGTGAAGCGGACGCTTTGATCGTCTCGTCGCCGGCATAGCTCATGGTCATCGGCGTCCTCCAGTTCGAGCTGCTCATCCCCGGGGCCGAGTCCCTCAAGGACAAGCGGGCCGTGGTGCGCAGCGTGCGTGACAAGCTCAGCCGCGAGCTGCGCATCAGCATCGCCGAGGTGGCCGGGCACGACAACCCGTCGCTGGCCATGATGGGCGCCGCCGTGGTCGCCACCGATGGGCCGCGGGCCCACGAGCTGCTCGACCGGGCGTGGAACCGGCTGACCGAGCTGCGCGATGGGCAGATCGGCAACGTGCGGCGGGAGGTCATCGTGCCCAGCCGAGAAGACCTGGCCGAACCCGTGACCGGGCCCGACGAGGCGGAGATGGCCGCGGAGATGCTCGAGCACTTTTCTCATGGCCCAGACATTGGCGAAGGCGCCAGCAAGGACGACCGGCCATGAACCCCAAGCACGAACGCCTGACCAGCTCGATCGAGAAGGGCGTGCAGCAGGTCCTCGCACGCGGCCTGCAAGACCCACGCGTGCGCGGCCTCATCACCGTCACCAAGGTCGAGATCACCCCCGACAGCAAGCAGGCGACCATCGGCATCAGCGTGCTGCCCGCCGAGCACCAGACGCTGACCGTGCACGGCCTGCGCAGCGCCGCCCGCCACATCAGGCGAGAGGTGGCCGAGCTGATCCGCACGCGCACCATGCCCGAGTTCCGCTTCATCGAGGACGACAGCCTCAAGAAGCAGGCCGAGGTGCTGGGCGAGTTGGCCAAGGTGCGCGAGGAGCTGGACCAGAAGGACGCCGAGGCTGGGGCCAGCCCCGACCAGAGCGCCGACGAGAGCGCCGACCAGACCGAAGGCGAGAGGCCATGAACCACCCCGCCACCGACACCCAGCGCGCCCTCGACGCCTGGCTCGACGGCGTGCCCGTCGCGCCCAGCCCAGACCCGGCCGGCCTGTTGCCCGGCGCCATCGACGGCGCGACGGCGGAATTGGTCTTTGGTCTGCTGGTGTGGGAGGCCGGCGTGCCGGCGGCCGTCAGCGCGGCCAGGCGATTGGCCGAGCAGTTCGTCGACGCCAACGAGATGCGCGTGGCGCTCGTCGAAGAGATCGAGGACACAATCGGGCTGACCGACACCCACGCCATGGAGCGTGCCGGGCTCATCTTGAGCACGCTCCTGCACGCCTTCGACACGCTCGACGCCGTCAGCATCGACGCCGTGGCCCGCGCCGGCGCTCATGAGGCCCGGCCCTACCTCGAGAGCATCCCGGGCCTGCCACGGTTCGTGATCGACCGCGTGATGCTGCTGGCCCTGGGCGAGGCCCGCATCCCCGTCGACGAGCGGCTCCGCGGCGTGCTGGCCGACAAGGGCGTCATCGCCCGCGAGATGCCCACGGGTGATGCGGCCGACCTGCTGACCCGGGTGTGCCCGGCCGAGCAGGCCCGCGGGCTCTACCTGCGTCTGGAGGCGGCCGCGGGCCGGCTGGTGCGGGCCTGAAGCATCCTTTGGCCGGTAGAGCCACCGGTTTTGCGGTCATTGCGCCGCACTAGAATCACCGCATCGGGCCGGCAGATCGTCTCGGCCAAGTTCAGAATTCGGACTCGAATCGGCAGTTGGGCCGGGGAGCAGCACGTGGCCGGACACAGCAAGTGGGCGAACATCAGGCACCGCAAGGAGCGGCAGGACAAGAAGAAGGGCAAGATCTGGAGCAAGTGCTCCAAGGCCATCATGGTGGCCGCCCGCCAGGGCGGTGGCGATCCCGATACCAACCTCGCCCTGCGCTACGCCATCGACGAGGCCCGCTACGCCAACATGCCCAAGGACACGATCCAAAGGGCGGTCGATAAGGGCAGCGGCGCGGCCGACGGCGAGGGCTTCGCCGAGATCACCTACGAGGGCTATGGCCCCGGCGGCGTGGCGATCATCATCGACACCCTGACCGACAACCGCACGCGCACCGTCAACGACCTGCGGCTGATCCTGGGCAAGGGCGGCGGCAGCATGGGCAACGCCGGCAGCGTGGCGTTCATGTTCGAGACCAAGGGCCG
>JBITAB010000079.1:6158-7534 GCA_044439825.1 Phycisphaerales bacterium JB064 | reverse complement strand
GCGTGCGCCGCGTGCGACCTGCCGCGCCCGCGCTTCGTCGAGTTCGCCGACGCGAGCGCGCTCTTCGTGTTCGATCTGTACAAGACCCACGAGCACCTCGATCGCGTTGCGAATCTGCACGCGATGGTCCGCGAGGCGGGCGGCGTGGGATCGCTCGCGCAGGACTGATCCGGAGCCGCGATGGAGCCAAACCCCCTCCATGCCGACACGCCCGAGCGCGCCCGCGAGCGGCTGGCGGCCCTGGTCGAGGCCCGGCGTGCGCTGCTGGAGGTCACCGCCGCGATCAACGGATCGCCGCCCGGCGGGTGCGAGCTGGCCGATGACCTCGACGCGCCGCTCGTGCGCGTGCGGGCGGCCCATGCGTCGTGTGGCTCCTGGCTCGACCCGGCCGACCCCTGCCCGCCCGCGCTGGCGGCGACCGCCGAGGCGATGGCCGTACTGATCGACGACCTGGTGGCCCGCGAGCGCCGCGGGCTCGGCGCGTGTGGGTACGACGCCGCCCGCCAGCGGGCCGAGCGCATCGCCGCCGACTTGGCCTGGACCGACGAGTGGGACGAGGAGGCCTACCTCCTTGCGTTCTTCTGGGCCCGCCGCGGCGACGCGTGAGCCCGGCGCGACCGGTTCGGGGCCCGGCGCGCCATCGTGGGAGCCCAAACCCAAGATCTGGGAGCCCTAAACCGAGTTCAGGGAGCCCAAACCCAAGATCCGGGAGCCCAAAACCGAGATCAGGGAGCCCAGAACCAAGATCAGGGAGCCCAGAACTCACATCAGGAAGCCCAAAACCGAGATCAGGGAGCCCAAAACCAGGATCACGGAGTCCACAACTCTGATCCGGGCTCCCAGAACTCCGATCCGGGAGCCCGATTGGCGCGTCCGATCGCCGGGCGCCGGATCACGGTCCAGCGGTCACGACGGGCGGTGCTTCGTCGCGAGGCACCGCGGGTCGCGCCCCGGCTCGCGCACGCGGTGCTCGGCGTGCGGCCGCCGGGCCGTGGGCCGATGGCCCTCGGGCGCTCCCAGCGGGGTTCGCCCACGCGCCCGCGGGCAATCGCCCTTGAGATTTTTAGACCGGCATTTCCTGCGCGAATGGCCGCCACGCCGCGAAAAACCGCCCCGGCGCTGGCGTGGGGGCGGTTTTCCGCGTTTCGCGCCCGCGTGCGGGGCGCGCGGGCGTCGGCAGAACGTGCGCGTCGCGTTGTTTTTTGTATATTTTCTTCTTTTTCGCTGGTGACGCCCCGCCGCGCCGTCGATGACACCCCGGCACGCGGGCCATGGCGGCCCGTCGGCCAGCGGGCGAGCACGCCCCGCAGGAGACGCGTTCGTATGAACAGCAGCATCGGATCGACGTGCGGCGCCCGCGGCCGTGCTTCCCGTTC
>JBITAB010000079.1:4656-6058 GCA_044439825.1 Phycisphaerales bacterium JB064 | reverse complement strand
TGGGTCGACGTCCGCGTGCCCGTCTGGGCCGCCGCGGGCCTGACCATCGGCCTCGATCCCGTGCAGGTGGCCGCCCTGGGTACGCAGGCCTCGGCCGCGGCCGACCTCAAGACCGAGTGGCTGAACCTCAAGGCCCAGGCCACCGCCAAGGGGGCCGAGTATCGGGCCGCCGCCGGCGCGATGCGCTCGACGGCCGCCGCCCAGGTCGTGCAGGTGCGCGGCTTCGCCCGCACCCAGGCCAACCCCGACGCGGTGTTCGCCGCGGCGCAGCTTCCCATCCCCGCCCAGCCCGGGCCCACGCCCGCGCCGGGCGTGGCCAGCGACTTCCGGGTCGAGCTCTTACAAAGCGGCTCGCTGAAGTTTACCTTCGACTGCGAGCACCCCGCCAACGTCAAGGGCGTGACCTACAAGGTGCTGCGCCAGGGCGCGCCCCAGGAGCCCTACCAGTTCCTGCTCAACGCCAAGAAGCGTGAGTTCGAGGATAGTAATCTTCCGCAGAACTCGACGATGCTGACCTACGTCGTCACGGCCCAGACGTCCACCAAGGACGGCAACCCCAGCTACTTCACCGTCCGCTTCGGCGGGGGCAACCAGGCGCAGATCGTCGCGCAGGGGCCGGTGGTGGAGAGCCAGGCCTCGTAAGAAGGCAATGGGGATTGGGCAATGGGCAATGGGCTTCGGATCGATGCTCGATCCGTGGCCCGTTGCCCACTGGATTTTCTCATGACCTCTTGTCCGTTCCCATTGCCTATTGCCCATCGCCCATTGCCCCGCTGGGCTCTTCCACGTCCTCCACCTGCGCCTGCACCAGCCCCGCGTAGGCGCCGCCTCGCGCGAGCAGTTCCTCGTGCGTGCCGACCTCTGTGATGGCGCCCTTGTGCAGCACGACGATGGCGTCGGCGTGGCGGATGGTGGAGAGGCGGTGGGCGATGACGAGGGTGGTGCGTTCGCTCGTGAGCTGGGCGAGGGCGCGCTGGATGAGCTTCTCGCTGTGGGTGTCCAGGTTGCTCGTGGCCTCGTCCAATATAAGAACCTTGGGGTCGGCCAGCACGGCCCGCGCGATGGCGATGCGCTGCTTCTGCCCGCCGCTCAGGCGCACGCCTCGCTCGCCGACAACGGTGTCGTAGCCCTCGCCCAGCTCCTCGATGAACTCGTCGGCGCTCGCGATGCGCGCGGCCTCGCGCACCTGCTCTTGCGTGGCCCACCGTCTTGCGTAGGCGATGTTGTCATAGATGCTGCCGTCGAAGAGGAAGACGTCCTGCTCGACCACGCCAAGCAGGGCGCGGTAGCGGTCGACGTCGATGGTCGTCAGGTCGACGCCGTCGAGCAAAATTCGGCCGCGCGAGGGGTCGTAGAAGCGGGCGACGAGGTTGCACAGCGTGGTCTTGCCGCTGCCGCTGCG
>JBITAB010000079.1:0-4556 GCA_044439825.1 Phycisphaerales bacterium JB064 | reverse complement strand
TCGAGCCCGCTGAGCGCGTTCTGGATCTGCGTCGCGCTGGCCGCGAGCGCCTCGATGGGGCCCAGCAGATAGAGCAGGTACACCGAGAACATCATCACGTCGCCGATGGTCATCTCGCCACCCAGAACCGCCGCCCCGCCATAGAGCAAGACGCCCGCGCTGGCCGCGGGGATCATGACGGCCCACACCAGCTCGACGCCGCGGCTCCACCACCACGCGCGCAGCTCCTGGCGAGCCATCAGGTGCACGCCGCCGGTGAACCTGGCCGCCTCCTGCTGCTCTCTATGGAAGCCGCGGACCACGCGTGCGCCGCCGAACGACTCGGTGGCATGGGCGTCGATGTCGCTGCGCGTCTTGCGCACGTCGGAATAGATGGGACGGATGCGGCCGATCCACGCGCGGTGCGTCACCCACACCACCGGCAGGATGGCGATGGCGCCCACGAGCATCCGCCAGTCGACCACGGCCATGGCGATGAGCGCGCCCAGCAGGGTGATGGCCGCGCGCCATGGGTTGTAGATCATGCCGAAGAGAAGCTCGGCCGCCGCGCCGGCGTCTTCTCTCAGGATGCTCGAGACACCACCGGAGCGCATCGCCTGCACCCTGTGCAAGGGCAGGCGCGCCGCGTGCTCAAACACGCGGCGGCGCAGCATCGCCTGCACGCGCTTGGTCAGCCGCGTCATGTGCCAGCGGCCCCACAGGCCAAAGGCCACGCCCAGCACCGACACGACCATCATCGCCGCGCACAGGCCCAGCAGCGCGTTCCAGCGCACGCTCTTGAGCTGATCGGCGTTCAACCCATCGAGATAGTCCAGCGCCCGCTCGCGCTGGGGCATGGGCAGGTTCTCAGTGAGGCCGGTCAGCCCGGGCTCGGTGCTCAGGATGTAGTCCAGCGCGATCTTGGTCGACAGCGGCAGCAGCAGGCCGAGGCCCGTGGCGATCGTCAGCGTGACGAGCGAGGCGACGACCATGCCGCGGTGGCCGCGCAGCAGCGTCCAGAACTCCCTGGCGAGCACGCCGAAGCCGCGGGTGCGTTTGCCCTTCTTGGCCAGCGGGTCGCTGGTGGGCTGCTTGGCCTCGGTGCGCTTCTCGCGCTCACGCTCGATGTAGTGCCGGTATCGCCTGCTGCTGACCTTCTGGTTCCTCGCCACCCGAGATGGTATGGGGCGGGGTAACGGGTCGCGAACGCGGGCCGCATAGGGTTGGCGGAATCACTAGCCCATCCGCGAACAGGAACCCACTCGCAGGAGGAGCCCATGGCCGACACCGCCACCACCCGCCGCACGCGCCGCACGCGTCTGGCCCTGCACTGGCAGATCATCATCGGCCTTGTCGCGGGCGTCCTCGTCGGGCTCATCATCAACCTGGCGTGGACCAGCGGCACCTGGGCGGCCATGGGGGTCGATCATCCCGCCGCCTTCCTTAATAAGGACGCTTCGGCGGTTGTCCCTGTCACGCAGCTCGGCAGCGAGACGCTCGAAGCCATGCCCGATCAGGCGAGCATCCGGGCGCTCGCCGAGGCGGCAGATCGGCCCGACCTCGCCGAGATCCGCCCGCTCGCGCTCACCAGAGACCAGGCCGCCACGCTCGGCCTGAACATGAAGCCCGCCAACGAGGACGCGACCTTCCTCGCCCGCGCCGCCCGCTTCGTCCGCAACGCCAACGAGTTCGCCGGCGACCTGTTCATGCGGGGGCTCAAGTTCATCGCCGTGCCCATCGTGCTCTTCAGCCTCATCGTGGGCGTCAGCAGCCTCAACAACATCACCAAGCTCAGCCGCATCGGCGGCAAGACCATCGCCCTCTACCTCATCACCACGGCCGTCGCCATCTCGCTGGGTCTTATGGTCGCCAACGTCGTGCGCCCGGGCACCTTCGTGCCCCAGGAAACCCGCGATCGGCTGCTGGCCGACTACAAGGACGCTGCACAAGGCGGCGTGGCGCGTGCCGAGGCCGCCGAGGACATGAGCGCGTGGGAGCGCATTGTCGACCTCGTGCCGGCCAACCCCTTCACGGCCATCGCCGAGACGAACATGCTCCAGATCGTGTTCCTCGCGCTGTTCGTGGGCATCGGGCTGAGCCTCATCCCCGCCGCGCGTGCGGGGCCGGTGATCGCGTTCTGCGAGGGCATGACCGACGCGGTCATCAAGCTGGTCGAGCTGCTCATGCTCACCGCGCCCATCGCCGTCTTCGCGCTCATCGTGAAGGTGGTGGCCGACCTCGGCCTTGAAGTGCTGGGCGCCCTGCTGGTCTACAGCCTGTGCGTCGTGGGCGGGCTGGCGCTCATGGTGTTCGCCGTCTACCCGCTCGTGCTGAGGCTGCTGGCCAAGGTGGGGCCGGGCCGCTTCTATCGCGCTATCGCCCCCGCGCAGCTCCTGGCCTTCAGCAGCGCCAGCAGCAGCGCGACGCTGCCGGTCACCATGGAGTGCGTCGAGAAGCGGCTGGGCGTCAGCGACGAGGTCTCCAGCTTCGTGCTGCCCCTGGGCGCCACCATCAACATGGACGGCACCGCGCTCTACCAGGGCGTGGCCGCCGTCTTCATCGCCCAGCTCTACGGCATGAACCTCGACCTGGGCCAGCAACTCGCCATCGTCGGCACCGCCACGCTGGCCTCCATCGGCACCGCGGGCGTGCCGGGCGCGGGCGTCATCATGCTGGTGATCGTGCTCCAGAGCGTGGGCGTGCCCCTCGAGGGCATCGCCGCCATCCTGGGCGTCGACCGCCTGCTCGACATGTGCCGCACCACCTGCAACATCACCGGCGACGCGATGGTGGCGACGGTGGTGGCGGGCAGCGAGGGGGAGCTGGCGAGTGCGGAGGAGGTTGAGCGGCGGTTGGGGGTGGATGAGTCGCCGAGTCGTTAGCGATCATCTCCCAATTCTGCCTGCCAAGCACGCTTTTGATCAAGATCAACGTCAAACTGCGTCAGAATTCCAGAGAAGAAGTTAGCTAGGGAAGCAGCAACTAGATTGAAATCTGCAATATTGAGCCGCATTTCTTCTTCCAAATGTCGCTTGCCTTGTCGATTCGCAGAATACCTGAACGTCTGGCCCGACTGATCGAGCCTATCTAAGGCCCGGACGAGTTCTTCGCACCGATCTGGCACTTCTGTTCCGGCATTAGGCCAACGCTTCAGTATGTATGGCTTTAGTCGTTGCCATAACGGAACAAGATGATGGCCTGCGAGATCACCCGGTTCCTCATCGTGTAGCTCCGCAGCTAACTGTACCATGTGCTTCAGAACTAGCTCAAAATGATGCCTCCAATTGAAGACAAACGGGTACACAAGCGTATCTACATTTATTTGTGCCTGGTCGACATACATAGCGATGAGTTCGGCAGCTTTCCGATAGCCATCTGCATACGTGTAATCAGCGATATCATCTGGCAACTGCTTGCCAATGCAAGCATTCAATTTCCAGTTCGATTGACTGCTGCCCATCAGCGATGGGAGTTCGCTCCACCGCTCAACGGGCAAGCCGTTTGATTCGAGCGATAAAAAGATTGAATCGCCATCGCGATCTACCACTCCGGCCCCCCCGCATACCGACCATAAATATCCGCCATCGCCTGCACCATCTCGCCCAGCGTGGCGTTGGCCAGGGCGCCCTCGACCAGGTGGGGCATCACGTTCTCGCCCTTCTGGCAGGCCGTGCGGATGGCGTCGAGCGCCTTCTTCGTCTCGTCGGCGTTGCGGCGATTCTTGAACTCGGCCAGGCGGTCGAGCTGGGTGGTCTCGACTTCGGGGCCGATCTGGAGGATGTCGATGGGCCGGCCTTCCTCCTCGTCGCGATACTCGTTCACGCCCACGATGATGCGGTCGTGCGCCTCGCACTCCTCGCTGAAGCGATAGGACGCCTCGGCGATCTTGCGGCGGAAGTAGCCCTGGTGGATGCCCTCGACCACGCCGCCATAGCCGCCGGTGGGCCTGCCGGCCTCCTGGCCCTTCCACACACCCCCGCCCATGGCGTCGATCTCGCCGATGTAGTTGAGCGCCTCGGCCTCGACCTCGTCGGTCAGCGCCTCGACGAAGTAGCTGCCACCCAGCGGATCAACCGTGCGCGTCACGCCGGTCTCGTGGGCCAGGATCTGCTGCGTCCGCAGCGCCACCGTCACGGCCTGCTCGGTGGGCAGGCCCAGCGTCTCGTCCATGCTGTCGGTGTGCAGGCTCTGGCAGCCGCCCAGCACGCCGGCCATGGCCTGGTAGGCCACGCGCACGATGTTGTTCAGCGGCTGCTGCTCGGTCAGGCTGCACCCGGCCGTCTGCACGTGCGTCTTCATGAACCAGCTTCGCTCGCTCTGCGCGCCGTAGCGCTCGCGCATCATGCGGGCCCAGATGCGGCGTGCCGCCCGCAGCTTGCAGACCTCTTCGAAGAACTCGTTGTGGCTGTTGAAGAAGAAGGAGAGACGAGGCCCGAACTTGTCGATGTCCAGCCCGCGGAGCAGGCACGCCTCGACGTACTCCATGCCATCACGCAGCGTGAAGGCCAGCTCCTGCGGCCCCGTGCTGCCGGCCTCGCGGATGTGGTAGCCGGAAATCGAGACCGAGTTCCACTTGG
>JBITAB010000078.1:0-3430 GCA_044439825.1 Phycisphaerales bacterium JB064 | reverse complement strand
CTCGAGGGCGTTTGCGTGCGAGCGGGGCGTGGCGTCTGGTTGGGCTGGCATGGTCGTGGCTCCGGTGGAGCCAGGAGCCTACCGGCGTCGGCGTGCGTTGGCCATCGCCAGGCCCATGCCCAGCAGCACCGCGGCGCCCGGCGCGGGGACGACGCGGATGACCGCGGACGCTTCCTCGAGCTCGGGCAGCGCAGCCCTCGAGCTCGCGGAATCGCGCGAGATGTACACGTCGAACTTTGTTGTCAGCGTGCCCAGGTCGATGGTCCGCGGCGTGAAGTCGAACACCTCGATCTCGGCCCGCCAGAAGGCGATCGGGTTCGTCGGGTCGGCCAGGATGTCGCTCGGGAAGTTCAGCTGCCCGGCCACGATGCCCTCGACCGTGCTGCCCCCGCCCGTGCGGAAGCCCGGCGACGTGCCCGGGCCGTTGAGCGGCGGCACGAGTTCGAGGGCGAACCAGTTGCCCTCGCTGGCGACGACGCTGCCGGCCACGCCCGCCAGGGCCCAGTCGCGCGCGTCGAACCCCGCCCACAGCGTGACCACCGCGCTGGGCTGGTCGGGGCTGAGGTCGTTGCTGATCTCGAAGAACAGGCGTTCGCCATCGGCGAGCGCCGGCGCGGCCAGGCATGTGCACGCCAACGCCGCGAGTACGTTCGTGGTGTTTCGGTCGATCATGTCGTCTCCTCTCGCTCGCATTGCCTAGCAGCCCAGAGCGAACACGTCCTGGAACCGCAGGAAGTCGAAGATCGTCAGGGCCCCATCGCCATCCACGTCGGCGCGAGGGTCGCCCGCGTCGAACCAGTTCTGGAATTGCAGGAAGTCCATCAGCGTGGCCCGGCCGTCGCCGTCGAGGTCGGCCGCGCAGCCGGGGAGCGTCCCATCCCGGCCGACCGCCAGGGCGGTGAGATTGCCAAAGCCCAGGAGCGCATCGAGGACGCCGTCGCCGGTGGCGTCGGTGAGCTGCACCTCCTGGCCCCAGTAGCCAAAGCCCGCCGCTCGCTCGAAGCTCGCGCCGGGCCCCTGCCGCCAGACGCCCACGCCCCAGCGTTGCTGGCTGAGCGTGAAGTCCATCCGCCCATCGCCGTCAACGTCCAGGACGTCGATGTCGTAGATCGGGTCGTTGGTGATAAGGATCCGGCGGCGCGTCGAGGTGGGGAACAGCACGTCGCCGACGAGATCGATCGAGCGGCTCTGCACCAGCAGGACGGCGTCGCGATCGGCGCCCACGTCGATGGTGCGCACGCTGAGCCCAAGACGCAGCCCCAGGTCGAACGTCCCCACGCCGCCGAAGGCGCCCCCGCCCAGACCGGGGAACACGTAGAAGGGCGTCGTGCCCGTGCCGCTGTCGGCGGCGGCCACGACGATGTCCGCCACGCCGTCGCCGGTCACGTCGCCGATGTCCACGCTCGCGCCGCGGCGCGGCAGGAACAGCGTGGGACCGATCGAAAGATTGCCCGCGCCGTCGTTGAACAACGGGTAGGCCCGATCGATCCCCGCCGTCACCACATCGAGGTCGCCGTCGCCGTCCAGGTCGCCGACGGCCGCCGCCCGCACGCCCCCGACCAGGCCGATGTGCGGCTCGAAGCCGCCCGCGCCGTCGGGACGCAACAGCAGCAGCGTCGAGCCCACGAGGAGCACGTCGTCCAGGCCGCTGCCCGGCCGCAGCCGCGCGGCCAGCGCCTCGTCGGCGAACGACCCGACGCCCACGCGCGTGGGGTCGGCGAAGGCGCCGCCGCCCAGACCCGCGAGCAGGTACGAGCCGTCATCGCGTACCAGCAGCACGTCCGGCACCCCGTCGCCGGTAAACTCGCCGGCAACGCTGGCGGATGAACGCCCCGTGTCAAGCGTGCGCGGCCCGACCAGGCCGGCGGGGCCGCCGGTGGGCGGGCCATCGGACGAGAACGCCACGCTCACGCGCGTGGCGTCAACGATGATCAGATCGTCCCCCAGGCCCGCCGTCGATAGGTCCGCCGCCACGAGCCGGCCTGCGCCGCCGAAGAGCCCCACCCCCAACGCTACGAGATCACCCTCGGCCGCAAGCCCAGTCGCGCTGGCCACGCTGCCCGCGTACACCTCGACTCCGCTATTGCTGCCCACGGCCAGGTCCAACAGGCCATCGCCGCCGAAGTCCGCCAGCAAGACGGCTTCCGCGCCGCCAAAGCCGCTCATCGCGACGAGCGGCCCGGCCGTGAGCCTGCCGCCGTCGTTCGTGAACAGACGCGCGCCCGAGCGCTCGGCCACGACGAACTCGGGCAATCCATCACCGTTCAGGTCGCCGCCGGCCAGGCCGGTGGGGTCCTCGACCGGACCCACCGAAATCGCCTCACCAAACACCCCACCGTCGTTGAGGGCCACGGAAAGGTCCTCGCTGAGTTGGTTGGCCGTCACCACGTCCAGGTCGCCGTCGCCGTCAACGTCCACAACAGCCATCTGCACAGGCCGCGTACCAACATTGATGCGCACGACGCGCGCAAAGCCGCCACCCGCCATGCCTTCATGCAAGCCAACAAAATAGTGGTCGTAGTTGCACACCAACAGGTCGGCGACCCCATCGCCGGTCACGTCGGCCAGCGTCGCTTCCACCGGCGTGCGGCCGGTGGCGATCGTCTCGACAAGCTCGAAGCGCCCCGCATCACGCTGGGCATAGATCGAGAGCGTGCTGGCGGCGCCGTCTGTGATGAGCGCATCGACGCGGCCGTCGCCGGTCATGTCCTCGAGCAGGACGCTCGTCGGATCGCCGCCGATCGCCAGCCGGCTGACCAGCACCAGCCCGCCCGCGCCGTCATTCTGGTACACCGAGAGCTGGCCCGAACCAACACCACCCGGCCCGCGCCGCGTCACCAGCAGGTCGGCCACGCCATCGCCGGTCAGTTCACCAACGGCCGCCGCCGAGAAGTACGACTGGTCGCTGAGCGCCGCCTCGTCCTGATCGATGATCGGCACGGGCAGGATTGGCCCGCCCTGGCCCGCTATGGCCGTGGCTGCACACACGAACATGATCGCTGCTGATCGCCCAACACGCATCGCCGCCTCCTTCGCCTGACACGCCAATCACCACGTATCAGCAGCATACACAGAATGACCGAAGTTCGATCATCTATTTTCGCAACGATTTTTCAGTGCGAGTGGCCACCGTCGGCCGGGCTACTCGCAGCCCGCATCGAACGCGTTCTGGAACGCCAGGAAATCAAAGATCGTCAGCTCGCCGTCGTCATCGAAGTCGGCGGCAGGGTCGCCCACGTCGAAGAGGTTCTGGAACCCGAGGAAGTCGAAGATGGTGAGCACGCCATCGCCATCGATGTCCGGCCGGCAGCGGTTGATCGTCGCCAGGAAGACGCCGTCCTTCGAGAAGGTGTCGATCGAGACGTTCATCACGACGCGATCGCCCGACAGCACGCGTGAGCGAAGGTTGAAGTTGTACACATCGCCCTCG
>JBITAB010000077.1:0-3470 GCA_044439825.1 Phycisphaerales bacterium JB064 | reverse complement strand
AGAGCGTGACCGTGGAATAGTCCGTTTTTAAGCCGAGGTCGATCGAAACGCCGAAAGTCTGCTTTAGGAGGAGCGAACCGTCCCCACGGAGCGCACGCCCATGGACCATCCAAAGAACGTCGCCACCACGCGTCCGGTCGAGGTCTTCACCAGCGACACGCCCGGCTCGCGGCTGGACACCGACCGCCTCCTCCTCCGCCCCGCGACACCCGCCGACTCGGCCACCTTCGAGACGGCCCTCGACGCCCTCATCGCCAGCGGAGACTGGGCCAGCGGCGTGAACCTGCCCGGCGAGCAGGCCAAAACAATCTTCAATCGCCAACTGGAACTCACGACCAAGGGCCTGCGCACGGGCAACGCCCTCCGCAGGGCAATCTTCGACCGCGAGAGCGGCGCGATCCTCGGCTGCTGCAACCTCATCACCATCGAGCGCGGGCTGGAGTGGTACGCCGAGATGGCCTTCTGGCTTACGCCCGCCGCCCGCGGCCGCGGCATCGCCCGCGAGGCCTGCAGCGCCGTCACCGAGCACGCGCTCGCGGACCTGCCCCGTGGCCTGGGCGTCACTACCGTGCGAGCCTACGTGCAGCCCGACAACACGCCCGCTCAACGCATGCTCGCGGGCATCGGCTTTGTGCATCAGCCGGCCGTGCGTGAGCACAAGCCCACCGGCGGCGAGCACCGCCCGCACGAGCTGTGGCTCCGCGCAATCACCGCCTAACGGCCATACCACCATCGCACGAATCGCTTCACCTGCTCGGCCTGCTTCGCAGTGGGCGGATCGGTCGGCACGCGCACACGCCGGTTGGTCGTGGACACATGCACCGGCCGCGTCATGGCCAGCAGGCCAAGCTCCCCTCGGCTCACACCCCACCCGCTGGCGCCCTTGGCCGGCAGTGGGGCCCCAGGATGCGCGGTGGGGATCACGGCGTCGTTGAACGTGACCGTGCCGGCGGCGAGCGTGCCGACGAGATGCGTTGCTTCGCTGCGATTGCGCGTGAACACGCTGGTAGCCAGATGCTGGCCGACCTGGCGATGGATCTCGATCATCCGATCGGTCGACTCGCATGCCACCACCGCGATCGCGGGCCCGAAGTGATCGCCCTCCACGAGCGCTTCGCCTTGTTGGCACACCTCAACGCGTGCCTCGCATGAGGCTCCATCGCAGGAAACGAGCGATCCGTTCTTTGCAACTTCTGCGCGTAGTGCTCCGACGAACCTGTCGATCACACGAGCATCAACCAACACGCGCCGCGGCGCCATGCACGTCTGACCCGCATTCAGCCGGACCGCGGCCCCAATCGAGCGAGCCGCCAACTCCACGTCCGCATCGGCCAGCACGATCGCCGAGTCTCGCCCGGAGAGCTCGAGTGTGCTTGGGATGAGCTTCGTCCCGAGCGTCCCAGCAATCTCTCGTCCGACCGCGGTCGAGCCCGTGAACACCAGATGATCGAGCGGCTCGTCGCGCAACATCGCCGCGCCAGCCTCACGCGAAGACCCGAGCACGCGCAACACACCATCATCCAGCCCCGCATCCCGAGCCATCTCCAGCAATCGCGCTTGCGTCCTCGGGCACCGCTCGCTCGGCTTCACAACTACCAAGTTGCCCGCGACGATCGCCTGCACCAGTTGGATGCCCAAGAGCTGCACCGGGTAGTTCCACGTCGCGATGATGCCAACGAGCCCCAGCGGCTCGCGACGCACCCAGTGCCGCTGGCCGATCTGCCAGACGCTCCCGCCGCGCAGCCGCCGCGTCCGCAGCACCCGCCCCGCGTGCCGCTCGTGCCATTTGCAACTGCTCAGCAGCGGCACGATGTCGCTCACCAGCGTCTCGAAGGCGTCCTTACGGACCTCCTCGCCCGCCAGCGCGATCAGCTCGTCCTGCCCGGCCACGACCGCCCGCCGGAAGCGTCGCACCCACGCCAGCCGCTCGCGCAGCGGTGTTCGCGGGTGCGCCAAACCCCCGCGGGGTGCGGGCAGTCCCGCGTCGGGCGTGCTCGGCTGGTCGGCAGTCGTCATCGGCGGCAGTATAGTGGATGCCATGACCCGCACCGCACCACGCCCTTCGCTCCAGGCCGACAACCCCATCGCCGTCGTCGGCGCCGGGCCGGGCGGTCTGGCCGCGGCCATGCTGCTGGCCGCCAGTGGCGCCCGGGTGAAGGTCTATGAGGCACAGCCGCACGTCGGCGGGCGCACCAGCCGCGTCTCGCTGCGCGGCGAGAGCGGCGACTTCCACTTCGATCTCGGCCCCACGTTCTTCCTCATGCCCTACGTGCTGGACGAGATCTTCCAGGCCGCGGGCAAGCGGCTTGCCGACGCCGTCGAGCTCACACGCCTCGACCCCATGTACCGCCTGCTCTTGGGCCGGCCGGGCGAGGCGCCCCTCACGCTCGATACCACGCAGGACGTCAAGGCGATGGCCCGCCGCATCGGCGACATCGACGCGAAGGACGGCGCCGCCTTCGAGCGGTTTATCGCCGACAACCGTGCCAAGCTCACCGCCGCCGAGCCGATCCTGCGCCGCGCGATCCGCTCGCCGCTCGACCTGCTCAAGCCCGACGCCCTGCGCGCCCTGCCGCACATCAACCCGCACAAGAGCGTGCACGACCTGCTCACGAAATACTTCGATCACCCGCAGGTCCGCCTGGCCGTCAGCTTCCAGAGCAAATACCTGGGCATGAGCCCCTTCGACTGCCCGAGCCTCTTCACCATCCTCCCATTCATCGAATACGAGTACGGCATCTGGCACGCCACCGGCGGGCTGAATCGCCTGATGCACGCGATGGCCAGCGCATGCGAGGACATGGGCGTCGAGATCGTCACGAGCGCGCCCGTCGAGCGTCTGACGTTCGAGGGCACCCGCGCCACAGGCCTCGTCGTGAACGGCCAGCACCACGCCCACGCCAACGTCGTGCTCAACGCCGACGCGCCCTGGGCCCTGAAGAACCTGCTGCCCGCCGAAGCCCTGCGTCGCGTGTCGGGCTACTCGACCGCGCAGTCGGTCGACGCAAAAAAGTACTCGTGCTCGACCGCCATGCTCTACCTGGGCATCAGCGGCCAGACCGACCTGCCGCACCACACCATCTATGTCTCCTCGCGCTACGAGAAGAACCTCGAGGAGATCTCGCGCCTGGGCACGCTCAGCGAAGACCCCTCCGCGTACGTCTGCAATCCCGTGACGACCGACCCCACGATGGCGCCCCCCGGCTGCAGCGCGCTCTATGTGCTCATGCCCACGCCCAACACACGCAGCAGCGTGGACTTCAGAGCCGAACGCCAGCGCATGCGCACCGACATGCTCGCACAACTCGAACGCGTCTTCAAGATCGAAGACATCGAGTCACGCATCGAGTGCGAGCGCATGGTCGCCCCCGACGACTGGGCCGCTATGAACATCAACCACGGAGCGACCTTCAACCTCGCGCATAACCTGGGCCAGATGCTCCACAACCGCCCGCGCCACAAGCTCCAAG
>JBITAB010000076.1:0-3487 GCA_044439825.1 Phycisphaerales bacterium JB064 | reverse complement strand
GCGCGAGGGCTTACGCGCCAACATCTGCCCCGAGTGCGGCGGGCGGCTGCCGTAGGGATCCGGGCCGCGGGCCCGGGCGGCCCCGAGTGCGGTGCGCGGGGCCGCTGCGGCGATGGACCGGGCGTCTGGAGCGACGCGAGGGGCGTCCAGGGCCGCGGTCCTGGCCTCTGGAACGCCCCAAGACGCCCTTGGGGCGACGCCAGGGGCCGCTCCACCAACGAACGCGGCGTCTGGAACGGCCGCAGACGCGTCCGCGATGGTCGAAGCCGCGCGTTCTCCGGGCCCGCAGCCCCGGCGTCATGGCCCGCTCACCCGCCCCCCCTCGCGCGGCCGATATCCCATGCCGGGAGCACCGCGCAGGAATCCTGCGCGGCTCCTCCGTACCATGGACCCGAGCGAAAGGGTGGCCGCGATGCTGGTAAAACTGTTCGGGGAGAACTTCGGGCCCTTCAAGGAGCCCTTCGAGCTCTCGATGGAGGCCATGGACCTGCCCACCGAGGGCGAGCGCGGCTACTTCGAGGTGCCCATCGAGGGCCAGGACAAGCCGCTCAAGCTGCTGCGCCTGGCGGCGATCTACGGGCCCAACGCCTCGGGCAAGTCGACGATCATCAAGGCCGCGCGGGCGCTCGAGGCCATGGTGGTGGACTCGGCCTCGGACTTCAAGCCCGGCCGGCCCATCCCCGTCTACCGGCCCTTCGCCCTGGCACGATCGATGACCAAGGCTCCCTCGACGCTGGGGGCCGAGGTCGTGGTGGGCAACCGAATCATGCAATACACGGTGTCCTTCACCGGGAGCGCGGTCGTCGGCGAGCGCATCGCGGACGTGTCGGACGAGGTGGACAAGGTCTGGCTGCAGCGCGAGGGCCAAGATATACGCATCGACGCCTCACATCTTCAAGGCCTGACGATTGACCTTAAGGAGGTCACACGGAAGAACGCGGCGGCGCTATCGATGGCGGCGCTCAATAACCAGACGGCTTTGGCCCCACTCCATAAGGCGCTCGACATGGCGCTCTGCGCCGTAAGCGCCGATACGAGGGGCGCCTTGGGTTACTCGCTCGGGCGCATACACGACGATGAAGCTGTGAAGCGGTGGGCCATGGACAGGTTCATTACGCGCGCCGACATCGGAATTATCGACATCGAAACGGAGCTGCGCGATGTTCCCGACGACTTCTTTGCAGAAAGAGGTATGACGCGGGAAGAAGCGGCCGAGAAGTTTGGTGATGATACGATGCACATGGTCCGAGCACAGTTCAAGCATCGCGGAGCTGATGACGACTTCGAGCTCGACTGGCGCGAGGAGTCTGAAGGCACGCTCAAGATGCTTGCCCTGGCCGGTCCTTGGTACGAGGTGACGCACCTCGGCCTAACGGTCTTTGTGGACGAGATGACCGCCAGCCTCCACGAAGACCTGGTGACGGCGCTTTTGGAGGCCTTCAACGCCCCTCCGAGCGAGCGGGCCTCGCAGATGATCTTTACCACGCACGACACCACGCCCATGGAGCGCGTGCTGCGGCGCGATCAGGTTTACTTTACAGAGAAGAAGGCAGATGGATCATCCGTCCTCTTCTCGCTAGGCGACTTCAAAGACCGCGCCGAGCACAACATCAGAAAGCGGTACCTGCAGGGACGCTACGGCGCCATCCCCCGGGCTGTGACGTTTGGCGGGCTGTTTTCGAACGGAGAGGATTGATGGCACGTGGGCGTGGGGGGAGGTCGAACAGGCCGCCGCGCTCGCGGCGGCGTGTGTGGTTGGTCTCGACCGAAGATACGGGGAGCGCGCGGACATATATCTCGGCGCTTGCGCGCTTGCACGATACCGTCCATTTGCGCCAGATCCTTCGCGCGCCGAACCGGACCGATCCCATAGGCGTGGTTGAACGCATAGAGAACGAAGTAGCGGCTATGAGGCGAGCCAGAGATCCACGTCCTCAACGCGCCTGGGCCATCATCGATGCCGAGCCGCATCTCGGCGCACACCATCGGAGGGCCATCGATGCTGCCCTTGAGCGTGCCAAGCAACTCGGCGTGACGGTCTTGATCGCCAACCCGTGCTTCGAGTACTGGCTGCACCTGCACATCAAGGACCCTGGTTGTGACTTCGACGATCCCGCCGAGATGAAGGCCGCGCTGTGCGCGTCATGGAAGGAAGATAAGCAGCCAGGGACCTACACCAAGGGCGGGGCCGACCTGGGCCGCCTCGTCACGCCCGAGCGCATCGCCTCGGCGGCCGGACTGGCCCGCCAGAGGCACCTGCAGGGCCCACGCAACGGCCAGCCGCCCCACCTGTGCGGCCCCTGCTGCACCGACCTCTATCGATTGATCGACGCGCTGCAGGCCCCGGGGAAGCCGGCACGCTGAGGCGGCCCCGATGCCCCGATCCGGGGTGTGGGCAAAACCAGGAAGTGTCCGAGAACCGGCAATTTTCGCTCGGGGCCGAAAAACCCGCGCATTCGGCTCAACTGGCCCCCACGATCCCCCGATACCTCACAGAGCGAACGCGACGGAGCGCTCGCCCGAATGCACGGCCGCCCACCGGTGGCCCACCACGAGGATCCGCGCCATGAGCAACGGGATCGTGCCGGACGGCAACAACGAGAGCATCACCTTCTTCGAGGTCCGCGCCCCCATCTGGGTGGCCAACGCCGCCGCGCTGGGCATCAGCGAATCGGCCGCCGCGAGCCTGCAAACCTTGGCCGGAGCGGCCCGGACGGCGCTGAATACGGCCGAGTTGAAGGCCGCCGACGCGGTCAGCGCGACCGCCGCCCAGAACGAGGCCATCGCCGAGATGCGCAAGCTGGGGGCCAACCTCATCAAGGGCATCCGCCTCACCGCGTCGATGGAGGGCGACCCCGGCCTGTACCAGATCGCCCAGATCCCCGAGCCCAAGAAGCCAAGCGAGGTCGAGCCGGTCAACCCCAGCAACCTGCGCTTCTTCCTGGGCAGCAACGGCGGCCTGGAGCTGCGCTGGGACGGCCTGACCGTGCGCGGCACCAGCTACCTGGTCGACCGGGCCATCGTCGGCGGCAGCGGCCAGCCCGGCCCCTTCAGCCGCATCGCCACCGCCACCAGCCGCAGCTACACCGACACGACCGTGCCCGCCGGCACCGTCTCGGCCGTGTACCGCGTGAGCGCCCTCAAGGGCCAGACGCAGACCGACGGCGTGCAGAACACGGCCCACTTCACCTTCGTCTTCAACAACGGGCAGAGCGAGATGATCCTCAACAACCCCTCGCCCAGCGAAGAGGACGTGGCGTAAGAAGGCAGCGTCGCGATGGGGCGCGGCGTGGTGCGCTACGCCCGCCCCAGCACTACCGCCGCACACTGCCCCCCCAGCGCGTGCGTGCACACCAGCACGCGCCCAAGCTTCGACGCCCGGCTCGGCGTCGCGCCGGCATTCAGCCCATCGCGCGGCGATCCCGCGTTGAGGCGCGCGGGCAGTTGCTGATGCTCGAGCGCCAGCGCCGCGGCGGCCACCAGCAGC
>JBITAB010000075.1:0-15376 GCA_044439825.1 Phycisphaerales bacterium JB064 | reverse complement strand
CCGAGAGGATAGAGCACGTCGCCACGCGGACGCATCTGCGCGAATTCGCCATCACGCGCACTCTTGAATGGCTGCACGTCGGCGATGAACATGAACAGCGGGCTCATCGTGTAGCTCATGATGAGCGGATGAGGCCCCTCGCCGGCCACGTCCTCGTCCATCGGCACGCGCCCCGAGCCGGGCGTGTAGTTCGTGACGTAATGCTCATGGTTGTGCGGGCAGGACATCTGCGTGTTCAGCAGAGCCTCGTACTTCTCGAGCCTGGGCGTCGGCAGGTTCAGCATCTCGCCAACGATCGGGCTGATCCAGTCCCAGTCCTGCACTGGGCTCTCCTGCCCACCGCCATACTGGCGCCCCTGGTGCAGGGTCAATCCGCTGGTGTTCGGGCCGGGCAGCCAGTCCTTGTAGGTCGCGGTATAGATCGCCATGCCCTGGCTGAGCGATCGCTGGTTGGCCAGGCAGGCCACGTCGCGAGACACCGCCCGCGCCTGGCCCAGGGCCGGCAGCAGGATGCCGATAAGTATCGCGATGATGGCAATCACGACCAGGAGCTCGATGAGCGTAAAAGCCGACAGCCGGGAACGGTCAGATCGCATGCAGCCTCCCTCGCGAGTGCATTGGGTTGGGGCGAAAGCAATTGTAAACCCCGCGTCACACATCGGCGAATCCGGCAGACCTGCCGTCCCGACATTTACACAGTCTTACACTTCTGTTTGGCATCCCGAATGGCACATAACAAGCCGTTCGCCGGGCTATGCCACATTCGCTCTCTAGGCCACCGAACAGACCGTCAAGCCGGCTGCGCGTTCTTTCGCGCCACGCACACCAAGCCTTCGCCGCGGTTTCGCCCGCTCTTGGCAGAGCGCGCAAACCTGCCACGTACGGTGTTCCGTCGCGTTCGCGGCTCGTCCACGACATCTTGCTGACCCGATGGCCCCCCGTTGGCCCCGTTTGGCCACAAGCCGCTGCGCGCCACACACGTTCGAATACCCACGAGAGATCTGAGAGGACCATACTAATGAACACCCGCATGCTCACCGCGATCTGTGGCCTGGCAATCGCCGGCGCCGCCCTGGCCCAGGAGACCCGCTCGGTCGTCGCCTACGAGACCGGCACCATCCAGGCCGCCGGCCCCCGCCCCGCCCCCAACGGCGACCGCTACATGAACATGGAAGGCGAGAGCTTCGCCCCCCAGTTCCGCTCCTACGGCACCGCCCGCTGGGACCTTGGCGCCATCAAGGCCGAGTTCGACACCATCTACCCCGAGGGCTGGACCGTCACCGAGGTCGCCCTCGAGATGACCCAGGACAACGCCTCGTTCACCGCCGACGGCTTCGTCGACGTGGTCATCTCCACCGATGACAGCACAGACTGCAAGACCGCCCTGAGCCCCCTGAGCTACCCCTTCTTCGACGACGGCGTCACCCCCGACCTCGCCCTGGCCAGCGACACCCCCATCCTCAGCTTCCTGTTCTTCGAGATCTCCACCGGCACCATCGATCGCTACGACCAGGTGGGCGGCCCCGGCGGTAGCAGCGAGTCCCTCACCCTCAGCGACGACCTCGTCAATGAGATCGAGAACGACAGCATCATGACCTGGGTCTTCCTCGACGCCGAGCCCGGCGTGGCCGCCACCTACCGCGGCCAGGAGCCCTTCGAGGGCCGCGAGGGCCCCAAGCTCTTCATCACGGTCGAGAGCGATGGCGGCACCGGCTGCCGCGCCGATCTCGATGGTGACGGTTCGCTGACCATCTTCGACTTCCTGCAGTTCCAGAACCTCTTCGACAGCGGCGACCTGACCGCCGACTTCGACGGCGACGGCAGCCTGACCCTGTTCGACTTCCTGGCCTTCCAGAACGAGTTCGACGCCGGCTGCTAAACCGCCAGCGACGACACAATCCAAGACTTCGCGTGATGCCCCCCGTGCATGGTCTGCACGGGGGGCATTTCCATTCTCGCGCTCTCAATATCCGCTTGCGCAAAGACGAGATGCCGGCTCGCAGGTGCGCTACGAGGCGCTATGTACATGGATCTCCGAGCGCAGGAATTGCGCCGGCAAACTCTTCGCGCAAGCTTGCTCTTGACATGACAGATGTTCTCGCACGTTCGGCTACGTTGATGCCATCGCGTTCCACCGACCCATGCGCACACCGGAGCCCAATCATGATCAAGCGTCCGCTCATCCTGGCCACGGCGGCCCTCGCCGCGGTCTCGTGCTCGGCCCTGGCCCAGAGCCAGCTGATGACCAACCAGAAGACCACCACCACCCGCCCGGGGACCAACGCCCCCATCGGCAGCGCCCGCAACGTCATCTTCTTCGTGGGTGACGGCATGGGCGTCTCGACCATCACCGCCGCCCGCATCTACTCGGTGGGCGTCGATGGCCAGCTCACCGTCGACCAGATGCCCTTCACCGCCCTCAGCCGCACCTACACCGCCGACTTCATCGTGCCCGATTCGGCCGGCACCATGACCAGCATGATGAGCGGCGAAGAGTGCAACTCGGGCGTCATCGGCTATCTGCCCGACACCGAGCGTGGTGACTTCAACGGCGACGGCAACGGCCTGCGCCCCTGGACCGTGCTCGAACTGGCCAAGCAGGAAGGCATGAAGGTCGGCGTCATCAGCACCGCCCGCATCACCCACGCCACCCCGGCCGCCTGCTACTCGCACGTGACCGATCGCAACTTCGAGACGCAGATCGCCGTCCAGGCCCTGCCCTCGGACGCCGATTACAACACCCGTCTCGGCGACGGCATCGACCTGCTCATGGGCGGCGGCCGCTCGCAGTTCATCGACTCGTCGATCATCGATGAGGAGGGTGGCAGCGGCAGCCGCAGCGATGGCCGCGATCTCCGCCAGGAGTTCCAGGACGCCGGCTACAGCTACGTCTGGAACCAGGACGGCCACGACGCCCTGACCGCCGACGACCTGCCCGTGCTGGGCCTGTTCGAGCGCAGCCACATGGAGTACGAGTGGGACCGCCCCAGCGACGCCGGCGGCGAGCCCAGCATCGCCGAGATGACCAGCAAGGCCATCGAACTGCTCGGCGCCGCGACGGCCGGCGATGATCGCGGCTTCTTCCTCATGGTCGAGAGCGGCCGCATCGACCACGCCCACCACGCCACCAACGCCTACCGCAGCCTGCACGATGCCGAGGCCCTCGACATGGCCGTGGCCGCCGCCATCGACGCGGTGAATCTGCGTGACACGCTGATCATCGTCAGCGCCGACCACAGCCACGTGTTCAACATCTCGGGCTACCCGCTGCGTCCCCAGGGCGACCTGGCCTACGACCTGACCAGCACCACCGCCGAGTATGACGCGGCGTCGGCCGACCCGCGCACCTTTATCTTCGACGTGGCCTACACCATGACCGGCAGCGCCGGCGCCGCCGACCAGACCGATGCCGACGGCATCCCTTACACCACCCTGGGCTACATGAACGGCCCCGGCGGCTTCCGCCGCGCCGAGGCCACCCGCGCCAACCCGCGCACCGACATGTTCCCAGGCCTGGACGGCATGCCCCCCGCCGGCCCGACCGATCCCAACTACCTCCAGGAAGCCGCCATCCCGCTCGGCAGCGAGACCCACTCGGGTGAGGACGTGGCCATCTACGCCATCGGCCGCGGCGCCGGCGACATCCGCGGCACCGTCAAGAACACCTTCATCGCCCAGGTCATGCGCAAGGCCCTCAACATCGAGAACCGTCCCCCGGACTGAGTCCTCGAATACGCGTAGACGCACACGCCTTGCACGCACCCGCCGCGGGTGAAAGCCCCCGGCGGGCCTTCGGTCCGAACCCCAAAGAGACACATACCAGATGCGACTGCCGACCCTTGCCATCCTGCTCGCCACGACGGCTGCCGCGCTGGGCCAGGCCGGGCCAACACACACGCCCCGCCCTGAGCCCACCGAGCAAGACCAGCGCATCCTCGAAGCGCTCGCCGTGCTCGAGGGCGTTCGCCCGCAGCCGGTTGATCGCCTGGAGCGTCGCCAGCCGAGCGCCGCCGACTACCGACAAGTACCGGCCGACATCGCCACGATGCCCACGCTCAAGTTCCGCGTCGTGCGCACGCTACGCACCGCGTCGGACGTCGCTCCCCTCGAGATGGAAGAGCGCATCACCCGGTCGGCCACGACCCTGAGCCTGGACGCACCCTCCCTCGGCCACGCCTGGCTCTTCACGCAGAACACCCGCTTCCCCGAGCGGGCCATCGGTTACATGATCGACTTTGAGCAACGCCAGGTCCTCGAGTATGAAGACACCGACCTGCGCGTCGCTGGCGTCGCCCGGGACTGGGTCGACGTGCTGGCGCTCGGCTTCGAGATGCAATGGCTCGAGACCTGCGAGCAGACCGGGCAGACGCGCGAGGTCGCCGGCCACACGTTCCACCAATACCTCGGCGAGCCGGCAGAGGCAGGCCAGCCCAGCCGCGAGATCTGGTGGAGCCAGGACCTGCTCTTGCCGCTGGAGATCACCATCACCCTGGGCGAGCGCCAGTGGAAGCAGCAGATCGTTGATCTGGAGCCTGTTTCCGAAGCGGCGCCACGCGAACTCCAGCACCCCTCCGAGCAGCGCCTCGTCCGCACCTTCACGCGCATGACCCTGGGCGACTGGTACGACCTGCACTACGGCTGCGGCTGCGCACTGCCGGGCTCGGGCGTCGAGACCGCCATGCGGCGTCCCCAGGCCACGCCCGCCCCCGCGCCCGCAATAGCCACCGAGCCCGAGCGCTGATCCGCTCGCACGAACGCACCGCCATCCATCCACACCACCAGCATACCTGACCACCAGACAGGCAACGAGAGAACGACCATGAGCAAGCACACCGCCGTATTCGCCCTGGGCGCCGCCCTCGCCATCTCCGCCACGGCTACCGCCGACGTGCGAGAGTTCGAGATCAGCCTCTCGGCCGCCCCCTCGGTCGATAGCTTCGGCGATTCGGATAACTACGCCGAACTGTTCGACATCAACGCCGCCCTTGGCCTGCCCGCCGGCTCGCCCGTCAGCGTCCTGGCCATCGGCTACGACCTGGACATCGAGACCATCGGCGATAGCTACCTGGCCGACGTGCTCTTCCACTTCGACGATGCCGACGCCGCCCTGCCCCCGTCCTCCGCGGCGTTCGAGATCAACCCCGGCTTCGGCGACGAGATGACCGGTTCGATGGGCTACGCCTCGCCCATGACCGATCTGAGCTCGGCCCTCTCGCTCTCCAGCGGCTCGCTCTACTTCGAGCTCTACGAAGACTTCGACGACACCTTCGGCGAGGCCGAGGCCTTCGTTGGCGGCACCATCACCCTGCGTGTCGATGTCATCCCCGCCCCGGCAACGCTGGCCGCCTTCGGCCTGTTCGCCGGCGTCGCCGCCCGCCGTCGCCGCTGATCGAGCGAACGGTCTCAACCTAGCGGATCCGATCATCGACCACGATCGACTCGAACGCCCGCCAATCGTGGGCATCAACTACGCCGTCGAGGTTCAGGTCGCAGCTGCGCTCGCGGCGTTCGTACCGCTTGGTGAACGCCGCCATCTCCGTCGCGTCGACGCGGCCGTCCAGGTCGGCGTCCAGCGTGGCGCGTTGGGCGGCCTCGGTCAGCTCATCGAGGAAGATCGCAGCGCTGCCCATATCGGGGTGGCCATCGCCGTCGGCGTCCAACTCCTCGAACACACCCTGCAATTCCTGCTCGGCCAGCCAGGCGCTGATCTCTCGCATCGCCTGGCGTTCCTGCGCGTCGAGCGCGCCATCACCGTTCGAGTCCAGCCGCCATCCCAACCGATGCTCGACGGCCTGCCTCGAGCTCAAGGCATCCACCAGCCTCGCCGCCTGCTCGCCACTCAGCGGCACGCCGGCAGCCTCGGCTAGCGAGGCGATCATGAGTGGGGCGCGATGCGTGCGGTCATAGAGCGACTCGAGAGCCTGGGCCTGCTGAGCCCGCGAGATCGGCTCCGAAGACCCGACCCATCGCCCCAAGCTGCCCGTCGCCAGGTCATCGAGCTCGGCCCGATATGGCCACTGGCCCCACACCGAAACAGCCCGGTACTCGGCAGCCCGCGTCACTCGCTCGCGACGCTCGTTGGTGTCGGTTGGGATGGGCTCGGTGAGGCCCACGGCCGGGTCGGCTGGCGACAGCAGCAGCCAGACGGCACCGAACCCGGCCAGGCCCGCACACCCACATCCCAAGATGGTCGCAGCAGTTGATACCCGCACAGCCAGGCTCCGCTATGGAGACAATCGTACCGCGGCGTCCGCGATCCAATGGGTATCTTCACAGTGTCTTCGCACCCGGTCTGGCATGCGGGCCCCGCTTCGAGCGATGGCCGCCGGGAAAAAATAGGCGGGCGGGGACTCGAACCCCGGACCCTTCGCGTGTAAGGCGAATGCTCTAGCCAACTGAGCTACCCGCCCGGGTAGGCGGGCATGGTATGCCGTCTGGCTCTGGCCGATCCGCGGGCCGGCTTCGTGTGTGGGTGGCTAGCACCGGGGACGATGGCACCTCAGTATCACGTGGCCTGACGGCCATGATTGCCTGCGTCCTCGTCGAGACGATCGAGTTGGTGAAGCGTTCCTGCACTTTGCATTCGGGCGTTCGAATCCAGCACCACGCAGCACGTATAAGGGACATGGAGTACGCGCTAGCACTCAATGTTTACGGAAAGGTGCGGTGAATCCCTAGCCCATTGAGGGCATGGCATTTTCGCGTCCACATTTTTCTAGAGCACGATGACGCACATGAAAATGCCGTGAAACCCAGTGATAACAGAATTCACATTCATCTATCGAGAACAGCTGAATTCGGTTTGTGACGACCGCGTAGCACTTCGCGCCGATGAACATGACGCGAACCTCAAGCCACATGTACTCCATCCCGATGATGTGAGGTGGTAGTTGGAGCGACCTATGCCAACGCGAGCCCGTTACGACCACATGCACGTCATTCTGATCGATGACAACGATGACCATCTTCATCTCATGAAGTCATCTGTCGGGGTTGCACTCAAGAATGTGTGCAAGCACATCGACTTCCATCTCTACGACTCGGCAGCAGACGCGATGGCCGAGATCCAACTGATGCAAGCCGAGGACGACAGCGCCACAGTTGTCATCTGCGATTACCAGCTCGACGCCCATACCGCGACGGACTGGCTGAATGATTTCGTGCGCGTCGACCTGGGCCCGATCATCATCGCGACCGCCTCGGGCAACGAAGAGGCCGCCGCCGCCGTGCTGCGTGCGGGCGCCGCAGACTACATCAGCAAGTCAAAAGTCTTCGTCGACCGCGAAGCCCTGGGGAAGACCATCCTCGAGGCCCTTCGCCGCTACGAGGTCGAGTGCTCCACCGTACAGCTCTCTCGCAAGCTCAAGAAGGCCAATTCTGAGCTAGCCGTCAAGGGCCGGCGGCTCGAGATAATGTCCGAGACAGCGCACCGCTTTGTCGAGGACGTCGCCCACGATTTCCGGACGCCACTCGCGGTCATCCAGGAGTTCGCCTCCATCATGCGCGACGGCCTTGGTGGGCCGGTCAGCGAGAAGAACATGGAGTTCCTGGGACAGATCACCAACGCAACGCGCGACCTTGCCCAGCTCGTGGACGACTTCCTCGATGCGGGCAAGCTGCAGGCCGGCACGCTGCGCGTCGATCGACGCCCGGTGTTCGCCTCCGAGGTGCTCGACGGCATCTGGACCATGCTCCAGATGCGCGCCAAGAACGCGCACATCACGCTGGAACGCCACGTCGATCACGACATGCCCCCAATCTTCGTCGATGTCGACAAGTCCCGGCGAGCGATCATCAATCTCGTCGTCAATGCCATCAAGTTCTCGCCTATCCAGTCCACCGTCAGCGTGGCCGTCACGCACGAAGAAGACATGGTGCGCGTGTCGATCACCGACCACGGCTCCGGGCTGGACAAGGACTCGGTCAAGACGATGTTCGAGCGCTTCAAGCAGGCCAACACCTACGAGACCTTCGGCGCCAAGGGCTTTGGCCTTGGCCTGAGCATCGTGGCCCAGCTCGTGCACCTCAACCTTGGCAAGGTCGAGGTCGAGAGCGAGCCGGGCGTGGGCAGCACGTTCTCGGTCCTCTTCCCCGTGGCTACGCCTGAGGCGATCCTGCCCAGGTTCATGAAGAAGCTGGCCAAGCAGGACTCCCACGACAAGATCACCGTGCTCGAAGTCACCTGCCCGCACTGCGCCGAGCGTCCCGATCAATTGCGGTCCTACCTGGGCTCGGTCTCCAGGGCATGGGACCTCACCGTGCCGGCATCATCGGGCAACGGCTTCCTGGTCATCGGGCAGTCCGACGATGCCGAGGGATGGGTCACCCGACTCAAGAACCAGCCATGGGGCATGGTCACCAACGGCGATTCGGATCAGCCCGGCGGCCTGCAGTGCAACGTGCTCGGCCAATGGCCCGTCGATCAAGCGCTCGAAAAGGTGCAGCCGCTCGTTCCATCTCTCGGAGGAGAAACCCATGTCGCACACAGTCCTCATCGTTGACGACGAGCCCGCACTCACCGTCGCGCTCATGACACGGCTGGAAGCCAACGGCTACACCGTCTACCACGCCATCAATGGCTTGGCCGGTGTCGAAGCGGCGGCCCTGCACACGCCCGACGCCATCGTGATGGACATCCGCATGCCCGATATCAGCGGGTTCGATGCCTTCGAGCGCATCCGCAGGCTGCCCGGCATGACCAAAGTGCCCGTCATCTTCCTTTCCGCCCACGCCCAGGAGGGCGTGAAGCAGCAAGCCCTCGACACCGGCGCCGCCGCCTTCCTGTCCAAACCCTTCGAGGCCTCGGACATCCTGAATGCGATCTCCAGGTCACTCGAGGTCGACATCGACGCACACCTTGAGGAGTCCAGCCGTGACGCTTGAACCATTAGCCCTCATCGTCGATGATGACCCGGGCGTGACCACCGCCCTGCAGTACCGCCTCGAGAGCATCGGCTGCCGGTGCGTGGTAGCGCACACCGGCGCCCAGGGCCTCGCAGAATACCAGCGGCACGAGCCCGATATCGTGCTCACCGACGGGTCGATGCCCGTGGGCGACGGTCCCGCGCTCGTGCGGTCCATCCGGGCCCACGCCCAGACACCAATCGTGTTGCTCACGGGCAACGCCTCGAAGTACGAGTCCGACATGCGCTCGGACCCAAATGTCAAGATCCTCCAAAAGCCATACGACGGTGATGTGCTTACCGCGCTCGTGCTGACGCTGCTCGGCCGCGCGCAGGACATCGATGAAGACGCGGATGACTACGAGTTCGCACGCACGCCCGATGGTTCGGGCCAGGAGGATTCTTCGTATGACCAACCAAACCGTTCTGATCGCTGATGACGATCCCAGGATGCTCCAGGCCATGCGCATCAGGCTCGAGGAGCATGGCTTCAACGTCATCGTGGCCCAGGATGGATACCAGGCCGTCGACAAGGCTCGCCACCACGAGCCCGACGTCATGGTCCTGGATATCCGCATGCCCGCGGGCAACGGCTTCAGCGTTCAGGAGCGCATCGACAAGATCGAAGAGATCGCCGGCACACCCATCATCTATGTGACCGGCGTCGACCCGGACACCGTCGATCGCGATGCCATGAACAATGGGGCCTACGCCGTGCTCCACAAGCCCTTCCCCGGGTCGATCCTGGTCGACACCGTGCTGGGCGCGCTGGGGTATTGGAGGCATCCGGAGCTTGCGGCCTGAGCGATCTACATCACCACGGCGGCATCTCGCCGCCTGGCTCCAGATGCTCTACAGCACCACCGCCGCCCCATGGCCAACCAGCTCGTCACCGGGCCGGTTGCCATGGGGGCTGGCGGCCGTTGTGGCCGTATGGCCAATGCTCGGATGTGAAATGGCGACCGCCAGGCGGCCCAGATCGGGTGGCCCGATTCTCATTCCCGGCCATAGAGCTCATTGATCGCGCGGATCACCCAGGCCACCCTGAACTCGATGGGAAGCACCTGGATATGGCGGTCGGTGACGAGGCTGGTGCTTCCAGTGAGGAGTTCCTCGTCCGCAAGCGAGACGATCAATGGCACGCGCCGGTCACTCTGGTCGTACGCCTGCAGTGTGTGCGCAAGCTCGGACACCTGCTGGGGGGTATGGAGCGTTGCCAACACCACATCCGGAACGTCCGAAGGGCCGTATGGGCCACCCACCGGAGCAAACGCGTCGAGATCGGTCTCGCCCAACCGCCAAGCCAGAAGATCAAGAATGTCCACCATCTCCGTCGAGGTGCCCGTGGCCAGCGTGATGTCCTGGGGCAATTGCTCGCGCAGGACCCATGCGTACTCGTGAGGGGGCGTTGCGCCGGGCACGCTCGCCAGCATCAACCGAAGCTCTTCGAGCGTCTTGGCCGCGCGCTGCACGCACGTGCGTACGAGGCCAGGCGACAGTGCGGCGCCGTCCAGCTTCAGATCGGTGATGTGGATCCAGTCGCTCCCGCTGTCACCCAGCAGAGCGCCGTGGGCCAGGTTGTCGGCCATCTTGAGCAGCCGCGTCTGCTTGTAATGCACCGGAGCAAGGTGTCGTAGATTGCGATCGGAGAGGTGGTGGTTGGCGATCGGCGCCGTGACGGCTTCGTCGAAGTCCCATGTACGGAAGACCACATCGGCGACATCCGCGTGGTTGAGTTCAAAGAAGGCCTTTTCGACCCGCGAAGGGCGTATGTCCGAACGCCGTGCCGTCAGGAGCGCGTCGAGGTAGTCCTGCCCGATCTGCCCCGCCATGATCGCCCGCCCCATGTCGTGCATCAGGCCGATCAAGAACGCGTCATCGGAAGACATCTGCCGCGTCACGCGCGTCAGGTCAGCCGCAAGCATGCCTACTGCATATCCGTGCTCCCACAACATTTGTATGTTAAGCACGCCCTCGGAAGTGGAGAATTGATCCAGCACCGCCGTGCTCGAGATCGTCTCGCGGAGCACGCCCATGCCCAGACGGATAATGGCCTGCTCGATCGTGCGGGTTGGGGCGCCCCGTCGGTGCAGGCTGCTGTTGGCGAGTTGAAGAACACGGGCCGCCAAAGCCTGATCCTGCTTGATGACTCGTGCCAAGTCTTCCACCGTGGCGGAGGAGTCTCGTGCGAGCTTGAGGGCCATCTGCACCGTGGGTTTCAGGGGCTTGGCTTCCGAATACGCCTCCAGACGCTCGCGCGTCTCGTCGCGCGAAAGCCGACGCTCCAGAGGCTCTGGCGTGGCTCGCTCGAACGCGGTGACCTCGGGCTTGCCCGAAGCCTGGGTCTCCTGCTCCAAGAGCCCGCTGTCGTCATATAAACCGTGCCAGGCGAGCTTCGCCGAAGGCTGGTGCTGGGCCGTGCCCGCAACCGTTGATGCACGTGGTCGCGGCTTCGTCGCCTCGCGAACGGCTCGCACGATCTGCGCGGCCGCCTTTTCCAATGACTCGTCTTTGGTGAGGTCAAGGGTGTCGGTGGCCGACAGCTTGGAAGCCAACGCAGACATTGAAGACTCGGCCCTATGCCCGAGCAAAAAGAGAGGCACATTGGCATGACGCCCTCTGGCGCGAAGCCGAAGGAGGGCCGCAACGCTGGCCTTTCCTCCGAGCCTGCAATCCACGATCATTGCCGACCCGTCGGCCGAAAGGTCTACCGGCGAGACGTGCTCGATCTCGTCCGGTTCGACCGCCGAAACCGAGAAGTCACCGACCGAAAGCATCCGGGCAACGAAGACCCGAGCGAGAGGATCGTCAGAGATAACGAGTACATTGCCCATCGCGCATGCTACGCGATCTCCCGAGTTGCACTGGGTGTTTTTCCCAATAAATTAATGTTCATGCACGGGCCAAGCGGACGCTTACCACGGCGGGGTCTCGTCGTCTGGCTCCAGGTACTCTGCGCCATCGCCATCGCGCCCATGATCGACGCGTTCGTCGAAGGGCCTGTTGTCCTGGGCGCGGTCGGCCGTTGGTGCGCGGTGGCCAAAGGCCGAGCCCATGCCGCCGCCGTTCGTGCCAGTGCCCCCGGTTGGCTTGGGCTCGAATGACCCGCTCGGCTCGTCGCGCGCCCAGGTGTCGCTGCGTGCATAGCCCGCGCGGTTCTTGAATCGCGTCGTGTGGTTGTCCCACACCAGCTTCACGATGCCCGTGGGCCCGTTACGCTGCTTGGCGATGATAAGCTCGGCCTCGTTGACGCGCTCCTCGTTCTCTTCCATCCAGGCCGGGTCGCTCAGGTGGTAATACGCCTCGCGGTGCAGCAGCAGCACGACGTCGGCGTCCTGCTCGATGCTGCCCGACTCGCGCAGGTCGCTCATGCGAGGGCGGTTACCCTCGCGCTGCTCGCTGCCACGGTTGAGCTGCGCGAGGCAGATCACCGGAACGCTCAGCTCGCGGGCCAGGGCCTTGATGCCGCGGCTGATCGAGCTCACTTCCACCTGCCGGCTCTCTCGCCCGGCGCCGGGGCTGGTGAGCAGCTGCAAATAGTCGATGACGATGCATCGGATGCCGAAGCGCTGCTTCATGCGGCGGGCCCGTGCACGCAAGGCGGTGACGCTCAGGGCCGGCGAATCATCGATGTAGAGCGGGGCACGCTCCAACGCCTCGCACGCCGGGCGGATGCGGTTGACCAGGTCGTCCTGGCTGAAGCCGCCCGTACGCAGCTTGTGGCTGTCCACGCCCGAGTACGCACTGATAAGGCGCTGCACCAGGCTGCTCTTGCTCATCTCCAGGCTGAAGATGCCCACGGGCACGCGCTCGTCGCCGGCCGGCGCGAAGGGCGTCGACCCGCCCATGGCGATCTGCTCGGCGAGGTTCAACGCGAGCGCCGTCTTACCCATCGAGGGGCGGGCCGCGATGATGATCATCTCGCCGTCCTGCAAGCCGCTCAGGGGCTCGTCGAGATCGACAAAGCCCGTGTGCAGGCCGGTGAGCGCCCCGCTGTCACGGTCGGCGATGCGCTCGAACTCGGCGCGGAGTAGCTCTTCGAGCTTCTGGATGTCGGCCGACTGGTCGTCGTCGGCGATCTCGAAGATGGCCTGCTCGGCGCGGTCGATGAGCTGGCGCGCCTCCTCGGGTTCGTCCTGGCCGGCGTGCATCGCCTCGTGCACGATCTGGTTGGCCGCGGCGATCAGCTTGCGCAGGCGGCTCTTGGTCTGCACGATCTTGGCGTACATCCCCGCGTTGGTGGGGGTGCTCACAGCCTCGGCCAGGCTCGCCAGATACGCAGCCCCGCCGATGGCCTCGAGCTCGTTGCGCTCACGCAGCCGGTCGGCCACGACATTGAGGTCGGCCCGCGGCTCGCGCTCGTAGACCTCCTTGAGCACGCGGAACACCGTCGCGTTGCTCTGGCGATAGAAGTCTTCGGGCGTGGAGACCAGCGGCAGGATGTCCGCCAGCGTGTAGGGGTCGAGGATCACCGAGCCCAGCAGGGCCATCTCGGCCTCGGGCGCGTGCGGGGGCAGCTTGTCATAGATGCGGCTGAGGTCCAGGGCCGGGGGCGAACGATCGGCGCCACCGCCTCCCTTGCGAAATCCCTGCCTCTCCTGGCCGCCTGCATCCATGCGCTACCTACCCCTGGTGTCGGCCTTTCGGCCGGCAAATGGCTCGAACAGGCAGGGTACCATCAACCATGACCACAGGGCAAGAAGGCAGCCAGCAGAACCTTCCCGATACACCGCCAGCAAGCGACAAGAGGCCCTCGACGCAGCATCTCTCGGGCCCGCTCGACGCCATCCACGCGTACAGCACCACGCACGACGAGCACCTGCCAGACTCGCTGCCCAGCGATCCCTTCCCGCTCTTCAAGGACTGGCTCGACCACGCACGCCATAACCGCGTTCAGCCCAACCCCAATGCCATGGCCTTGGCGACAGCAAACGACAAGGGCGAGCCCAACGTCCGCATCGTGCTCTGCCGGGGTGTCGACCTCAAGGAAGGATCGATCTGGTTCTTCACCAACAGCCACAGCACCAAGGGCCACGAGATGGCCGCCAACCAGCACGTGGCCGCGAGCTTCCACTGGGACGCCCTCGATCGCCAGGCCCGCGTGCGAGGCATCGTCGCGCCGCTGCCGGCGGCCGAGAGCGACGCCTACTTCGCCTCGCGCACCTGGGAGAAGCGCATCGGCGCCTGGGCCAGCAACCAGAGCCAGCCCGTGGGCTCACGCGAAGCGTTGCTCGACAACCTGCTGCACACGCTCAGCCGCTTCGGCATCGATCCCAAGAATCCCCCGCCCTCCGACGCCAACCTGGACATCCCCCGCCCACCCCACTGGGGCGGCTACCGCATCGTGGCCTCCGAAGTCGAACTCTGGGTCGGCAGCCCCGCCCGCATGCACGACCGCGCCCGCTGGACACGGCCCGAACCCAAGGCCCGCTGGCAGTACACGCGTCTGCAGCCCTGAGCATTCGCTTCGCTGCCCTTTAGCTCCATGAGTCCGATAGCTCCGCCTAGGCCCATCTCACTCGCCAGCGGGGTATGGGGCCTGGGTGATGATGGCGGAATCAACTCCAAACGCACAACCCCTACAACCCGCCCTCCTTGCCGCCCGAAGCGAGAAGTGACCCCCATGGCCTGTCCGATGCTCAACTGGCCGGGCCCGCAACGGGCACGTACTGGGGTATCCGTATGGCAACAAAGGTCCGTGCCAACCTGAGCAGCGCCGAGGCCGAGGCCGTCACCGACCTGCTCATGCGAAAGCTCGACGCGATGGTCGTCGAGACCCAGCCCGAGGTTGCCGCACGGCTGCTCGAACTCGTCAGCGATCCCGATGCCGGGCTGGCCGACTTCGCCGACATCATCCGCAACGACACCGCCCTGAGCGGCCGCCTGCTGCGCATGGCCAACTCGGCCTACTTCGCCCAGCGCGAGCCGGTTACAACACTTGAGCGTGCCTGCGTGCTGCTGGGCATCAACCGCATCCGCGCCCTGGCCCTGGGCTTCTACATGAGCCGCGCAATCGACGCGGGTGGCGAGCGCCGCTTCGGCCGCATCATGTGGGGCAAGAGCCTGCTTCGCGCGTGCTTCGCCGCCAAGCTGATCGAGGCCATCAAGCCAAACCTCTACGCAGAGGCCTTCCTCATCGGGCTGATGCTCGACTCGGGCGTGCCGCTCGTGCGCACGCTCATCGGCGCAGAGGCCTACGACCAGACCTGCCCGGCCAACGAGCCCCCCTCGCGCTGCTTCAAGGCCGAGAGCTACCACTACACCTACACGCACGTCGATATGGCCCGAGCCCTCATCCGCCGCTGGCGTATCCCGGACGTGCTGGCCAAGCCCATCCTGTGGCACCACACCCCGCCACAGAGCCTTAAGAACACCGAGCCCGTGCACCTGCTTCACCGCGTGTCGTTCTACGTCGGGTCGATGCACATCGAGCACGAGCCGCCCGCCGCCATGGCCGTCCCCCTGCCCACGCT